>CAIYMN010000400.1 GCA_903927295.1 uncultured beta proteobacterium | reverse complement strand
CTGCACCGGCGTCAGGTCCTGCCACGCTGGCTTGGACGAACTCGCAGGGGATGCCGGACTTTTTGCCGCAGCTGCCGAACTGGTGGTCTTGCTCGCTGCCACAGTCTGTGCCAAGGCGCACGAGGCGGGCATGCTCAGCGCTGCCAGCAGGCAAAACGCGGCACTGGCGGCCAGCTTGCCGGTTTTCCTGGAGACACGACTCTGATCGGTGCTGCGCATGAACATGCTTATGTCCAGAATCTCAATTTTGCCCGTTTCTGCTCTTGAGAAATTGTGTGAAACCAGGATCCGCATAGGCGGCTGGTGGCAGGTCATCGGTTAACAAGGCAGCATCAATTTCGGCAATTTCGTTCGCACGTTTGTCGTTCTGGATCACATTGATCACAACCAGACCCAATACCAGGGCCAGCAGCGGCGCTACGGTCGCCACCCGCTCCCACCAACTTAGATGATCGCCGTCAAAAGTCAGCACTGCAGCCGCGCCGGAGCGCGTAACGCTGCTGGCTGTCCGGACGCTTACTTTGCGCTGGCTTAAAGCACGTGCCCTGGCTGCGCGCAGCCGCTCGCTCATCTCGTAAGACAATTCGTCCGCCGCATCGGACAGGCGCGCCGCCACCCGCAATCCGAAACGGTCTTGCGCAACCAGATTTTCGTAACGATATGTATCAGTCATAGTGTTATTCCCTTCGCCGTCAATGCCTTGCCAAGGGCCTGGACCGCCCGTGAACAGTGTGTTTTGACACTGCCTTCCGAACAGCCCATGGCTGCAGCAGTTTCTGCCACGTCCATTTCCTCCCAGTAACGCATGAGGAAGGCTTCCCGTTGACGCCCGGGTAGTTCCTGGATCTCACTTTCAATCGCACGCAAGGTTTGTGCCCGTTGTGCTGATGTCTCGGGACTTTCGGCTTGGTCCGACTCTGTTTGAGTGTTCAGAGTGCTCAGGAGATCAAATTCCCCCTCTTCGCCCTCAGATTCAAAGTCACTCAGATTGGAAAACAGCGTGTTTCTGGTTTTTTGGCGTCGAAACCAATCCAAAGTGCAGTTTGACAATATTCGCTGGAACAGCATAGGCAGTTCCGCCGCCGGCTTATGGCCGTAGTGCTCGGCGAGCTTCATCATGCTGTCCTGCACGATGTCAAGCGCCGATTCCTCGTTGCGAACGTGGTACACCGACCGCTTGAAGGCGCGCTTTTCCACGCTCTTCAGAAAATCAGAAAGTTCCAGTTCGGTTGCCAAGAGGTGCTTGCTTTACGGTGCGGTGGGTGGATTGGCGGGGATTATGGCATTTGGATTGAACTATTCCGTGAGGTCTTGCCAGTGTGGGCGGCGGCAGTGCCATAATGCGACCTGCAAATCAAAAGGCAAACGGGTCATGGTCCGGCGCAAGAATCATTGCGCTTATGGCTTTGGCTCTAAGTTCCGACGCCACGCCACAAGTGTTTGCGAAGGGGCACCCAAGGTCTTTCGTCAGAGACATTCGCAAAGGTTGATCATGAAAATATCAAAAGCTGAAATCGTTTCGGCTGTCACAGCAACAGGCACGGGAAAAGCGCTCACGCCAGCATCGGATGAACAGGACCTGCGAGGCGCAGAAATACTCGTCAAGGCTCTGCAGGCCGAGGGCGTCAAATTCATCTGGGGCTACCCGGGCGGGGCTGTGCTGCACATCTACGACGCCTTTTACAAACAGAGCACGATAAAGCACATTTTGGTGCGCCATGAGCAGGCGGCGGTGCATGCGGCGGACGGTTACGCGCGAGCCACCGGCGAGGTTGGTGTTGCACTGGTTACTTCGGGGCCGGGCGTCACAAATGCCGTCACTGGCATAGCGACGGCCTACATGGACAGCATTCCGATGGTGATTGTGACTGGGCAGGTCCCGACGCACGCGATCGGGCTGGACGCTTTTCAGGAGTGTGACGCAGTTGGCATCACACGCCCGGTCGTCAAGCACAATTTTCTTGTCAAGGATGCGCGGGATCTGGCTGAGACCATGAAAAAGGCGTTCCATATTGCGCGCAGCGGCCGGCCTGGCCCGGTCGTGGTGGATATTCCAAAGGACGTTTCCTTCAAGCGGGTGCCATATTCAGGATATCCCGAAAGTGTGGAAATGCGTTCCTACAACCCGGTTCGTAAAGGCCATGGTGGACAGATTCGCAAGGCTTTGCAACTGCTTCTGGCGGCAAAACGACCCTATGTGTACACCGGGGGCGGTGTAATATTGAGCAACGCCTCAGCTGAGTTGCGTACGCTGGTGGACACTCTGGGTTATCCCTGCACCAATACCCTGATGGGCCTGGGGGCCTACCCGGCAAGCGACCGCAAGTTTCTCGGCATGCTTGGTATGCATGGTACGGTGGAAGCCAACAACGCGATGCAAAACTGCGATGTCCTGCTCGCGGTGGGTGCGCGTTTTGACGACCGCGTCATCGGCAACCCAAAGCACTTCGCCCAGAATGAGCGCAAGATCATTCATATCGACATCGACCCGTCGAGCATTTCGAAACGCGTCAAAGTCGATATCCCGATCGTCGGCGACGTCAAGGAAGTGCTGTCGGAGATGATTGCCATGATTCGGGAGGGTTCGATAAAGCCCGACAATCAGGCTCTCGGCGCCTGGTGGGACACGATAGAGACCTGGCGCAAGCGCGACTGCCTGAAGTACGATCATGGCAAGAACGATGTGATCAAGCCGCAGTACGTCGTCGAGACGATCTGGAACATGACCAAAGGGGCGGACGCGTATATCACGTCCGATGTCGGCCAGCACCAGATGTGGGCCGCCCAGTACTATCGCTTTGACGAACCAAGGCGCTGGATCAACTCTGGCGGTCTGGGAACGATGGGTGTCGGCATTCCGTATGCGATGGGAGTCAAGACGGCCAGGCCTGAGAGCGAGGTGTTTTGCATCACGGGAGACGGCTCAGTGCAAATGTGCATACAGGAACTCTCTACCTGCCTGCAGTACAACACGCCGATCAAGATTGTTTCACTCAACAACCGGTATCTGGGCATGGTTCGACAGTGGCAGGAGGTCGAGTACGAAGGCCGCTATAGCCACAGTTACATGGATGCACTGCCGAATTTTGTCAAACTGGCAGAGGCTTATGGTCATGTGGGCATGCTGATCGAGCGTGCACAGGACGTCGAGCCGGCTTTGCATGAAGCGCGAAAATTGAAAGACAGGACCGTTTTCATGGACTTCCGTACTGACCCAACAGAAAACGTGTTCCCGATGGTGCGCGCTGGCAGCGGCATTACCGAAATGCTGCTCGGTTCGGAAGATCTTTAATCATGAAACATATCATTGCTGTACTGCTGGAAAACGAACCGGGCGCCCTGTCACGCGTGGTTGGACTGTTCTCGGCACGTGGCTACAACATCGAGTCGCTGACTGTCGCGCCAACCGAAGATCCAAGCTTGTCGCGCATGACGATTCAGACAGCGGGTTCAGATGAGGTGATCGAGCAGATAACCAAGCACCTGAACCGTCTGATTGATGTCGTCAAAGTGGTTGACCTGACCGAAGGAGCCTACACCGAGCGCGAACTGATGATGGTCAAGGTGCGCGCGGTTGGCAAGGAGCGAGAGGAAATGAAACGCATGGCAGACATTTTTCGCGGGCGCATCATTGATGTAACGGAAAAAAGTTACACCATTGAATTGACGGGTAATCAGGACAAGAATGACGCGTTTCTGGAAGCCATAGAGCGCGGTGCCATTCTGGAAACAGTGCGTACCGGCCCCAGTGGGATTGGTCGTGGCGAGCGAATTTTGCGAGTTTAATTTTTTACAACGGAGAGAAAAATGAAAGTTTTTTACGACAAGGACTGTGACCTCAGCCTGATCAAAGGAAAAACGGTTGCCATCATTGGTTACGGCAGCCAGGGCCACGCCCACGCCCAGAATCTGAACGACAGCGGTGTCAAGGTGGTAGTAGGTTTGCGCAAGGGTGGTGCCTCATGGTCAAAAGTCGAAAAGGCCGGACTGCAGGTGGCCGAAGTTGGCGCCGCAGTCAAGTCTGCCGATGTCGTCATGATTCTTTTGCCCGACGAGCAGATCGGTTCGGTCTATAGCAACGACATCGAACCTAACATCAAGCAGGGCGCCTCCCTGGTCTTTGCCCACGGCTTCAATATTCACTACGGCCTGGTGACGCCCCGCGCTGATCTGGATGTCTGGATGGTGGCGCCCAAGGCGCCCGGCCACACCGTACGCGGTACGTACGTTCAAGGAGGTGGTGTGCCGCAGTTGATTGCCATTCATCAGGACAAGTCCGGCCGTACACGCGATCTGGCGTTGAGCTATGCCATGGCCAATGGTGGTGGCAAGGCCGGCATCATTGAAACCAGTTTCCGCGAAGAGACGGAGACAGATCTCTTTGGCGAACAGGCTGTCCTTTGTGGTGGTACGGTTGAACTGATCAAGGCGGGTTTTGAAACTCTGACGGAAGCTGGTTATGCGCCTGAGATGGCCTACTTTGAGTGCCTGCACGAGCTCAAGTTGATTGTTGACATGATTTACGAAGGCGGTATCGCCAACATGAATTACTCGATTTCCAACAATGCCGAGTACGGCGAGTATGTCACCGGTCCGAAGATCATCACCGCTGCCACCAAAGACGCCATGCGCAAGTGCCTGAAGGACATTCAGAGCGGCGAGTACGCCAAGAGCTTCATTCTGGAAAACAAGGCAGGCGCACCAACCTTGCTCAGCCGTCGTCGCTTGATGTCGGAACACCAGATTGAGCAGGTGGGTGAAAAACTGCGGGCAATGATGCCATGGATCAAGAAGAACAAGCTGGTTGACCAGACACGCAACTAGGGCGGTAAACCCCTGGTGCAAAGGCCACTTCGGTGGCCTTTGTTACTATGGGCGCCGGAGGGAAATTCTATGCAGGATGAGAAAGAGGTGGATTTTTCAGAGACCGGCGGTGTGGTCGTCGCGAAACGCCGCAAGGGCATCTATGTGTTGCCCAATCTGTTCACGTTGGCGGCTCTTTTTGGTGGCTTTTATGCCATTGTGATGGCCATCAATGGCCGCTTTGATCTGGCTGCCGTAGGTGTTTTTTGGGCTATGGTGCTCGACAGTCTGGATGGTCGCGTGGCACGCATGACCAATACGCAAAGTGCCTTCGGTGAGCAGATGGATTCGCTCTCGGACATGGTTTCATTTGGCGCTGCACCGGCCATCATTTCCTATGTCTGGGCCTTGCAGGGTCTGGGCCGCTGGGGTTGGATAGCCGCTTTTGTCTATTGCGCATGCGCGGCACTGCGTCTGGCACGATTCAACGTTAATACCGGGGTCGTGGATAAGAGGTATTTTCAGGGCTTACCGTCTCCGGCTGCGGCGGCGCTGGTCGCTGGTTTTATCTGGGTCGCGACCGATCTGGGTGTCAAAGGTCCAAGTGTCGCATGGCCAACTTTTGCGCTGGCCCTTTACGCAGGCTTGAGCATGGTGACCAATGTTCCGTTTTACAGTTTCAAGGATGTGCACATGAAGAAAAGTGTGCCCTTTGTCGTGATTGTTCTGATTGCTCTGGGCATCGCCGTTATCAACATTGATCCACCCATTGTGATGTTTGGCTTGTTCGTCGCCTATGGCGTCAGCGGTTACCTGATTTATGCATGGCGCAAGGCGAAAGGCCAGCAAACCAGCGTCATCAGCACTTCGACTGACGAACCCGATGAACGAGGCTTGCACAAGTGACGCAGGACCAGGAACTTGTGGTACATTGACGGAATGAAAAATATTTCGCTAGCACTACTGCTAACGCCACACGGGCGGAGTTGGTAGCGCACGCGCTTACCCAAACCAAAGGCCCGCATGCAACCGCAGCGGGCTTTTTGTTTTTTTGGACTGCAATGTTAACGATGACCGGAGAAACCAGATGAGCGACAGAATAATTATTTTCGATACGACCTTGCGTGACGGAGAGCAGTCGCCTGGTGCCTCGATGAACAAGGACGAAAAATTGCGCATCGCGCGCCAGCTGGAGCGTCTGAAGGTGGATGTCATTGAAGCCGGTTTTGCAGCCAGTTCGAACGGCGATTTCGATGCTGTGCAGTGCATTGCGAAGGCGATCAAGGACTCCACCGTGTGCTCGCTGTCGCGCGCCAATGACCGGGATATTTCGCGCGCTGCTGAGGCGCTTCAAGGTGCCAACAGTGCGCGCATCCACACCTTTATAGCAACCTCCGCGTTGCACATGGAGAAGAAACTGCGTATGTCGCCAGACCAGGTGTTTGAGCAGGCCAAACTCGCGGTTCGCTTTGCCCGCAATCTGGTTTCTGATGTTGAGTTCAGCCCCGAAGATGCTTACCGCAGCGATGTCGACTTTCTGTGCCGGATTATTGAAGCCGTGATCAACGAAGGCGCCACCACGATCAACGTGCCCGATACCGTCGGTTACGCCATACCGGAGTTGTACGGCAACTTCATCAAAAATCTGCGAGAGCGGGTTCCCAATTCAGACAAAGCCGTCTGGTCTGTGCATTGTCACAACGATCTGGGCATGGCTGTCGCCAATTCCCTGGCTGGCGTGAAGATCGGCGGTGCGCGTCAGGTTGAGTGCACCATCAACGGACTGGGTGAACGGGCTGGCAATTGCAGTCTCGAAGAGGTGGTCATGGCGATCAGGACGCGCCGTGATTATTTCGGTCTGGACCTTGGCATTGATACCAGGCACATTCTGGCGGCCAGTCGCATGGTCAGTCAGACCACAGGCTTCGTCGTGCAACCGAACAAGGCGGTCGTCGGTGCGAATGCGTTTGCGCACGCCTCAGGCATTCATCAGGACGGTGTTCTCAAGGCGCGCGACACTTACGAAATCATGCGTGCGGAGGACGTTGGCTGGAGCAACAACAAGATCATCCTGGGCAAACTCAGCGGTCGCAATGCCTTCAAGCAGCGCTTGCAGGAGTTGGGAGTTCAGATGGAAGCGGAGGCGGACATCAACACTGCCTTCGCCAGATTCAAGGAACTCGCCGACCGCAAAAGCGAGATTTTCGATGAGGACATTCTGGCCCTGGTCAATGACGAAGCTGTTTCGAATGAGAACGAACAGTACCGCTTTGTTTCGCTTTCGCAGCACAGCGAAACCGGTGAACGCCCACAGGCCAGCATTGTGTTCACTGTCGCCGGCAAAGAGGTCAAGAGTGCTTCTGATGGTGATGGTCCGGTCGATGCGTCCCTCAAGGCTATCGAAGCCCAGGTAAAGAGCGGCGCCGAGATGGTGCTCTATTCAGTCAACGCGATCAGCGGTTCGACGGAAAGCCAGGGCGAGGTTACGGTTCGACTGCAAAACAGCGGTCGCGTCGTCAATGGTGTCGGTTCGGATCCTGACATCATCGTCGCTTCCGCCAAGGCCTACTTGAGCGCACTCAACAAGCTGCAAAGCAAAGCCGATCGGGTGGCGGCTCAAGGGTAGTCAGTCGAAGTAGCCGTTTTCTTCGTGAAGAAAGTGTCGCAACTGATTGATCTTGTGGGTTTTTTTGTATAAACTCGCCGCAATGAACTGTCAATCAAGTCGCTGTTAGGAATATCTTGCTTCGATCCTCGCTGTTCTCTGCCCTGACCGTGCTTGTGCTTGCGCTTTCTTTAGCGCAGGCGAGGGCGGACGAAAATCAGCACGCTGGAGCAAAGCCCCCAGGCAAGGCCGCTGTTAAACATCGGACTGTGAAGCCGGTTGTCGCAAGCAAGCGCAAGCCGGTGCTGCGCGTGGCGGCAGCACCGCTGAAACCCTCCTTCGGTCAAATGGCCGGCTTGCATCAGGGGCATGACACACTGGCACTGAGGTCGAGTGTTGCATTGGTGATCGATCAGGACACCAACGAAGTGCTGTTCAGCAAGAACGACAAGGCCGTATTGCCGATTGCTTCGCTCACGAAATTGATGACAGGCTTGGTCGTAAGTGAGGCAAGACTGCCGATGGATGAGTTCATCACGATTTCGCAGTCCGATGTTGATACCGAAAAGGGCAGCACATCGCGTCTCAAAGTGGGTACAGTTTTGAGCCGGGGTGAACTGCTGCATCTGGCTTTGATGTCCAGTGAAAACCGCGCTGCGCATGCACTAGGGCGCAGCTATCCGGGTGGATTGCCGGTCTTTGTCGGGCTGATGAATGCCAAGGCCAGATTGATTGGAATGAACGACACGAACTACGAGGAGCCGACCGGGCTTTCCAGCAAGAATCAGTCGAGTGCGCGTGATCTGGTCAAACTGGTGAATATTGCCTACGGCGATCCGACATTGCGCGAATTGTCCACCTCGCCCGAGCATCAGGTCGCAGTCGGCAACAGGACGCTGCAATACAGAAACACGAATCGCTTGGTCAAGAATCCATCATGGGATATCGGTTTGCAAAAAACCGGCTATATTTCCGAAGCAGGGCAGTGCTTGGTGATGCAGGCCAAAGTCGCCGGGCGCAAACTGATCATGGTTTTCCTGGACTCTGCCGGGAAACTCAGCCGTATCGGCGATGCGGAACGGGTCAGGCGATGGGTCGAGTCATCACCTTCAATGCTGCCACAGTCCGTGCCCGTTACGGCCACTGTTGTGAGTCAGTCCGTCGCCGGAAAAATCAAGGGCTAGACTCAGCGCAGGCAGTCAGCTTTTGTAGCCCAAAGTAGCCGAAATTTCACGTGCTGCGGCTTGCAGTTTGGGCAGCCAGGCTTCTTCCAGTCGACCGGCTGGCGCAGAAATTGACAGGCCGGCCACCAGCGTGCCTTGGTCGTCGTAGATACCGGCAGCCATGCAACGAACACCCAGTTCGAGCTCTTCGTTGTCATGCGCGTTCCCGTGCTGGCGTACCCTTGACAATTCGCGCTCCAGCGCCGGCAGTTGGGTCAGGCTGTTCTTGGTGTGGCCGCTCAAACCTGTTCGGGTTGCGTACGCGCGAACTCTCTGCGGATCGTCGGCTGCCAGAAACAGCTTGCCCACCGAAGTCAGGTGCAGTGGCGCGCGCCCGCCTATGGCCCGTACCACCTGCATGCCGGAGCGTTCGCTGTAGGTGCGCTCGATGTAGACAATCTCGTCGCCCTGGCGCATGCTGAGATTGACCGGTTGCTGAATCAACTTGTGCAACTCGCGCATCGGAGCCAGCGCAGCGTCCCGCACATTAAGCCGACCCTTGACCAGGTTACCCAACTCCAGCAGGCGCATGCCAAGCCGATAGCTTCCAGGCTGTGGATGTTCGACGAAACGCCCGGTGGCCAGGTCATTCAGCAATCGGTGTGTAGTCGACAGGTGCAGGCCGGATTTTTCGCTGATCTCCTTGAGCGAAATCGCTTCCTCGCGCGATGCCAGTACATCAATCAAGGTGAACATGCGTTCAATGACCTGAACGGTAGGCGTGCCGCCACTACCGGAATCGTCTTTTCTCATGGGTGCTCCTGATCTGCTGAGTTCCGATTTTATCTTGTGAAAATTATGCTTCGGGTTAGTGCGGATCAAACCGGGATGTCGAGCGTCCATTGGCCGTCGACCAGATACTCTGCGGGGCGAAATTTTCCCTTGTAGTTCATCTTGCGGCTGTCAGCGACCCAGTAGCCCAGGTAGGCATATGGCAGGCGCAGTGTTTTTGCCTGTGCGATCTCCCAGAGCACGCCGTACGTGCCAAAACTGTTGTTCGGTTCAGGTTCAAAAAATGTGTAAACGCAAGAAATTCCTTCATCCAGCAGGTCGAGTATCGATACCATTTTCAAAGCCCCCGCGCTGCCGTCAGCCAGCGTCTCGCGAAACTCTACCAGGCGCGAATTGACCCGGCTTTGCAGCAGGAACTGCGTGTACTGGTTGACACTGTCCTGATCCATGCCGCCGCCCGCATGTCGAGTGTTCTGGTAGCGCAGATACAGTGCATAGTGCTCTTCCAGAAAGCAGAGCTTCATGATCCGGGCTTGCAATCCGCTATGTGCGCGCCAGGCGCGGCGTTGGCTGCGGTCCGGCCGAAACGCGTTGACAAGAACGCGGATCGGAACGCAACTACGACAGGCGTCGCAGTACGGGCGGTACGTGAACATGCCGCTGCGTCTGAAACCTGCGTTGACCAGTTCCGAGTAAGTGCCGGAGTTGATCAGGTGGCTCGGTGTCGCCACTTGGGAGCGTGCCAGTCTTTCCGGCAGATAGCTGCAGGAGTAGGGCGCGGTGCTGTAAAACTGCAGCGCTTGCAGCGGCAGGTCATTGAGGTCAGTCACGTTGCTGGTGAGTGGGATGAATCAACTCATGCCAGTATAGGGTCTCAAATTTCCAGTCAGGCGGGCAGCCGGCCTGCGCAGAGGTCATCTGTTCAATAAATGCCGCACACGAAACTTCGCGGGCACCCGTCGAAGCCAGGTGTGAGGTTTTTTGCTGGCAATCGATTTGTTGGATGCTGTGGCGGCGGCAAAAGCAGATCAAGGCGGCCAGTGCGATCTTGGAGGTGTCATTGGCGCAACTGAACATGGATTCGCCAAACACAGCTTTACCCAAGGCAACGCAGTAAAGCCCACCAACGAGCTGGCCGTGAATCCATGTTTCCACGCTGTGTGCATAGCCGGCACGGTGCAGCGCGCCATACGCGGCAACCATGTCGGGCAGGATCCAGGTGCCGTTTTGCCCAGCGCGCGCTCTGGTGGCGCAGGCCCGGATGACCTGATCAAATGCAGAGTCCATTCGAATTTCACAGCCATCGGTGCTGACGAACTTGCGCAACGACTTCTTGAAGGATCGATGCACGTGAAATGCCTCAACCTGCAGCACCATTCTGGGGTCTGGGCTCCACCAGAGAACGGGTTGACCCTTGCTGAACCAGGGAAACACGCCCTGACTGTAGGCGCGGCACAAGGTCTCGACATCGAGTACACCACCTGCAGCCAGCAAGCCGGGTGCTGGCGAGTCGGCACCCCAGGTTTGGTTCACTGGCGGGAAGTCTTGGCCCGGATTGAGCCAGGCCAGTGGTGGGGGTGCAGGCAGCATGCACCGAATGTAATCCATGGTGTCAGCCGCTACAATATGGACACGTCGGGGCGTAGCGCAGCCTGGTAGCGCATCTGGTTTGGGACCAGAGGGTCGAAGGTTCGAATCCTTTCGCCCCGACCATGTCATTTTCTCTCGATCTCTGCCCGTAGCTCAGTTGGATAGAGCAACAGCCTTCTAAGCTGTGGGTCGGGGGTTCGATCCCCTCCGGGCAGACCATTTGATCAAATCAGAAGGTCTCATAACCTCTCAGAACCCGCATGTTTCATATGCGTAGCGGGTTTTTCGTTGCCTCAAGCCACTTCAAGCAGTAACATGACATACCGCCAAAAAAGCGGTATTTATGGCGGTATTTGGACGCTTCGTCAAACGACATACCGCCAAAGGGGGCAAATGGCACTGACCGACACCTTCGTTAAGAACGTCAAATATTCCGGGGCACCCGCTGGTGACAAGCACACCGATGGTGGTGCCATGTATTTGCTGGTGAATGCAGGCGGCAAATACTGGCGCATGAATTACCGGTTCGGTGACAAGCGGAAGACTTTGGCCATAGGCGTGTATCCGGCGGTATCTTTGGCCAAGGCTCGCCAGCGGCGCGACAAGGCCCGCGAGTTGCTGGCCGATGGCACCGACCCCAGTGCTGTCAAGCGTGCGGAAAAACAGTCTGCCACCCTCGCATCCGCCAACACATTTGAACTGGTGGCGCTGGAGTTTCTTGCTACTAAGGCGGACGCCTGGTCTCCGGGCTATGCGGAAAAATGGCTCAGAGGCATGAAGAAAGATTTGTTCCCCTACGTGGGCAAACTGCCGATAGCTACCATCACGCCACCCATGCTGCTGGATGCTCTGCGAAAGTGCGAAAAGCGCGGTGCCATTGAATCGGCCCATACTCTTCGGCAGACTGCTGGGCAAGTGTTCCGGTACGGCATCCAGACTGGAAGGTGTGAGCGCAGTCCAACAAGTGATCTTCAGGGTGCTTTGAAGCCAGTCACGACCAAGCACATGGCAGCGATTCTTGAGCCTGTGAAAGTAGGTGAGTTGATGCGGACTATCGAAGCCTACAAAGGGCAACCTACAACCCGGGTAGCGTTGGCGTTGTCGGCTCTGTTATTCCAGCGGCCCGGCAACATTCGGCAGATGGAGTGGGCATGGGTGGATGTCGAACAAGCAATGCTCACCATCCCGTCGCAGGATATGAAGCGGCGCAAGCATCAAAAGATCAACGGCAGACCGCACCTTGTACCCCTGGCGTCGCAAGCCTTGGCGCATCTGAAAGAGTTGCGCCCAATCACCGGGCATGGCCGCTACGTGTTTCCGAGCCTGTTGACTGGCGAACGACCCATGAGCGACAACACGGTCAACGTCGCGCTGCGGCGCATGGGTTACAGCAAAGACGAAATGAGCGCGCATGGGTTTCGTGCCACTGCACGGACGCTGATGATCGAGCGGATGCCGGGCATATCTGCCGACGTGATTGAAGCTCAATTGGCGCACGAAAAGTCAGGACCTCTCGGCAGTGCGTATGACCGGGCAGAGTTCATGGAGCAACGTCGCGCAATGATGCAGACATGGGCGGACTACCTCGACAAGCTGCGTGTCGGCGCGGACGTGATCCAGTTAAAAACGGCATGACTCCAGTCCGCACTTGTAAACCAATGCTTAACAGTTTATGATAATCACATTCCGGCACAAGGGGCTCGAAGCGTTCTTCAAGACGGGTAGCACGGCACGAATACAAGCGATTCACGCCAAGCGCCTGCGCGAGTTGCTGACCGCCTTGAATGTCGCCAGCGGGTTGCAAGACCTGAGCCGCCCGTCGTGGCGTCTGCATGGCCTGTCTGGCGACCGTAACGGGTTTTATGCCGTGACCGTGCAGGCGAACTGGCGTTTGACGTTCAGGTTTGTCGGTGCAGACGTGGAACTGTTGGACTATTTGGATTACCACTGAGAAGAGGCACATCATGAACATGCACAACCCTGCCCACCCGGGCGAACTGTTGACAGGCTGGCTTGACGACCTGGGCGTGAGCGTGACCGCCTTTGCCGCGCATATCGGTATCAGTCGGGTCATGCTGTCTCGCGTAATGCATGGCCATGCGGCCGTGTCTGCTGATATGGATCTGCGGCTGGCCGAGGCACTGGGCACGACGCCTGGCTACTGGCTGGCGCTGCAGACACAGCGTGACCTGTGGACCGCGCGGCAAACCGCCAAAGAACGCAAGCGCATCAAGCGCATGGCGGAGCCGGTGGCAGCATGAATTAACGCGAAGCCCTGGCGCGTTCTATCCAGGGCAAATAGGCGGGGCCGGAAAGTGCAGTAACACTGACCAGCCCCTGACCATCAAAGCAAAAGGAGTTGCAATCATGGCTAAGAAAATTATCGCTGAATCACTGGTGACGCAGTTCGAATTCATGTTTTCGGATATTGCTCAGTCCGCAGAAGCCCTGGTAAGAATTATCAACGAACACATCGCACACGACGACGAAGAAATCAGGGCACAGCTTCTCTGTGCAGCTGAAGCCCTTGGTGAGCGAATTGGATGGACAGCAGATTTGGGCACAAAGAAGCTTGGCGGGGTATTGATCCAGAGGGGTGACGCAGAAGCTTGGATGATGTGCCCGGCTTATCACGACGCCATCAAAACCAGTACCGAGTCGACCACCAGCGAGAGGGCTTGAATCATGCCCAAAAAACAATCATTCATGAAGGGCAAGTCTTTGGCGGCCGCAATGGGGCTGGAATCCAGTTGCAAACCAGGCCTTCCGAGCGACCTTGATAGTCAATTGTGCGCCGACTACCGGTCTGATTTTGGCAGTCCTAATGGTGACGTTGTGCCCCAACATAACTTCACGCGCAAATATCTTGAAATACTGCTGTCAGACCCACTCTTGCTTGATGGATTTTCAGCCGCACTCACCCAACTGTTTGAAGAAGGCTTTGATTCAACAGGTGGCATTCCCGAGTGTGTGGCTGCGGCGTCATATGAAGCTTGCCACAGTCTACTAGGACAAGACGGCAACCGGTACACGGAACCCGACATTCACACGCAACTCGAACGGTTCGGTCTGTCTGGATTGTCAGTGCACATCATGGAGGTGTCCCATGCTTAACGCCACCATCGCTACGTGCACATCTGCAAAAATCATCACATTCCCGCCAGTGTTACAAGAGCCACGCCGCCAATCTATTTGGCCGTGCATCACCATTGATTTTTGTGCTTTCCGCCACCAGCACCTGCAGCAAAAGCGAAGGGCTGAAAACATCGTCATGGGTGAGATGTATCGAAAGATTATTGAACTTGAAGAAGAACGCACTGAAACCAAGAGAAAGTTGGATTCCATGCTTCGGAGGGTTTCCAAATGAAGACCCGCTGCAAACCCGGTGACATCTCCAGTCCCGACCCCAAGGAGCCAGTCTTTATCCGCCCACGTCCGGGTAGTTTTGGTGACGATATTTGCCGGCTATTTGAAACGCTGCCACAAGATTTTGAACTGCGTCACAAGGTGGTCGGAGAAATATTAGCGATTATCAAGGAGGCTAGAAATCAAGGCCAACTTGCCAAGTCCAGCAAGAGAGTCGATGTGCCGTACTTGAGGCTGGTGAAAGGAGGTTGCCATGGCTGACCCTCAAGAGTTCAAGCCGGTCTACTGGGTGGCGCGCAGCATGGTCGTGCCGGTTGGCGCCCGGGTGGAAGACAACGTGCTCTCTCCGACAACTGAGAGCATCGAGGATGCGCGCCGGGCCCGCAAACAGATTCAGCAACGTGTACCAGATGCCGTCATCGTGCGTGCAATGCGGTTTCGGTAAGCCAGTTTTGCCCCAGCTAGGCCCGCCTCGAAACCGGGTTGAAAAGCAAGTCACCTTCACTTGCCTGCTGGGCTTCTCATTGAAGGGCCACCGTGAAGGGGGTGCCGACATGCGTACGTACACCAGAGAAGTCGCCAAGGTAATCATCGAATCTCGCATCAAGGAATTCGAGATTAGCGACGATGGCATCAGACCGAGAAAAGTGCCGGTAGAAAGCGCTGAGTTTGACCAGCTTATAAACTGGACACCCTCCTGTGAACTGGATGGAGAAGATGCACCGGACCCGATGATTGCGCCGGCCCTACCGTTTCCATTCACCGCGAACCAACTGGCTGCATTCATGATTCATGGATGCGGGTACTTTGTTCGAGAGCAGTTCGGAGATTGGGCAGATGGGCCAGACCCACTGGCACTCAAAGAGCTAGGCATTGCGGCACGAAATGCTAAGGCCGCTCTGCAAGGTGCATTCGCTGCCTACCGCGCCGCTGAATGTGTCGTCGGAGCCCACGACAAAACCAATTCGGAAAGAATTCAGGAGCTTGAAAAGCTGTACGGTCTACGACCTGGCGCGCCGGCGGAGCGCCAATCTATCAAGCAGGCGCATGCTGACGCCGAGGCTTACGAAGCGGACCGGCGCAAGAAGTTGGTGAATCTGCTCCTGGCAGTGCCACAGGTGATAGAGGCAACAACATTGCCCCTGGCCAGCGTGTCGGATATCCCCCAAATGGGGGATATGCAAGCAGACTTGCCGGTCTGAGAATCAATCTCTGATTAGGCGACCTGCGTGAACCTCTGTGAGAGATCCATGAGAAGAACAATCATCCTGCTACTGTGCTGTGTCCTGTCGGTCGGCGTGCTGGCGAAGGGTGGCGGGCATTCGGGCAAGTCCAGTGGTGCCAAATCAAGCAGCAGGTCAGGGGGAAGTCATGCCATTCGTGGCCATATCACCAAGAAAGGCGCCTACGTTGCTCCGACTCGTGCCACCAACCCCAATAAAACCAAGAAGGACAACTACTCTCAAAAGGGCAACGTGAATCCGGCCACGGGCAAAGAGGGTACGAAGAATTGACTCCTGTTGCCAGGGCAATGCAAGTAGGAACGTCAAGGGTACTGGAAACAACTGGAAATTTATCCAGCATATATTTACCCTTGTAGTAAAATGGCTATTGCAAACAAAAAGCCAACAAATCATCACTGATAAGCTGGCTTTCGGTTGCACTGCCCCACTTTGAGTAAGTCCTGGCAGACGGTCAAAGTGGTTTTCTCTGTAGCGCGAAGGAAAGTATAGCACTTGCTGCAATGCAGCATTTAAGTAAAAACCCTGAGCGCTGGATTTGATAGAAAGCCCAACGCCATGCCAGACCATCAGTACTCCCTCTCACTCATCCCGCACAAAGTGCAAAACGCTGTGGTAGATCAGCGTTCAGAGGATGGTTACATCAACGCCACAGCCATGTGCAAGGCTGCTGGAAAACTCATGGGCGGCTATCTGCGAGCCGACTCAACCATTGCGTTCTTGGAGGAACTTTCTTCCGATATGCAGATTTGCACATCGGAACTTGTTCAGATTGTGAAAGGCGGTGATCCTTCCCTTCAAGGAACTTGGGTACATCCCCAAGTAGCCGTTCATCTGGCTCAGTGGCTGTCCGCAAAGTTTGCCGTTCAAGTATCCAAATGGGTGCATGAGTGGATGTCAGGAAAAGCCCCTACCGTCACCAAAATGCCGTTCCACCTGGAGCGCCACATGTTGAACTTTCACAAGATTCCAAGTGGCTATTTTTCGGTGCTTCAGGAAATGACCAATGCCCTTGTCGCACCGATGGAAGCGCAAGGCTACAGGATGCCGGAGAAGATGATGCCCGATATTACGCACGGGAAAATGCTCTGTCAGCTTCTGCGTACCAAGCACGGGCTCGACACCGACGATCTTCCTACCTATGAACATGAATTTCCAGATGGTCGCATCGTCAGCGCCAAGTTGTACCCGTTGGAATATCTGGGAGAGTTCCGGGTAATGCTGGCGGATGTGTGGCTGGCGGAAAAAGCTGCGCAGTATTTTCAAAAGCGGGACCCACTAGCCTTGGCTGCATTGGACAAGATTTTGCTGATTGGAGTCGCTACTCCCGTCAAGACGCTGCCGGCCAACAAGGCTACATTCAGACGTAAGGCCTAATCTTCTCGACCTGCCCATCAACCCGCTTCGGCGGGTTTTTTTGACTGGCGCTGGTGTGTAACTGTGAAACAGAAGGGGCTTACCAGTGCTGACGGTGCAGGCACTGTGGCACCATGTATCATGGCGTACCAAATACACCACAGCATGGGACGCTTTCATTTTTGGCGGTATTTTTGGCGGTACTTTTCAAAATTGGAAGCGCGAAACCTAGTATTCATGAGGGCTGTGGCTCGCTGTTCGATCCCCTCCGGGGACAACCTGAGTTTTGCTTTGAAAAGACCGAATTCGAATCGTCGCATGACAGGGCTCTTGCTGGGTTGCGCCCTGGCGGTGGGAGCCGCGCGGTCGCTGGCTGCGCTTGGGCAAGCGCCTACTGTTGCGACGCCGCTTTCTGCCGCGGCGCCTGCGGCCAGAGTTCAGGCGGCAGTTCCCGCAGTCGATGCGCGTCTTTACACCTCGCATCCGCTGCAACTTGAAAATGGCACCTTGATTCAGGAATACGCAACGCCGGCGGGCCAGGTATTTGCCCTCAGCTGGCGCGGACCCGTGCTACCTGATCTGAGCCTGCTGCTAGGTGAGTTTTTCAGTGGCTACAAATTGGAAACCGACCAGGCGCGTGCGTTGGGCAAGCGTGGCTCACCCGTGAATGTGATGAGCAGTAAACTGGTTGTCAGGTCGAGCGGAAGGATGCGAAGTTTTGCCGGCTACGCCTATGCACCTGAACTGATCCCGAGCGGGGTCAATATCAACAATGTGCTGCAGTAACAGGTTCATGCACGGCGTTGGAGCGGCACTGCTTGCCGTCCTGATAAGTGCTTGCGGAGGAGGTGGCGGCGCAGCGACACCGAACTCAACCCCGACGCCGACGCCACCCGTCGCGGAAACTTCAAATAACGTGATTCCCGTTGTGGTTGATGCTGGTCCCGCCAACGCGGGCTACAACGTTAACCGCCTTTACGTGGACGTAAGAATTTGTCGTCCTGCGAGCACCGATTGCCAAACCATTGATCATGTTCTGGTTGACACCGGTTCCATCGGGCTGAGACTCCTGGCATCCGTCGTCAAACCCGCCCTGAATCTGAGCCGGGTTACCGGTAGCGCCGGATTCCCGCTGCTCAGTTGCGTTCAGTTTGTCGACAACACTTTCGCCTGGGGGCCGCTGGCGCTGGCGGATATTGTGCTTGGAGGCAAGACTGCTTCGAGTGTGCCGGTTCAACTCATCGGTGATCCCGCTGTTGGCAACGCGCCCGGCAGTTGTTCGATAGGCGGGACCGCTATGACCACAACTTCCAATCTGGGCGCCAACGGCATCCTGGGGCTGAGCCTGTTCAAGGAAGATTGTGGTGCCGACTGCGCAGCGATCTCCCACAACGGTTCCTATTACACCTGCAGCAATGCGAGTTGCGCGAACTTTGTTGGCGCAAAGGCGAGCCTGGCGCAGCAACTGAAGAATCCGGTGCCTTTGTTCGCCACAGATAACAACGGCATCCTGATTGATCTTCCCGCGGTGGCTTCAAGCAGTGCGACCGGGCTGACCGGCTCACTTGTTTTTGGTATCGGTACGCAGTCCAACAACCAGCCGGGCAAGGTGCTGGCCCTGACCACCGCTGCCACAGGTTACTTCACGACGGTGCTGGGCGGGCAAAGCATGGGCAACAGTTTTCTGGACACCGGTTCGAACGGGTTCTTCTTTGATTCGCGCTTGATTCCAGCGTGTCTTGGCAGCAGTCTGGGTTTCTATTGCCCGGCCACGCTTACCACCATGTCGGCAACCCTTGTCGGCGCCAATGCCGTGCGCGCATCAGTTTCATTTTCAATTGGTGACGCTTCGACCATGTTTGGCGACGCAAGTATGACCGTCTATCCGAACCTGGCGGGGCCGATGGGCGATGCCACCAGTTTCGACTGGGGGCTGCCTTTTTTTTACGGGCGTCGCGTGTGGATGGGTATTGAGGCGCAGGCGTCAAGCTTGGGTACCGGACCGTACTACGCGTTCTGACGTTTGCTCTAATTGGCCGCTTCCAGGCCGTTCCGGAAGTGTTCCTGCATGCGCTGTACAGCCAGAGCGGCATTGCGCTCGCAGATGGCGGCGACCAGTGCGCGGTGCTCTTTCAATGATTCTTCAGTCCGCCCTGATTTCAGCAGTGAGTTGTGGCGGTTGAGTTTCATGACTTTGCGCAGATCGGCAACCATTTGATCGCGCCAGCGATTATTGGCAATTTCGAGCAGCAGCATATGAAAACGCTCGTTGACTTCGAAAAATCGCCCCGTGTCCTGTGAGCCCGGCCGGGCCGCAGCTTCCAGTTCTTCGTGCAAGAGTTTCAGTGCCTCAAGCTGGGACTCGCTGGCGCCGTTGGCAACCACGCCGGCGGCATCAGATTCCAACAGGCTGAGCAGGTAGTAGACCTCGGCCAGATCACGTTCCGAAACTTCGGTGACGTAGGCGCCACGGCGCACTTTCATGGTGACGAGGCCCTCGGCCGCCAGCACCTTGAGTGCTTCCCGCAGGGGCGTCCGGCTGATACCATAGGCCTCGGCTATCTTGAGCTCGTCGATCCAGCTTCCAGGCGCGAGCTCACGTTTGAAGATGCGCTGACGCAAGAGCTCAGCCACTTCTTCATAAAGTGCGCGAGGTGAGAGTGAAGGCGCTGCCATGGTCGAATTGTAAGCTTGAAATAATATTTTGAATCAATAATTATAAATAACGTAAACTAGCATTCATTCACTGCGACCTCTCTTGAGGTCTGAACCGTCATGACATCAAAAAATATTGAATTTCAGCTTGCCAGCGTCGAGGCGTGGAGCAAAGCCGCGGCCAAATCTGCACCGGGCGGCATCGTGGATGCACTGAACTGGCAGACACCTGATGGCATCACTGTCAAGCCTCTGTACACCGCGGCCGATACCCAGGATCTGCCGTACGCCAACACCTTGCCCGGCTTCGAGCCCTATTTGCGCGGGCCTCAGGCTACCATGTACGCCGTGCGCCCCTGGACGATCCGGCAATACGCAGGTTTTTCGACTGCCGAGGAATCCAATGCCTTTTACAGAAAGGCGCTTGCCGCTGGTGGCCAGGGCGTCAGTGTCGCCTTTGATCTCGCAACGCATCGCGGTTATGACAGTGACCATCCGCGAGTGACGGGTGATGTTGGCAAGGCGGGCGTGGCGATCGACTCTGTTGAAGACATGAAGATCCTGTTCGACCAGATTCCGCTGGACAAGGTCAGCGTTTCCATGACCATGAACGGCGCGGTACTGCCGGTGCTGGCCGGCTACGTGGTGGCTGCCGAAGAGCAGGGCGTAAGCCAGGACAAGCTCTCTGGAACGATCCAGAACGACATACTCAAAGAGTTCATGGTGCGCAACACCTACATCTATCCGCCGGCCCCGAGCATGCGTATCATCGGCGACATCATCGAGTACACGGCAAAGCACATGCCGAAGTTCAACTCGATTTCCATCAGCGGCTATCACATGCAGGAGGCCGGCGCCAATCAGGCGCTGGAGCTGGCCTTCACGCTGGCCGATGGCAAGGAGTATGTGAAAACTGCCATTGCCAAGGGCATGGACGTCGATGAATTTGCCGGACGCCTGAGTTTTTTCTGGGCGATTGGTATGAACTTCTATCTTGAAGTCGCAAAAATGCGTGCCGCGCGCTTGCTGTGGTGCCGCATCATGAAGGGCTTTGATGCAAAGAACCCGAAGTCGCTCATGTTGCGCACCCATTGCCAGACCAGCGGCTGGAGCCTGACCGAGCAGGACCCTTACAACAACGTGGTGCGAACCACGATCGAGGCCATGGCGGCGGTGTTTGGTGGTACTCAGAGTTTGCATACGAACAGCTTTGACGAAGCGATTGCCCTGCCGACCGAGTTCAGTTCGCGCATTGCCCGCAACACCCAACTCATCATTCAGGAAGAGACCCACATAACGAGCGTGATCGACCCATGGGCTGGCTCTTACATGATGGAAAAGCTGACGCAGGACATGGCAGACGCGGCGTGGAAAATCATCGAGGAAGTCGAGGCCATGGGCGGCATGACCAAAGCGGTGGACAGCGGTTGGGCCAAGCTCAAGATTGAAGCCGCGGCCGCAGAAAAGCAGGCGCGCATTGACAGCGGCAAAGACGTCATTGTTGGCGTCAACAAATACCGTCTGAAGACCGAGAGTGAGATCGATGCCCGGGATATCGACAATGTGGCTGTGCGCGACGGACAGATTGCACGTTTGAATGTCATCAAGCAAAATCGCGACGACGCGCTTGTCAATGCGGCGCTGGCAGCCATCACGGCAGCGGCACAGGCCAATTCGGGCAATCTGCTCGATCTGGCGATCAAGGCTGTTCGCCTGCGAGCCACCGTGGGTGAGGTGAGCGATGCACTGGAAAAGGTTTACGGGCGCCACCGCGCCGATACGCAAAAGGTGACCGGCGTGTATGCAGCAGCTTATGACTCGGCAGAGGGCTGGGATGCTCTCAAGACAGAAATTGATGTGTTCGCTCGGGACCACGGCCGGCGTCCGCGCGTGATGATTGCCAAACTTGGGCAGGACGGCCATGACCGGGGCTCCAAAGTCGTTGCCACAGCGTTCGCTGACCTCGGCTTTGATGTCGACATTGGCCCGCTGTTTCAAACACCCGAGGAGTGCGCGCGACAGTCCATCGAAAATGACGTGCATGCAGTGGGCGTATCGACGCTGGCAGCCGGGCACAAGACGCTGGTGCCAGCCATCATTGCCGAGTTGAAAAAACAGGGTGGCGATGGCATTGTCGTGTTCGTCGGTGGTGTGATCCCGAGGCAAGACTACGAGATGCTCTACGAGGCCGGGGTCAAAGGCATTTATGGCCCGGGTACGCCGATCCCGGCCAGTGCCAAGGATGTTCTGGAACAGATCAAGAAAGCGCTGCTTTAGGTAGGCGCCGTCAGACGCCGATTCAGGACAATCATGCTGCATGCGATTACACAGTGCACCGGCGCGCCGCAGCGCCGCGCCATCGCCAAGGCTGTCACGCTGCTGGAGTCAACTCGCAGCGATCACCGTGCGCAAGCCGATGAGCTACTGACGGCACTGCTGCCGCACTCGGGGAAGTCGTTGCGACTCGGTATCAGTGGCGTGCCCGGTGTCGGTAAATCCACTTTTATTGAAGCGCTGGGCCTGTACCTGATTGAAGAAGGACATCGAGTCGCCGTACTGACCATTGATCCTTCCAGCACCGTCTCCGGCGGCTCCATTCTGGGCGATAAAACGCGCATGGAAAAACTCTCGGTCCATGAGCGTGCCTACATCCGTCCGAGCCCGAGTAGCGGTGCACTTGGTGGCGTTGCAGAGAAGACGCGCGAGGCCATCCTGGTGTGCGAGGCCGCTGGCTATGACATAGTGATCGTTGAAACGGTCGGTGTTGGCCAGAGCGAGACCGCGGTGGCTGGCATGACGGACATGTTTGTGCTGATGCAACTGCCCAACGCAGGCGACGATTTGCAGGCGATCAAGAAGGGTGTGATGGAACTCGCAGACCTGGTCTTGATCAACAAGGCTGACATCGACGCCAATGCAGCGCAACGGGCGCAGTTGCAAATCACTTCTGCCTTGCAGTTGTTGGGTCTGTTCGGAAATCATGCGGACACGACATGGCATCCCAAGGCCTTGCAACTTAGCGCGCTCAATGGACAAGGGGTCGACGCCTTCTGGAAAGCAGTGACCGAGTTCAAGACGCTGCAAGTGGCCAACGGGAAGTGGCTTTCTCGCAGGCAGCAACAGTCCCTGGCGTGGATGTGGGAACGCATTGACGCAGGGTTGAAGCATGCCTTCTATCAGGAGCAGCGGGTTCAACAACTGATGCCACGGCTGAAGCAGGAAGTCCTTGAGGGACGTATCGCTGCCTCCATGGCAGCAAGACAACTACTCAGTGCGTGGCATACCGGGTCCAATCCGGATTCGCAAGCCGCAATGACGACAATTTCCCGGTCTGGCCGGGATGACAAAAACGGAGAAAGCAATGCACGACATACTTGAACAACTGGAAGCCAAGCGCGAACTCGCGCGATTGGGTGGCGGCATCAAACGCATAGATGCTCAGCACAAAAAGGGAAAGCTCACGGCCCGCGAACGCATCGAGTTGTTGCTCGACGAGGGTACCTTCGAAGAGTGGGATATGTTCATGGAGCACCGCTGCGTCGACTTTGGCATGCAGGATCAGAAGATCCCCGGCGATGGCGTGGTGACTGGCTACGGCATGATCAATGGGCGCCTGGTGTTTGTCTTTAGTCAGGACTTCACGGTGTTTGGCGGCGCCCTGAGCGAGGCGCACGCCGAGAAGATCTGCAAGGTGATGGATCAGGCGATGAAGGTTGGTGCGCCAGTCATTGGTTTGAACGACTCTGGTGGTGCGCGCATTCAGGAAGGTGTGGCATCCCTCGGGGGTTACGCCGATGTCTTCCAGCGCAATGTCATGGCCAGCGGTGTGGTGCCGCAGATCAGCATGATCATGGGGCCCTGTGCTGGCGGTGCCGTGTACTCGCCGGCGATGACTGATTTCATCTTCATGGTGAAAGACAGCTCCTACATGTTTGTCACGGGCCCTGAAGTCGTGAAGACCGTGACGCATGAGGACGTGACGGCCGAAGAGCTCGGTGGTGCCGTCAGCCATACAACCAAGAGCGGCGTGGCGGATCTGGCTTTCGAGAGTGATGTTGAGGCACTGCTCATGTTGCGCCGGCTCTACAACTACCTGCCATTGAACAACCGGGAGAAGGCACCGGTGCGCCGCAGCGGCGATCCGGCCGACCGCATGGACATGAGCCTGGACACGCTGGTGCCAGACAATCCGAACAAGCCCTACGACATGAAGGAGTTGATCGTCAAGACTGTCGATGACGGTGACTTCTTCGAATTGCAGCCCGAGTATGCCAAGAACATCCTGATCGGGTTTGGCCGCATGGAGGGGCAAACGGTCGGCTTTGTTGCCAATCAACCCCTTGTGCTGGCAGGCTGTCTGGACATCAAGAGTTCCATCAAGGCGGCGCGCTTCGTGCGCTTTTGTGATGCCTTCAACATTCCTGTCATTACCTTTGTTGACGTGCCGGGCTTCATGCCGGGTACCAGCCAGGAGTACGGCGGCATCATCAAGCATGGTGCCAAGCTGCTCTACGCCTTCGCCGAATGCACGGTGCCAAAAATTACCGTCATCACCCGCAAGGCTTACGGTGGTGCATACGACGTGATGAGTTCAAAGCACCTGCGCGGCGATGTCAACCTGGCCTGGCCGAATGCCGAGATTGCCGTCATGGGCGCCAAAGGCGCAGTGGAAATCATCTTCCGCGAAGACAAGGGTGACCCGGAGAAACTCGCTGCCAAGGAAGCCGAATACAAGGCGCGTTTTGCCAACCCGTTTGTGGCCGGAGCGCGCGGCTTTATCGATGACGTGATCCTGCCGCACGAGACACGCAAACGGATTTGCCGCTCGCTGGTGATGCTGCGCGACAAGAAGCTTGAGAACCCGTGGCGCAAGCACGGCAATATTCCGTTGTGATCATGCGCTGGAAGAACAGTCGCTTTCATTGCTCGCGAGCGCTCTTGGGTGCTTTGGATGCCTAAAGCTGCCAACGCCTCTGAGGCCCGTGTGTTGATGGATATTCCGAATGTCGGAAAGTCCATCGCAAACGACTTGCGCGGCCTGGGTGTGAACACGCCTGCTGATGTGGCCGCCATGGACCCGATGGCGATGTACGACGCTCTGCGCACGCCAATGGGTCAGCGCCACGATCCATGTGTCCTCGACACCTTTTTGGCCGCCAGAGATTTCATGAACGGTGGCCCCGCATTGCCGTGGTGGCATTTCACGCCATTGCGAAAAGCACAAAAACTGATTCCCGAATAGGAGACTGACATGTTTACCAAAATACTGATTGCGAACCGCGGCGAGATCGCCTGCCGTGTCATCAAGACCGCACGCAAAATGGGCATCAAGACGGTGGCGGTGTATTCCGACGCCGACAAGGAGGCGCGCCATGTGATGCTGGCCGATGAGGCTGTCAACATCGGACCGGCGCCAAGCCGTGAGAGCTACCTGCTGGGCGACAGGATCATTGCCGCCTGCAAGCAGACCGGCGCCCAGGCGATCCATCCCGGCTATGGCTTCCTGAGTGAGAACGCCGGGTTTGCCAGGACTGTGGAGGAGCAGGGCATTGTCTTCATCGGTCCCAAGCACTATTCGATGGCGGCGATGGGCGACAAGATCGAGTCGAAAAAGCTTGCCGGTGCGGCCGGTGTGAACTGCATCCCCGGCGTTAACAGTGCGATTGAAAGTGCCGAGCAGGCGGTTGAAATTGCCGGAGGCATTGGCTATCCGGTGATGATTAAGGCCAGCGCCGGTGGTGGTGGCAAAGGTCTGCGGGTGGCATTCAATGACAAGGAGGCTTTCGAGGGTTTCACCAGTTGCCGCAATGAAGCGCGCAACAGTTTTGGTGATGACCGCGTATTTGTCGAGAAGTACGTCGAGGAGCCGCGTCACATTGAAATCCAGCTTATCGGTGACGCACACGGCAACATGGTTTACCTCAATGAGCGTGAGTGTTCGATCCAGCGGCGTCATCAAAAAGTGATTGAGGAAGCACCGTCGTCCTTTATCAGTGACGCCACACGCAAGGCCATGGGCGAGCAGGCCGTGGCGCTGGCCCGCGCCGTCAAGTACCAGAGCGCGGGCACGGTGGAGTTTGTCGTCGGCAAGGATCAGAGCTTTTATTTTCTGGAGATGAATACCCGGCTGCAGGTGGAGCACCCGGTGACAGAATGCATTACGGGGCTGGACCTGGTTGAATTGATGATTCGCGTTGCGGCGGGCGAAAAATTACCGTTGACGCAGGCCGATGTGAAGCGCGATGGCTGGGCTATTGAGTGCCGCATCAATGCCGAAGATCCGTTTCGCAACTTCCTGCCCTCAACCGGTCGCTTGGTGCGCTTTCAGCCGCCTGCCGAAACGATGGTTGCCTCCGACCTGAGCCGCTGGCTGGGCGTGCGGGTTGATACCGGCGTGCAGGAAGGTGGCGAGATTCCGATGTATTACGACTCGATGATCTGCAAACTGATCGTGCATGGCAAGGATCGCATGGACGCGATCGCCAAAATGCGCCAGGCACTCAATGGATTTGTGATCCGCGGTGTCAGCAGCAGCATTCCGTTTCAGGCGGCGCTGCTGGCGCACCCAAAGTTTGTCGCGGGCGACTTCAACACCGGATTCATTGCTGAACATTATTCGCACGGCTTCAGAGCGCAGGACGTGCCGCATGACGACGCCGAACTGCTGCTGGCACTGGCCGCCTTTGTGCACCGTAAGTACCGCGGTCGTGCGACCGCCATCAGCGGTCAGATGGAAGGGCATGAGGTGGCGGTTGGGCAGGACTTTGTCGTGGTGACTCTGGGGCAGCAAGGCCTGACGACACAGACGCCAGTATCGGTGATTGAGTTTGACCAGAAGACCGGCTCCAGCCTGATCAAGGTGGGCTCCCGCAGCTACCAACTGCGCAGTAACTATCGCCTAGGCGAAATCCGCATCAGCGGCACTTGCAACGGGCAGGAATTTGTGGCGCAGGTGGAGCGCGGTGCGTTGGCCGGCAAGAATCCGCTGGCGATACGCGTCTCGCACAACGGCACCCAAATAGATGCTCTGGTTCTGTCCAGGCGAGCGGCTGAGTTGCACGCTCTGATGCCCTACAAGGCGCCACCCGACATGAGCCGCTTCGTCTTGTCGCCCATGCCCGGCTTGCTGGTTGAGGTCGCAGTGAAGGAAGGCCAGAAGGTGCAGGCCGGCGAGCGAGTGGCGGTGATCGAAGCTATGAAGATGGAAAACGTCCTGTTTGCGGCGGCGGACGGCGTCGTCGGCAAAGTGCTGGCGAGCAAGGGTGAAAGTCTGGTGGTTGATCAGCCGATCGTGGAGTTTGTGTGATATGACGAGCAGACCGTTCAAGGTGCTGGGAATCCAGCAAATCGCCATTGGCGGCCCCGACAAGGCTCGCTTGCAAAGGCTCTGGGTCAATATGCTTGGCCTCGAGGTGACAGGTACCTTTCGCAGCGAGCGCGAAAACGTGGACGAAGACATTTGCGCCATCGGCAGCGGTCCGTTCAAAGTCGAGGTTGACCTGATGCAGCCTCTTGATAGCGAGAAGAAACCGGCAGTGCACACTACGCCCCTGAACCATGTAGGTTTGTGGATTGATGATTTGCCGACTGCGGTTCAATGGCTGACAGCGCAGGGGGTGCGCTTCGCGCCGGGTGGCATCCGCGCCGGCGCGGCCGGCTTCGACATCTGTTTTTTGCATCCACGACACAATGAAGAATTTCCGATCAGCGGCGAGGGTGTGCTGATCGAACTGGTGCAGGCGCCACCCGAAGTCGTGGCAGCTTTTGCCCGTCTTGCGGCAACGTCGACCTGAGGTAGCTTGCGACCACAGGTAAACTTAGTTGATATAGGTCAAAGTCTGCTGAAGCGGCCCTGATTGGCGATGGCGCTGGCGGCAATTTGGCAAGATCACTGGCGTACACTCCCCGTTCACCCTGCCGCCATCGCGGCTCAGGAGACAGACTTGCAACCTACCAACACCGCTAATCCAAACTATTTTCACAAAGTCGTAGATTGTCAATGGGCCTGTCCAGCCCACACTCCCGTTCCAGAGTACATCCGCTTGATCGGCCAGGGCCGTTACAGCGATGCCTACATGGTGAACTGGGTTTCCAACGTATTTCCGGGCGTGCTGGGGCGCACCTGCGACCGTCCCTGCGAGCCGGCCTGCCGCCGCGGTCGGGTCGAAGAAAGCAATGGCGATCATCCGGAGCCAGTGGCCATTTGCCGGCTCAAGCGCGTCGCGGCCGACAACAAGGACGACGTCAAGCATCGCATGCCCGCTGTCGCTCCCAAGAACGGCAAGCGTGTGGCCTGTGTCGGTGCCGGCCCGGCTTCTCTGACAGTCGCGAGGGATCTGGCGCCGCTTGGTTACGAAGTGACGGTGTTTGATGGCGAGGCCAAGGCGGGTGGTTTCATTCGCAGCCAGATCCCACGTTTTCGCCTGCCCGAGTCGGTGATTGATGAAGAGACTGGTTACATCCTCGATCTGGGCGTGCAGTTCAAAGGCGGTCAGCGCATTGATTCCATGCGCAAGCTTTTGACCGAAGGCTACGACGCCGTCTTCGTTGGATGCGGCGCACCACGTGGTCGCGATCTGGATGTTCCCGGGCGCTGGGACATCAAGGAGAACATCCACATCGGTATTGACTGGCTGGCTTCAGTTTCCTTTGGGCATATCACCAGCATCGGCAAGCGTGTCATTGTGCTCGGGGGGGGCAATACCGCGATGGATTGCTGCCGCTCGGCGCGGCGCATGGGCGGCAGTGATGTGAAGGTAATTGTGCGCAGCGGTTTTGAAGAGATGAAGGCATCTCCCTGGGAGAAAGAGGATGCCCTGCATGAGGGCATTCCGATTCTGAACTTCCATGTTCCCAAGTCCTTTGAGCATGCCAATGGCAAATTGACCGGCATGCGTTTTGAGATTGTGAAAGCGGTCTATGACGACAAGGGTCGACGCTCACTGGTGCCCACCGGCGTGCCCGATGTGCTCGTCGAGTGCGATGCCGTGCTGATTGCCGTCGGTCAGGAAAACGCGTTCCCCTGGATTGAGAGCGATGTCGGTATCGAATTTGACAAGTGGGGTTTGCCGGTGTTGGTGGCCGATGCGTTCCAGTCCACTGTGCCGAACGTATTTTTTGGTGGTGACGCGGCTTACGGGCCAAAGAACATCATTACAGCCGTGGCGCATGGTCACGAGGCAGCGGTGTCGATTGATCGCCTGCTCCATGGCGAAGACGTGCACCGTCGTCCGGCACCCATGACCAATCTGATGTCAGCCAAGATGGGGATTCACGAGTGGAGTTACGACAGTTCAGTGTCGGGAGATTCCCGTTTCAAGGTGCCATGGGCGAAAGCGGAGGTGGCATTGGCCAGTATCCGGGTTGAAGTGGAACTGGGTTTCGATGCGGCCACGGCGTTCAAGGAGACGCATCGCTGCCTGAACTGCGACGTCGAGACCGTATTTACCAAGCACACGTGCATTGAATGTGATGCGTGCGTCGACATCTGCCCGATGGATTGCATCACCTTCACCAAGAACGGTGAAGAGGATGATCTGCGCACCCGCCTGAAAGCGCCGGCGACCAACTTTGCGCAGGACCTCTACGTGTCTGGCGCGCTCAAGACAGGACGTGTGATGGTGAAAGATGAGGACGTTTGTCTGCATTGCGGCTTGTGTGCCGAGCGTTGCCCGACCGGGGCCTGGGATATGCAGAAATTCTTATTCAGTACGACGCAGGCTGGAGCCCGTTGCCGGGATGGCAAAGTCGTTCGCCGCGCGATGGAGGCCGTATGAAACACATAGAAGCTATCAACGACTTCGTCATCAAGTTCGCCAACGTCAACGGTTCCGGCTCGGCCTCGGCCAACGAACTGTTTGCCAAAGCCATCATGCGCATGGGCGTGCCGGTCAGTCCGCGCAACATTTTCCCCAGCAACATTCAGGGGATGCCAACCTGGTACGAAGCCAGAGTCTGTGAAAAAGGCTACGGCGGTCGCCGCGGTGGCGTAGACATGATGGTCGCCATGAATCCGCAGACCTGGGACAACGATGTCGGCGAAATTCAAAGTGGCGGTTACCTTTTTTATGACAGCACGCGACCGATCCCGGAATCGCGTTTTCGCAAGGACATCGAGGTCATTGGTATTCCGCTGACCGAGATTGCCAACGCGGCCTACACCGACTCGCGGCAGCGCCAACTTTTCAAGAACATCATTTACGTTGGTGCGCTCTCTGTGCTGCTCGATGTCGAAGCCGAGGTGTTCGAAAAACTCTTTTCCGAGCAATATCGTGGCAAGGAGATGCTGCTCGATTCCAACGTTCGTGCGCTGCATCTGGGGCGGGACTATGTCACGCAACATCTGAGCGCACCGATCGGTTTGCGTGTGCGCCGCGCCGACAAGGTGGGTGACCAGATCTTCACCGACGGCAACAGCGCAGCCGCGCTGGGTTGTGTTTATGGTGGTGCGTCAGTTGCCGCCTGGTACCCGATCACCCCATCTTCTTCAGTGCCCGAGGCATTCCAGAAGTATTGCGACAAGTACCGCATCGACGAGCATACCGGGCGCAGCAATGTGGCCATTGTGCAGGCGGAAGACGAGTTGGCTTCGATTGGCATGGTGGTGGGTGCTGGCTGGAACGGTGCGCGTGCCTTTACGGCGACCTCTGGTCCTGGCATTTCCCTCATGTCGGAATTCATTGGTCTGGCCTATTTCGCAGAGATTCCGGTCACCATTATCAATGTGCAGCGCGGTGGACCTTCTACCGGTATGCCCACGCGTACGCAGCAGTCCGATCTGCTGAGCTGCGCCTACGCCTCGCACGGCGACACCAAACATGTGATGCTTTTTCCGGAAGATCCTTATGAATGCTTTGAGCAATCAGCGGCCGCGCTGGATCTGGCCGATCGTCTGCAGACGCCGATTTTTGTCATGACCGATCTGGACATTGGCATGAACCAGCGGCTGTGCAAGCCCTTTGTCTGGGACGATAAACGCGAGTACGACCGTGGCAAAGTCATGACCGCCGAGGAACTCGAAGCAGGCAAGGATTTTGGCCGTTACAAGGATGTGGATGGCGACGGGATTCCGTGGCGCACCTTGCCTGGTACCCACCCGACCAAGGGCAGTTTCTTCACACGGGGCACCACGCGTGATCCGTACGCGCGCTACTCGGAGCGCGGCCCGGATTACATCTACAACATGAAACGTCTGCTGCACAAGTTCCAGACAGCTGCTGATCTTGTGCCGCAACCGGTGCTGCGCAAGGCCGAAAAACCAACCAGGATGGGCGTGCTTTATTTTGGTTCGACCAGTCCGGCGATGCAGGAAGCGCTTGACGTGCTGACTGCCAACGGGATCCACATCGACGCGATGCGTCTGCGCGCCTTCCCGTTCCCGGCTTCCGTCGAGAACTTCATTGCCGAGCACGACAAGGTGTTCGTGGTGGAACAAAATCGGGATGGCCAGATGCAATCGTTGCTGGTCAACGAATTGGCGATCGACCCGGCGCGCCTGATCAAGGTGCTGCACTACGACGGCACGCCGATTACTGCGCGTTTCATCACCCAATTCATCGAGCAGAACCTGCAACTGGAGGCCGTATGACCTACCTCGCCAAACCCAAACTGCATCACCCGACGCTTACCACCAACAAGGTAGGTTACACGCGGCGCGATTACGAGGGGCGCATTTCCACACTGTGCGCGGGATGCGGACACGACTCGATTTCTGCAGCCATCATCCAGGCTTGCTGGGAACTCAACATCGAACCACACCGTGTGGCTAAGCTTTCCGGCATTGGCTGCAGTTCCAAGACACCCGATTATTTTCTGGGGGCGTCACACGGTTTCAACACGGTGCACGGGCGCATGCCCTCGGTGTTGACAGGCGCCAATCTGGCAAATCGCGACCTGCTGTATCTGGGTGTCTCCGGCGACGGTGATTCCGCTTCCATTGGATTGGGACAATTTGCCAACGCGATGCGCCGAGGTGTGCGCATGGCTTACATCGTGGAGAACAACGGTGTTTATGGACTGACCAAAGGACAGTTCTCTGCGACCGCCGACCGCGGTTCTAAGAGCAAGAAGGGTGTCATCAACAGCGACAGCCCGGTGGATCTGGTGGGGTTGGCGCTGCAGCTGGGTGCGACTTATGTGGCGCGCAGTTTCTCTGGCGACAAGGCGCAACTGGTGCCACTCATCAAGGGCGCCATTGACCACGGTGGAGCTGCTTTCATCGACGTCATCAGCCCCTGCGTCACGTTCAATAACCATGGTGGCAGCACCAAGAGTTACGACTATGTGCGCCAGCACAACGAGGCTGTCAGCCGGATCGACTTCATGACGTCACGCGAGGAGATCACAGCCGAGTACGCGCCGGGCTCGGTGATAGACGTTGAGCAGCACGACGGCTCTACCTTGCGCTTGCGCAAACTGCACCAGGACTACGATCCCACTGACCGCTACGCCGCTTTGAGTTACATGAATTCGCACCAGGTGCGCGGTGAGGTGGTGACCGGACTCTTGTATCTGGACCCGATTGCCACGGATCTGCACATGTCGCTCAACACCAGTGACACGCCGCTCAACGCACTGGGCGTCAAGCAACTGTGCCCGGGCTCCAGGGTGCTCGACAGAATCAACGCATCGCTGCGTTAGGGGTCGCCTGCTGCAACCATTCACCCGAGATTTTTGAAAGGACTCTCACCATGCCTGAACGGACTGTTTTTCAATCCCTGACGCAGCGTCATGTGGTCACTTTGCCGCCTCACTCGACGGTCTGGGAGGCAGCCTGTGTCATGACCAAGGCGAAGTCCAGCAACGTGCTGATCACGGACAGTTCAGGCAGCATGCTGGGCATACTGACGGAGCGTGATTTGATCACGCGTGTTCTGGCCAAGGCCATGAATCCACAAACTACCCACGTCTCCAATGTGATGACCCCGAACCCGCAAACGATTGGCCCCGACATGAAAGTGGCCGAGGCGGTTCTGATGATGATAGAGCGTGGTTTTCGCCATTTGCCCATCATTTCCAACAACAACAAGACCCTCGGTGTGTTTTCGGTTGCGGACGCGATGCCGCGCGAGATCGGCGACGCGGTCAGCCTGGCGGAGTTCAACGACCAGGTGAACGATGCCCTTGGCTAGGACGACTGTTTAGTTCCTGCCGCTGTTTGCGTTGCGCTGGGGGCGCGCGCGTTTTACGACGGCCTCAATGACGCTGTGCCTGTCTTGCGACATGTCGGCGTTTTCTGTCAGCTCATATCCGCTTCGCTGTTGATGAAAATCGTAGCGCTGGCGCGCCATTGCTGCTTGCCCGGCTGACCAGGCATTCCAGCCGCTGGCGGTGCCCGACACATTTTCCATTTCAATGCAATCGACCGGGCAGATCGGCAGGCAAAGCTCGCATCCGGTGCAGTAAGCTTCGATCACCGTGTGCATCTGTTTGTTGCTGCCGATGATGGCGTCGGTCGGACACCCCTTGATGCACAGGGTGCAGCCGATACACAAGGCCTCAGCAATCAAGGCGGCACTGCGTGGTCCCTCAGTGCCGTTTTCCGGGTTCAGGACGACGACCGCCTGGGCTGTAACCGCAGCCAGCCGCGCAATCCCCTGGGTGCCACCGGGCGGGCACTGGTTGATCCTGGCACCGCCTTCGGCAATCGCGTTTGCGTAGGCCGTGCAGTCGTTGTAGCCACAACGGCGGCACTGAGTCTGTGGCAGAACCGCCAAAACCCTGGCAGCCAAGGCGCGCATTATTTCTTGCGAGCGATCTTCTTGGGTACGGCCCGGGTCTTCGCAGCGCTTGGCTTGACCCGAGCGGTTGGCGCCTTTGCAGGCGTTTGGACAGTCGACTGATGGCTGAGGATGAAGGCCTTCACCTGTGGGTAGACCACCTCGCGCCAGCGTCGGCCGCTGAAGATGCCGTAATGTCCGGCACCGGGCACTTCCAGATGTTTTTGTTCTGATGCGAGAACGCCGCTGCAGATGCTGTGAACCGCCTCGGTCTGACCGGAGCCGGAAATGTCGTCGAGTTCACCTTCAACCGAGAATAAGGCGGTGGTCGTGATGTCCTGAGGCCGCACCCGTTCGGTCTTTCCATCCACACCCACAACGTCCCACGTGCCGCTGACCAGACTGAAGTCCTGAAACACGACCCGTATCGTATCGAGGTAGTAGTCAGCATCCATGTCGAGCACGGCGTTGTACTCGTCGTAGAACTTGCGGTGGGCTTCCGTGCTTGCACCGTCACCCTTGATCAGGTCCTTGAAGTAGTCGTAGTGGCTCTTGGCGTGGTTGCTCGGGTTCATAGCGACGAAGCCCGTGTGTTGCAGAAAGCCAGGGTATACACGCCGACCAGCGCCGGCAAAATTAGTGGGAACGCGGTAAATAACGTTATTTTCAAACCAGTCATGGCTCTTGTTCATGGCCAGGTTATTGACCGCTGTCGGCGATTTGCGCGCGTCAATCGGACCGCCCATCATGGTCATGGTGAAAGGCGTCAACTCGCCGCGGCTGGCCATCAGGGAAACAGCAGCCAGCACAGGAACGGTTGGCTGACAAACGCTGACCACGTGGCAATTACCGTAACTGCCCTGCAGGTGGCGAATGAATTCCTGCACGTAATTGACATAGTCGTCGAGCGAGAACTTTCCGTCCGACAACGGTATCAGGCGGGCATTCTTCCAGTCTGTTATGTAGACCTTGTGATCCTTCAGCATGGTCTTGACGGTATCGCGCAATAGCGTCGCGTAGTGGCCTGACAGCGGCGCCACTATCAAGACCACCGGTTGATCTTTCAATTTTTGCAAGGTTGCCGGATTGTCCGTGAAGCGCTTGAAGCGGCGCAACTGACAGAATGGTTTGTCAATTTCGATGCGCTCATGGATCGCCACTTCGACCCCTTCAACCTCAACCGTGCGCAGACCGAATTCCGGCTTTTCATAGTCCTTGCCCAAGCGGTGCATCAGGTCGTAGCCCGCTGAAATCCGTTGTGCGAACGGACTCTGTCCGAGCAACGACAAGGGATTGCCGTAGACCTTGGAAGCCGAGTGAGCCAGGTCAGTCAGGGGCTCCATCAGGGAACGCTGCGTTTCGTAGAGTTGGTAGAGCACGGTAGATTTACTTTCAGGAAATGTTGCAGTGCAATATAACAGTTATCCAACGATTTTAGTTGGAGAGTCACTACCAATATTGGCAATATTGTCGCTATTCTTGCAAGGCTGAAGTCAGAAACCCACGGGTCCTGACGACGAGGCGACCATGCAGGGCTGCGGTAGCCCAAGGACGAGCCGGGCAGCAGTAGCCGCCGACTCGAGTGGCGCTTACTGGAACAGTTCGGCGCGCTTGATCAGTTCTTCCAGGCCTGCTTCCTTGGGGTTGCGTGGCTTTCCGGGATGAATGATGGACACCTGGCAACTCTCGGCTGCTTCGACCAACTGGGCGTAGGTCCCGGCGTTGATGTCGATGATGCGGGCCTGCTGGTTTTTGTCATAGGCAAACATCTTGCTGTTGATTGTGGTGCACTCGTTGCAAGTCGAGCAGCGTGCCGTTTCGATGTAGGCCTCGTCGGGTGACCTTTCTGGTTCGGCCTCTGCCACGGCTGCGCTGGCGCCTGCCGCGGGCGCTGCAGTGGCTGCGACCGGAGCAGGGGCGGGTGCATTTGCGGCGAGCGCTTCAGCCGCCTGCTGAGCACTGTCTTCCCAAGCTCTCTTCTCGCGCGCCAGAAGCTTCTGGGCGTGTGAGTTGTGCACACCACCGAGTTCCTGCAGGCTGTGCCAAGCGTCGAGGCAACGGCGGGCTTCGCGGATCAGTCGCTCGTCAACAATGACTTTTTGCAGCACGTTGGCGGCATCGACCATCGCCAGGCTGGGCACCTTGTCAGGCAAGCCCTTGCGCTCGCTGGCCAGACTCTCGGTGACCGTAATCAGGCTGCCATTCCACTGTGCGCGTGGCACGCGAGCCAGGTGGGCGGCGTAGCGGCGATCACTCGCCAGAAAATCGATGAACGTGAAGGCCAGATCTTCAGAGACACGCTGGTGCTGCACGTCCTCGTAGCTGAAGGCCTGGACCGGCCAATCCAGATTGACCTGGGTATTGGCGCCGAGGTAGAAACGCGTGACCCAGTTCGAGCCGGCTGACGGGTCGTAACTGAAGGCCGGGAAAGCGCGCGACTCCATTGCCGCCGCTGCCGCCAGATAGGGGGGCAAACCGGAAGCCTTGGCACTGGCGCCAGAAAACACGCTGAAGAGGGCTGGACCTCGGTAGCGTAGTCCGCGCAGCATGCGATCGTGAAAGCGCAGCAGGTTGGAACTGCTCGATTGCATCACATAGACGTCGTTCAGGCCCATTGCCATGCTGGCGATCTTCTGGCTGCTCGTACCGGTGGTCAGGCTGCCTGCATCGTGCGGCGAGAGTTCCAGAATGTCGTCAATCTGGAGCAGGACCTTGATTGGCAGACCCGAGGACAGGATTTCCATCAGTTGGGCGCGTTCAACTGCTTCCAGTCCGGCGGCGCTGGCGCAGACAAGGTAGTCGGGGAACTTTGCCAGTTCCTGCGGATCGAGGCCGTTGGCACCAAACTGCTCAAACAGGGCGTCGTGACGTGCTTCGCTGTACTGGCCGGCAATTTCGAGCTCGGCCATCGCAATGGCCTTGGCCAGCGCCATCTGCTTGGCACTGCGCTGGTGAAAGGCGCTCAGCGCGTCGGCGCAACTGGTGAACAGGAAAGAGTAGGGCTTGGCGGCACCGGCCTTGCCGCTGGCTGGAATGAACTGCTGTGCGTTCAGAGTGGCGAGCAACTCGTTGATGCGCTTGCGCCGGCTCTCCGGGAACGCGTCCTTCGGCAGGGCCTTGGCGAGCATGCGCGACATGGTGTCGAAGTCAAACGCATCGGCGAATCCACTGCCGACGGCACTGTGCAGATTTTTCGCGCTGCGTCCGGCAGCCGAGCGCTCATGATCCGCCTTCAGGATGTCAGACAACTTGAGCGCGAGGCGGTCAAGGTTTTTACGAAAGCCCTGTGCTTTCTGTCGCTGCACCGCGGCCCAGGCATGCTGCAGCAGCCGCGTCGCCAGTGCGGCGTCGCAATCAACCACAGCACCGTCGACCTTGATGGCGGTGCGAATCCGGCGCGCGCTATCTTCGAACGATTTGTCAGCCGACTTGCCGAGTGCGGTCGTCGCTTTGGTCCAAAGTGCAGAGAACGTTGCACCAGTGCCATTGGCGGCCAGCGTACGAATTTCCTGCTCAATGCGCAGCGCATGCTTTCTGATTCGCTCTGCATCAGCGCCACGTGCTGCACCCGCGAGCGCATGGTCGAACAGCCCGGACAGCGACTGGACCGCCTTGTCGTCGGCAGCGCCTTCTACCAGCAGGAGCGGAAAGTCATAACGCAGTTCAGACAGGTTCCGATAGCCCGCAAAAAGAGCCGGGAGCAGGGCCAGTGAGTCAACCGCATCGAGTTGCGCGCTGGCGCGTCTGCCGGTCAGGTAGAAGGCAACTTGTGCTTGTGTATCTGCTTGCATGTTCTTACTTCCCTGCCTTCTGTTCTGCTGGCCAGACCGTGTATTTGTCAAGTTCAGCGTTCAAACCGGTGCGTGTCAGTTCGGCTGTGCGCAACTTGTCTGTGAGCCGCAAGTCCTCATAGCAGGGGACGTACGGATTGCGGTACAGGATGCCGACGGGAATTGTGTCGGTGCCAGAGGCGATTTCGCGCGCCCGGTCTATGTTGGCCGGGTCATGCTGCAACTGGTTCTTGTAAATTCGCGACATGCCGGCGCTGGTTTGCAGGCCATCTGCATGATTGAGCAATTGCACCCGATTCGGGTCGTTCAGCCAAGGGTCAAGCGACACCGGGAGCCACTCGGGGCAGCGCTGCACGATGCGCACGAAAGACAGCCCCTTGTGGTGGTAGGCAGCCTTGACGATGTCGTACAAAACTTCCGGAATCCAGTCGACTGCCTGCGCTACAAAAGAGACGTTCTGTACGCCCAGGGTGACGGTCAGCGGATTCAGTGCTTCAAGGTAACTGCCGCGCGGCGTGGTGTTGCTCTTGGTGCCGATCGGCGAAGTCGGTGAGGCCTGCTTCTTGGTCAGGCCGTAGATCTGGTTGTCGTGCAGGAACACCGTGATGTTCATGTTGTAACGGATGGCGTGGATCCAGTGCGCCGCACCAATGCTGCAGCAGTCGCCGTCGCCCGTATTGACGAAGACGGTCAGATCAGGCCGGGCCATCTTGACACCCTCGGCTACTGGCAGTGCACGACCGTGAATGCCGTGAAAGCCGTAGGTCTTCATGTAATGCGGAAAGCGGCTGGAGCAGCCGATGCCTGAGACAAACACGGTCTTCTCCGGCGCCAGCGCTTCATCCCTGCACAGGCGCTGCACGGCAGCAAGAATGGCGTTGTCGCCGCATCCGGTGCACCAGCGCGGTACCCCGCTCTGATAGTCTTCAAGCTCAAAGTGCTCGTCGCACATTTCCAGCAGACACTCCGTGGCGGACATCATGTTCATGGTGTTTTCACCTTTCTGTACTTTTACTTTTGCAGTTGTTTGAGTAACACGCGACGGATCGTGCTGGGCTTGATCGGTTGACCGCGCACCTCGCTCCAGCAGTCCACATCCACCAGGTAGCGCGAGCGCAGCAGAATTGCCACCGACGAGTAGCGCCGGTTGTTTTCATCAATGACTTTGTCTTCCGGGCGATCGCTCCAGTTGCTCTCAATCGTCATCACCTTCTTGAAACCCTGCATGATTTCCTTGATGCCCGGGGGCAGCGGTTGCAGGAACTGAAGATGCAGCGAGGACACCTTGTAGCCGTCGGCGCGCATGGCGCTAATCGCTTCTTCGATCGCACCCTTGGTGCTGCCCCAACCCACCACCAGCAGGTCGCCCTTGGCGGCGCCGAAGACGGTAGGTGCTTTCAGTGTCTTTTGCAGCGTGGCAAGCTTCAGGCTGCGGAAACGCAGCGTCTGCTCGTTGATGTCGGCGTCGTAGGCGACGTGGCTGTCACGGTCGTGCGCCAGGCCGGTCAACGTGTGCATGCCTCCGGGCTGACCCGGAATGAAGCGCCGCGCCAGTCCCGTGGTGTCGTCCCAGTCGTAGGGCCGGGCGCCCTTGGGCACCGGGCTCTGGTCAATCGGTGGCGCCAACCAGGATTCATGGAACTGCGGACGGGGGAACGGTTGCTGCGAAGTTGCCAGACCCGAATCGGTCAGGATCACGACCACCATATTGAAGGTTTCCGCAATCTTGCGGGCCGTCATGATGGAGTAAAAACATTCCTCGATGGTGCCTGGCGCCATCACGACCTTGGGTGCATCGCCGTGGCTGCCAAAGATGGCGGTCATCAGGTCGCCCTGTTCCATCTTGGTCGGCTGACCTGTGCTGGGGCCGCCGCGCATCACGTTCACGACCACCAGCGGAATCTCGCCCATCACCGCCAGGCCAATGGCTTCCTGCTTCAGGGAATAGCCCGGGCCGGATGTGATGGTAATGGTGCACTTGCCAGCGTAGGACGCGCCGACGGCGAAGGCACAGGCGGCGATCTCGTCTTCCGCCTGATGCACCATGCCACCCACGTTCTCGAACACCTCGGAGAGATAGTGCGAAGCCGAGGTGGCTGGCGTGATCGGGTACATGGCGCAGATTTCCATGCCGGAGCCGAGCACGCCAAGCGCAAGTGCGGTGTTGCCGTTGACCACGATTTGCGGTTCGGTGGCGCGCTTGGCCGGTATGCTGTAGCAGAAATCAAGATTGGTTGCCGCCCATTTTTGGCCGGCTTCGAGCAGCATGATGTTGGCGTCGACGACGCTGCGGTCCTTCTTGCCAAAAGCCAGTTCGATCTGGTCAATGGCCAGTTTCACTTCCAGGCTGTAGATGTAGCACAGCATGCCAAGCGCAAACATGTTCTTGCCGCGCTTGGCATCGGCCACCATGGTGCGGCAGACTTTCTCCATCGGAATCTCGTAGACCCGGTAGCCAGCAGCCACCAGTTTGTCATGGGCTTCGATGTAAGACGCCACGATCTTCGGATCCTTGTGCTCTCGCCACATACTCTCGAGCAAAATGATGCAGTCTGGTTTAAGCTCCTTGGCGCGCACCCGTCCGAGCAGCACCTGCTCATTGAAGGCCACCACCAGATCGGTCTCATCGCCGCCATTGGTGATGTAGTCAGAGCCGATGCGGATGCGGTTTCCGCTGGCGCCTGCGACGCTGCGCGCAGGTGGGCGAATTTCAGCCGGAATGATTTCGGTGGTCCAGATGCCGTTGCCCATCTGCGCTGCAATCGAGCCTAGTGACTGGCCGCATTTTTGTGCACCCTCGCCGGAATCACTGATGATTTCGACGATGTGCTCTTTCAGAATCGTGGGCGCCTTCTTGCCGGCCACAGTCGTTGCTTTGCTGGCGGACTTCTTGGCTGGCTTCTCTTTGGTCGTTTGGTTCATGGTTTTTCCGTAGACGCTGGTAAGCGGGATTCAGGCAACCCGGACGCGGGCAAAGTTGCGCTCTTTGGTGTCGATGCCGAACAATGTGCTGCTGTCGGCGTCGCTGTAGGGCAGGGCCGCATCCCGGATGCCGAGGTAGGCCTTCATGCCACGCGCCGCCTTGCGACCTGCGCCCATGGCTTCGATCACGGTGGCTGCACCGGTCACGATGTCGCCACCGGCAAAGACACCAGCGATGGAAGTCGCGAGCGTGTCGTCGGTGCCTATGTAGCCCCACTTGTTCAACTTGAGTTTGGAGGTCTGGCCCATGATCGGATTGGCGTTGGTGCCGATGGCATAGACGATCAGGTCGGCCTCGAAATCGAATTCGCTACCCTTCACCTGAACTGGCCGGCGCCGGCCCGAGTCGTCGGGCTCGCCAAGTTCCATGCGCACGCAGCGCATGCCGCGCACGCTGCCCTTGCCGTCGTCGAGCACTGCTACCGGCGCAGTGAGCCAGTGGAATTCCACACCTTCCTGCTCGGCGTGGTGCACTTCTTCGGCACGCGCTGGTGCTTCCGTGCGGGAGCGCCGGTAAATGCAGTAAACCTTCTCGGCGCCCAGGCGCAGCGAGACCCGCACCGCGTCCATCGCGGTATTGCCGGCGCCGACCACGGCAACCCGTTTGCCGATGGGTAGCGGGGTGTCGAAGTTCGGAAAATCGCGCGCCCGCATCAGGTTGCAGCGCGTCAGTAACTCGTTGGCGGAGAGCACACCATTGAGCGAATCTCCGGGGATGTTCAGCATGGTCGGGTAGCCGGCACCGACGCCGACGAACACTGCGTGAAAGCCCATCTCGTCAATCATCTGTTCGATCGTGAACAGTCGTCCGACCAGCGTGTTGCATTCAAACTTGACGCCAAACTTCTTCAGGTTGTTGATTTCAGCGTCGATGACCTCATTGGGAAGGCGGAAATCCGGAATGCCGTACTTCAATACGCCACCGGGTTGGTGAAAAGCCTCGTACACCGTGACGTCGCAACCTGCCTTGGCCATGTCTGCGGCGCATGCCATGCCGGCAGGACCCGAGCCAACGATGCCGACGCGAAAGCGGTTCGGTTCGATGTGCGGAATATTGACCCAGCCTTCCTTGATGGCTGTGTCTCCCACAAAACGCTCCATGCGCCCGATCGCCACTGCTTCAAGCGAGTCGCCCACGGTGCAGACACCTTCGCACTGGTTTTCCTGTGGGCAGACGCGCCCGCAGATCGACGGAAGCAAATTGGTGTTGGTCAGAATGTCATACGCGCCGCGAAGATTCTTCTCGCTGATCTTCTGGATGAAGCCCGGGATGTTGATGCCCACCGGGCAGCCCGAGATGCAGGGCTCGTCCGGGCACATCAGGCAGCGGTCGGATTCGCGCAGCGCTTCTTCGAGGTTGTAGCCGCAAGCCACCTCCTCGAAATTGGTGGCGCGCACCTTGGCGTCAAGCTCGCGCATCGGTGTGCGTTCCTGCGGAATCGATCGAATTGTCTTTTTCTTGGCCATCTGTTATTCCTCTAGCGGCTATTCAAATTTGGGGTGGCTTGGCCATGCGGCAACTCTCGGACCAGCGCTCGTGCGCCTCCTTTTCGACCGTGGTGTAGCGCTGCAGGCGTAGCATCAGGTCGTCAAAATCGACCAGGTGGCCATCGAAGTCAGGACCGTCCACGCAGGCAAACTTGACCTCCTCGCCGACCTTGACACGGCAACCACCGCACATCCCGGTTCCGTCCACCATGATTGGATTGACGCTCACCATGGTCTTGATCTTTGCGGCCCGGGTGGCATCCGCGCAGGCTTTCATCATGACCGGCGGGCCGATGGCGACCACTTCCTCGACGTCGTCGTGCCTGGCCAGCGCGACCTTGATGCCGTCGGTGATCATGCCCTTCATGCCAGCCGAGCCATCGTTCGTGCACAGTATCAGTTCGTCGCAGCAGTCACGGAACTTCTTCTCCCAGAAGACCAGATCCTTATTTCGAAAACCCAGGATGGCAATGACGTAGGCGCCGGCGTCCTTGAAGCCGCGCGCCTGCGGAAAGATCGGCGCTACGCCCAGGCCACCACCGACGCACACCACTTTCTTGGCGTGGCTCATGGGGCTGGGAATGCCCATCGGTCCGACCATGCCGTACAGCGTTGTTCCGACCTTGCATTCCTGCTGCATCTGGCGCGTCGTTTTGCCGACTGCCTGGATTACCAGAGTAATCGTGCCTTTGTTTCGATCAAAATCGGCGATGGTCAGAGGGATCCGTTCACCGTGCTCGTTGAGCATGACAATCACGAATTGGCCTGGCTTGGCGGCTTTGGCCATCATCGGATGGCGTACTTCAAGCAGGTAAGTGACGTCCGAGAAGTCCTCCCGGGTCACGATCTCAAAATTGGACATTGATTTGGCCTTCTAGGTTGAGCTATCTGTTGACCCTTGGGCGGGCCCGGGCCAGTATCTTCGCGATAGTCAATTTGGGTTTTGATCCAAATCAAAGGGCCACCAGAGCGTCGGCAGTGTTAACCCGATGCCGCTTGGCGGGCGGCGCAAAACAACTACTTTGCGGCGGCGCTCTTCAGGACACCACGTACCAGATTTCGGCTGTGGGCGCCAAAATTTCCCAGCAGTTCGGTCACCATGGTGTCGAATCTGGCGCGCTTGGCGCTGTCCTGTTTGTCCAGTTCGGCGACCAGGTCGATGCCAGACTCCTTGACGCCAAAGTCAAAGG
>CAIYMN010000399.1 GCA_903927295.1 uncultured beta proteobacterium | reverse complement strand
TTCCAGTTCGGCCAGCAGGGCGATCAGTTGGGGGTAGGTGCGTTCATTGAGCACGAGAAAGCCGGTGTCCACGCCGTGGCTGACATCGCCCTGCGAAGTCGCAAGCGTGACCGCAACGGTGTGGCTGTGACCACCAAAGTAATCGCCCGCCTCCAGCAGTGTGATGTCTGCCTTGCCCCGCAGAGCATGGGCCGCTGCCAGGCCTGAAATACCCGAACCCACGATGGCAACTTTGGTCGTCACACGCACTCCTTCGAATTGATTCGGCCAATTCTATACCAATAAGTATTAATTGTAACTAAACAGTATTTATATTTCCTTCATATTCTATTTGTCAACTGAAGCGGCTACAATTTCACACATGGCTAGCACTACTCCCATCAAGGTTTCTTTCAAAGCGCAGATGTTGTTGGCGCGGGAAGACGCGATCATCAAGTCCGTGAACCGCCTGCTGGCGGAAAAAGGCTTTGAAGCCATGACCGTGGATGAAGTGGCGGCCGATGTAGGCATCGCCAAAGCCAGTCTGTACAAGCACTTCCCCAGCAAGGAAGACCTGGCCGCTGCTGCCATGGTGTCGGTGATGCGTCGGGCGCAGGCCTATCTGGAGGCATTGCCCGCCGACTCGTCTTGCATGGACAAGTTGCGCGACGTGGTGCAGTGGACCATGGGATTGAAGCTCGCCGGGGAAATGCCTTCGCTGCCGAGCCAGAACTCCAGTCTGCGCGCCACGCTCATGGGGAACAAGGACTATATGGACGGTCTGATGGAAGTCAGCGACCGCCTGGGCGCCTGGATTGAAGCGGCGCAGGCGCAAGGCTCGCTCAACCGCAAGCTGCCACCGATCGCCGTGCTGTACACCCTGTACGCCCGGGCCTGCGACCCGGTTCTGGAGTTCCTGAAAATCGGCGATTTGTACAGCAATGAAGAAATCATTGCGCTGGTGCTCAGTACCTGCTTCGAAGGACTGGCAACCCGGTAGAGCGCCCGGTGGATGTCGCGCTAGACTCGGCACATGAGCTGGCCATGCAAGCTGAAACTGAATTTTCACTCATCACCGATCTGATTCGCGACCATGCGATCAAGGACCCACAGCGCCGCGCGCTGATCGAGGGCGAGCGCGAGCTTGACTACGGCGGGCTCGACCTGTTGCTGGACCGGATCGCCTCGGCATTGCAGCGCGACGGCCTGAAGCCAGGCGACGCGATTTCCATTTGTGCCGAAATGTCGATTGAATATGCCGCCGTTTTTCTGGGCGCCTTGCGTGCCGGTGTGGTGGTGGCGCCGCTGGCCCCCAGCGCTACTGCCGCCAGTCTGGCACGCATGGTGTCGGACGCCCAGACGAGGATGGTCTTTACCGATACTGCCAATGCAAGCAACCTGCATGACGGCGCATTGAACACGCTGGTGACTGTGACCCTGGACGGTGCTTCAGCGGGTCAGACCCTGAATGATTGGCTGGCCCCTCCCGGACAAAAGCCGGCGCCGGTGCAACTGCAGCCAGAGTCACCCTTCAACATCATCTATTCGTCCGGCACGACCGGGCAGCCCAAGGGGATTGTGCAATCGCACGGCATGCGCTGGGCCCATGTGCGCCGTGGCGCTGCCTACGGCTATGGACCGCAGACGGTCACGCTGCTGTCCACGCCGCTGTACTCGAACACGACGCTGGTCGTGTTTTTCCCCACGCTCGGTTTCGGTGGCTCGGTGCTGCTGCTGCCCAAATTCAAGGCACTCGATTACCTGCAACTGGCCCAGACGCAAGGGGTGACCCACACCATGCTGGTGCCGGTTCAGTACCAGCGCCTGCTGGCGCACGCCGAGTTTGATCGCTATGATCTGTCGAGCTTTCAGGTCAAATTTTCCACCAGCGCCCCGTTTGCCGCCAGCCTGAAGGCTGATGCGATCAAGCGCTGGCCCGGCGCCTTGGTCGAGTTCTATGGCATGACCGAAGGCGGCGGCACCTGCATCCTCGAAGCGCACTTGCATCCTGACAAACTGCACACGGTGGGTCAACCCGCAAGCGGACACGATATTCGCTTGATCGATGACAACGGAGTCGAAGTTCCGACAGGCGAGGCCGGTGAAGTAGTGGGCCATTCGCCCGGCATGATGCTGGGATACCACGGACAGACAGAAAAGACGCGCGAAGCGGAGTGGTTCGACGCCAGCGGCAAACGTTTCATACGGACTGGCGACATCGGACGCTTTGACGCCGAGGGTTTTCTGACGCTGATTGACCGCAAGAAGGAAATGATCATCTCGGGCGGCTTCAACATTTACCCGAGCGACCTGGAAGCGGTGCTGCGCCAGCACCCGGATGTGGCCGAAGCGGCTGTAGTTGGCGTGCCTTCAGTGCAGTGGGGTGAGACGCCTGTGGCCTATGTGGTGCGCAAGCCTGGCGCGGCCATCGATTCCGTGCAACTGCTGCAGTGGACCAATCAACGCCTGGGCAAAACCCAAAGGCTGGCCAGCCTGCAGTTCCTGCAGGAATTGCCGCGCAGCGCCATCGGCAAAGTGCTGCGCCGTGAACTGCGCGAAAGTCCGCCCAACGCAAGTCGTTAACATCGAATCTATTTACTGGAGTTCTTCATCATGAGCATCACCACAGTGGGCATCATCGGCGCCGGCACCATGGGTAACGGCATTGCGCAGGCGTGCGCGGTCTCGGGTCTGAACGTCGTCATGGTCGACATTTCAGACGTCGCCGTGGCCAAGGGTGTGGCCACCGTCGCTGGCAGTCTGGACCGGCTGATCAAGAAGGAAAAGATCAGCGTCGCCGAGCGCGACGCAGCGCTCGCGCGCATCAAGGGCAGTACCAGTTACGAGGATCTGAAATCGTCGCAACTCGTGATTGAGGCAGCCACCGAGAACTACGAACTCAAGGTCAAGATCCTGAAGCAGATCGACGCCATCGTGCCGCCCGAAGTGATCGTGGCCTCCAACACCTCCTCCATTTCCATCACCAAACTGGCCGCCGTCACGAGCCGGGCCGAGCGCTTTATCGGCATGCACTTTTTCAACCCGGTGCCCATGATGGCGCTGGTGGAGATCATCCGCGGTTTGCAGACCAGTGATGCCACGCACGACGCCGTGCAGGCCATGGCCAAAGCTCTCGGCAAGTCGCCGATCACGGTCAGGAACGCACCCGGTTTTGTGGTGAACCGGATTCTGGTGCCCATGATCAACGAGGCCTTTTTCGTGCTGTCCGAAGGTCTGGCCACCGCACAGGACATTGATGCCGGCATGAAGCTCGGCTGCAACCAGCCCATTGGTCCGCTGGCCCTGGCAGACATGGTGGGTCTGGACGTGTGCCTGGCCGTGATGGAGGTTTACCTGAGCGAGTTTGGTGACAGCAAGTACCGGCCCTGCCCGCTGCTCAAGGAAATGGTGGCTGCGGGGCGCCTGGGTCGCAAGAGCGGACGCGGCGTTTACCAGTACTGAGCCCGGGATGGCTCTGGAT
>CAIYMN010000398.1 GCA_903927295.1 uncultured beta proteobacterium | reverse complement strand
GGGCACTTTGCGGGTGGCCGCGAACTGCTTCTTTACGGTGTTGACCTGGAACACCAGAAAGCCGTCTCTGGTGAAGACCCGCAATGTGTCTGCTGCTGGCTGACAGTGAGTTATTGAATGTCAGTTGTCCTGACCCGGTGCTGTATTCATGATTCAAACAACGAACATCAAAGTAGCGGCAAGAGTGAACGCACTGGTCATTGCTGTTCGCGATCCGACACAGTTCGTTCCTGTCACGGTGCCAGACCGGAAGCGGACTTCTGCGCAATCGCCAGCATGCGGCACCCACATCGCCGAGCTATCATCCGTCGACAAATCCGGATAGGAATTCACGTGGCGCAAGACGAAAAGTCAGGTCGGACAGAGTCCAGGCGAAAAAGGGCGTGGATTGCGCCGACACTTTTTGCAATTTTTATTGTGGGCACCATCACATTCTTGATGGTCATCGATGCGATTTATGCTCCAGACTCGGGTGCGCCCTTGTCGGCAGAGGATGTTGTTGGCAGATGATGCGAACAGCGTTGCACTGCCTGGGATTTGCTTCGCCGACACTGAGCGGACGTGATCAATGGTAAAGCTGAGGTGCCTGCTTTTGCTGTTGTTTCTGGCAAGTGGCGCTAATGCACGCGAGACCTTTGTTGGACACGTCACCCACGTCACGGATGGCGATACGCTTTGGGTGCAGGCCGATGCGGGTGGTGCGGTGCGCAAACTGCGAATGCTCGGCATGGATGCGCCCGAGATCTGCCAGAGCGGCGGTAAAGCGGCGCGTGACCTGTTGGCGCAATGGGTGCTGAAGCGGCGTGTCTCGGTCGTGGTCAGCTACTATGACCGATGGGGCAGAGGGCTGGCGACGGTTGTGCTGGACGGCAAGGATCTGGGCGCGCAAATGGTGCGGGCTGGTCAGGCCTGGTCTTATGGCTGGCGCGGCCGGCCCGGGATGTACGCCGCAGAAGAGGCGCAGGCGCGCCAATCTCGCCTCGGTGTTTTCGCTGCAAGCCATCCAGAGTCGCCACGCGCCTTTCGCAAACGACACGGATCGTGTCATCCCGAGAAGAAGTAAACCTCAGTGCGGCTTGCCGCAGACCGGACAGTCAGGCTGACGTGCGATGCGCACTTCAGTGAACTCCATGCTGCGGCCATCGAGCATCAGCAGTCGACCGGCCAGGGACTGACCCACTGTGCTGAGCAGTTTGAGTGCCTCGGCCGCCTGCATGGATCCTATGATGCCTACCAGCGGCGCGAAGACACCCATGGTGGCGCAGCGCGTCTCCTCGAAGGCGGATTCAGGCGGAAAGACGCAGGCGTAGCAGGGTGACTTGCTGTCGCGCGAGTCATAAACGCTGATCTGTCCGTCAAAGCGGATCGCTGCGCCAGAAACCAGCGGTTTGCGGTGCTTGACGCAGGCGGCATTGATGGCATGCCGCGTGGCAAAGTTGTCGCAGCAGTCCAGTACCACATCGGTCTGCGCTACCAGCGTTTCGAGCAGGGCTGCGTCGGCACGTGCCTGCATGACCTTGACTTGAACCTCCGGGTTGATGGCGGCGATGGCGCTCTGGATGGATGCGACCTTGGACTGGCCTACGCTGTCCATGTTGTGTGCAATCTGGCGCTGCAGATTGGTCAGGTCGACGCAGTCGTGATCAACCACCGTGATGTGGCCAACGCCCGCCGAACCGAGGTAAAGGGCAACCGGTGAACCCAGGCCGCCAGCTCCGATGATCAGGGCGCGACTGGCGAGAACTTGCTGCTGCCCTTCGATCCCGATTTCGTCCAGCAGGATGTGGCGAGAATAACGCAGCAACTGCTCGTCAGTCATGCGAGGCTCATTCTTCCTTCTTTTCTTCCTTGCGTTCAACCAGCGTCTTGCTGACCAGGACCGGTTGACCTTTGAGCTGGTTGATCGCCTGTGCGAGTTGGAAATCCTTCTCCGTGCCGAACTCCGGGAGCCGGCGATCAGCCAGCGGTTTCTTCATTTCTTCTTCCAGTTTCAGGCGCGCTTCCTCGCGTGCCTTCTCGCGCGTGTCATCCTTCTTTTCATCGCCCTGACCGCTGTTGAGGTGCTTCTCCAGATCAGCTTCGCGCGTGCGCAGCGCAGCAAACAGATTACCTCCTTCAGTCTCGTCGACCATGACGTCGGGCACGATGCCCTTGGCCTGAATCGACTTGCCGCTGGGTGTGTAGTAACGGCTGGTGGTGAGCTTCAGTCCCGCCGTCGGGCAGTTGTCCATGCGGAATGATGGATCAAGGCAGACGGCGGTTTGCACCGAGCCTTTGCCGAAAGTCTGATTGCCCAGGAGCGTGGCGCGCTTATGGTCCTGCAGCGCACCGGCCACAATTTCACTGGCGGAGGCCGACCCCTCGTTGACCAGGACCACCAGTGGCACCGTCTTGAGCGCACCCTTGGTCACCTCCAGCAGGCGCTTGAGGGGGTCCGCCCCGCCACGCCGATGGTAAAACTCGGCTGAGGCCTTGTGCACAAATTTGCTTTCTGCCAGCTGGCCACTGGCCGAGACCACCGTGACGTTCTCAGGCAGAAAAGCAGCGGAGACGGCGACCGCCGCGTCGAGATAGCCACCCGGGTCATTGCGCAAGTCGAGTACCAGACCCTTGAGCTTGGGCTCCTGCTTATAGATTTCTTCCATCTTGCGCGCAAAGTCTTCAACGGTGCGTTCCTGGAACTGGCTTAACCTGATCCAGGCGTAGCCGGGCTCGATCACCTTGCTGCGTACCGATTGCGTGCGGATTTCCTCACGCACGATCAGCACCGGGAACGTGCGGCTCTCTTCCTTGCGGTAGATGGACAGCAGCACCTTGGTGTTGGGTTCACCGCGCATGCGCTTGACGCCTTCGCTCAGCGGCAGTCCCTTGACCGGTGTGTCGTCGATCTTGACGATCAGGTCGTTCGGCTTGATACCGGCCCGAAAGGCTGGCGAGCCTTCAATCGGGGACACCACCTTGATGACCCCGTCCTCCTGCGCGATTTCGATACCGACACCAACAAACTTGCCGGTGGTGCCCTCGTTGAATTCCTTCAGCGCCTTCTTGTCGAGGTACTGAGAATGCGGGTCAAGGCTCGACACCATTCCGACGATGGCATCGGTAATCAACTTCTTGTCGTCCACTGGTTCGACATAGTTGCTCTTGACCATACCGAAGACCGCAGCCAGTTGCTGCAGTTCCTCCAGCGGCAGCGGCGCCAGGGCGGCGCGTGCCACGGTTTGCAATGAAACAGTGGTAAGCGCGCCGGTCAAGACGCCGAGCGATATCCAGCCTGCAATTTTCAATTTTTGGCCCATATAAATCTTCAATCTGTTCCCAGCATACACGCTTGGAGCGTTTTAGGCGCAGGCCGTTCCCGGTTTACTCAAGCTTTACCCTGTGCTGCGACCGCGGCAGCGGCTTTCGCCGCAGCCTCAGCGTCGCCCAGGTAATAGTGCCGCAGTGGTTGCAACTGCTCGTCAAGTTCATAGACGAGAGGGATGCCGTTGGGAATGTTCAGGCCAACGATGTCACTGTCGGATATCTTGTCCAGGTACTTGACCAGCGCCCGGATCGAGTTGCCGTGAGCAGCTACGACGATCCGCTTGCCGGATTTGATGGCCGGCGCCAGAGCTTCGGTCCAGAATGGCATGACGCGCGCCACCGTGTCCTTCAGGCACTCTGTCAGCGGAATCTGTTCAGGCCGGAGTCTGGCGTAGCGGAGATCGGCGCGCTCGCATCGTGGGTCGGTCGGCTCCAGTGCCGGCGGCGGTGTATCGTAACTGCGACGCCAGACCAGCACCTGGGCATCGCCGTACTGCTTGGCCATGTCGGCCTTGTTGAGACCCTGCAAGGCGCCATAGTGGCGCTCGTTCAGACGCCAGTTGTTGACCACCGGAAGCCAGGTGCGGTCCATCGCGTCCAGAACGTGCCACAGGGTGCGCGTCGCGCGTTTGAGGACGCTGGTGTAGGCGACGTCAAATTCATAGCCCTCGGCCTTGAGCAGACGCCCGGCCTGGTCAGCCTGCGCGACGCCGGTGGGAGTCAGATCAACGTCGGTCCATCCGGTGAAGCGGTTGTCCAGATTCCAGGTCGATTCGCCGTGGCGGATGAGAACGAGTTTGTACATGATCTTGCAGGGCTAAAGCGGGGAATAACGGGGTGAGGCGGCGTTGTGCAGGGCTTCATTCTAAAATGAGCCAAAGATTGGCACATAGGGAGCCTTGATTTTGCGTCATCGCGAGGCCGAAGGCCGTGGCGATCCATGAATGGATTGCCGCGCTTCGCTCGCAATGACGAATAGGAAATTCGCAATGACGGGTCGGGGCAGGCACCCGCAATTTTGAAAGAAAAGATGAAATTTATTCTTGACAACTGGATGTTGCTGGCGGTGGCACTGGCGTCAGCCAGCATGCTGTTTTGGCCTGTGCTCAAGGGAGCCAGTGGCGGATCACTGACAGCGCAAGGTGCGGTGCAACTGATCAACCGTGAGAGGGCGGTCGTGATTGATGTTTGCGAAGCCAACGAATTTGCGGCAGGTCATGTGGGTGGCGCCAGAAATATTCCTCTGAATCAGCTGGAAGAAAAGTTGACCGGTGCAGTGAAGAACAAGGCGTTGCCGGTGATTCTGGTTTGCCAGTCTGGCGCTCGCTCGAATCGCGCCGTGGCTATTGCCAAGAAACTCGGCTATGAGAATGCGCAGTCGCTTGCAGGGGGCCTGAGCGCCTGGCGTACTGCCAATCTGCCGGTGGAGAAGGCCTAATAACCTTGCGGGACAGATCTTTAGCTCTGGCACCGACTATCCTGAAACTTTGCGGGACAGATCTTCAGCTCTGTCCTCAACCAATATGAACCCAGTCAAAATTTACACCACGGCCGTCTGCCCTTATTGCGTGCAGGCCAAGCAGATCCTCAAAGCGCGCGGCGTCGAACAACTCGAAGAAATTCGCGTTGACAGCGACCCTGCCCAGCGCATGAAGATGATGGAGCTCACCGGGCGGCGCACCGTGCCGCAGATATTTATCGGCCAGACCCATGTGGGTGGCTGCGATGATTTGATGGCGCTGGACGCTCGCGCGGGCCTGTTGCCGCTGCTGAACGCAGCCTGAGATAATCTGTCTCGTTTTCCGTTTCCGCTCGGAATTTTCCGTAGCGTTTTTTTGACCAGAAAGAAATCCCATGTCCGAACAACAAGGCCCCATTTTCCAGATTCAACGCGTTTACCTGAAGGGTGCTTCACTGGAGCAGCCGAACTCACCAGCCATCCTGCTTGAGCAGGAGGCACCCACTGTTGACATTCAGCTGGGCGTCAACGCCGGCCCCGTGGCCGAGGGCATTTTTGAAGTGACGATCACCGCCACGGTGCAGACCAAGATCAAGGACAAGACGGTTTTTCTGGCAGAGCTGACGCAGGCCGGAATTTTTGAAATCCGCAATCTGCCACAGGAGCAGATGGGTCAAGTCATGGGCATTGCCTGTCCGCAGATTGTTTATCCCTACCTGCGTGGCAATGTGGCCGACCTGATCCAGCGCGGCGGCTTCCCGCCCGTGCATCTGGCGGAAATCAACTTCCAGGCCATGTACGAGCAACAGCAGCAGCAACAGCAAGCCGCTGCCGCGGAGTCGGCACCGGCTGCCGTCACGCAGTAAGTCCCCGTTAGCCAGCGCTGGCCCCTCGGACCTCACGGACGATGAAAATTGTTGTGCTTGGGGCCGGTGCCTGGGGTACCGCGCTTGCCGTCAATGCAGCGAGTCAGTCTGGATCTGGGCACGCCCTGAGTCTGTGGGCGCGTGATCCGGTGCAAGCCCGGGCGCTGCAGACGCAGCGCGAAAACGCACGCTATCTGCCAGGTATTTTCTTGCCGACCGGGGTGGACGTGAGCCCGGGCGGCGCTGCCGAAGTGCCGGCACTGGTTCAGACGGCGGATCTCGTCGTTGTCGCGACACCGATGGCGGGGCTGCGCACGATGCTGAGCGGACTTCAGACCTGCAGCGCACCGGTGATCTGGCTCTGCAAGGGCTTTGAGGCAGCGAGTGCAGCATCACCGGGCTTGTTGGCGCATGAGGTTCAGGCGCAGGTGGCGCCCGGCTTGTTGGCCGGTGTGCTGAGCGGCCCCAGCTTTGCGCTGGAGGTGGCACGGGCTCAACCGACCGCCCTGGTTGCTGCCAGTGCGTCGGCCAGCGTGCGCGACCTGATGGTGCGCGCCTTTCACGGCCAGACACTGCGTGTCTATGCCAATGACGACATCGTCGGGGTTGAAGTGGGCGGTGCGGTCAAGAACGTGTTGGCCATTGCCACCGGCTTGTGCGATGGCTTGAACCTGGGCCTCAATGCCAGGGCCGCCTTGATCACGCGGGGCCTTGCCGAGATGACACGGTTGGGCGTAGCGCTGGGTGCGCGTGCTGACACCTTCATGGGGTTGAGCGGACTGGGCGATCTGGTGCTGACAGCCACGGGTGATTTGTCGCGTAACCGGCAGGTTGGTCTGGCCCTGGCCCAGGGGCAGACATTGCAGCAGGTGCTTGCCGCCTTGGGTCATGTGGCGGAGGGTGTGCATTGCGCCAGAACCGTACTGCTGCGAGCCAGCGGCGTCGGCATAGAGATGCCCATTACTGAAGCGGTGGTGAATTTGCTGGACGGGAAAACCAAACCGTCGCAGGCGGTGGCGCTGTTGATGGGACGTCAGGCTGCGGGCGAATAGGCGAGCCGGACGTAAATCGGGGCAAACACCTCGGCCTGTGTAATTTCGATCAGCGTTTCCTTGGCCAGTTCGAGCAGGGCGATGAAGGTGACGACCAGCACGGGCGCGCCCTTGGCCGGGTCGAACAACTCCTCAAATTCGACAAAGCGCCGGCCCTGCAGCTTTTTCAGCACCATGCTCATGTGTTCACGTACCGACAATTCGGCGCGCGTGATCCTGTGGCGCTGCACCAGCCTGGCACGTTGCAGCAGTGCCGCCCAGGCTTCTTTGAGATCGACCACGTCGACGTCAGGAAAGCGCGGCTGCAGTGACTGTTCGATGTAGACCTGAGCCCTCAGAAAGTCGCGACCAAACTGCGGCATGGCATTGAGCTTCGCGGCGGCCAGCTTGATGCGCTCGTATTCGAGCAGGCGGCGAACCAGTTCGGCGCGCGGATCCTCGGCCTCCTGCCCCGGCGCCACTCTCTTTGGTGGCAGCAGCATGCGAGACTTGATTTCAATCAGCATCGCGGCCATCAGGAGGTACTCGGCTGCGAGTTCCAGATTGCGACCCCGGATTTCCTCCACATAGACCAGGTACTGGCGTGTCAGGCCAGCCATCGGGATGTCGAGAATGTTGAAGTTCTGCTTGCGGATGAGGTAAAGCAGCAGGTCCAGTGGACCTTCAAAAGCTTCCAGGAACACTTCCAGCGCATCCGGCGGGATGTACAGATCGTGCGGCATGGAAAAGAGCGGCTCGCCGTACAGGCGCGCCACCGCGACGTGGTCCACCACCTCTGGCATGCCTGCCAGCTCTGGCATTACTTCAAGATCGAGCCCGTCCTGGGCGAGGGTTGCCAAGGTCTTATTTGGCAGCGGTCTGATAGACGTAAGGTTGCTGTACTACCTTGGCAGCGCGAAAGTCGCTCAGGGCATCGCGGTCCAGCGTCTTGTTCCACAACAAGGCCCGACCTTCCACCTGGCCGCTTGACATCTGCGGGTTTTTCGCCTTGAGTTCGTTGAGGAACTGGGTGGTTTCTGACAGGTATTTCGGGCGGTAGAAGATATTCATGAAATGGGACCTCTTTCGTCTATTTTAGCGGCCAGATTCACAGCAGCGCTGACACCGGCTGCGAGGTCCGGGTAGAACTGCCCGGCGCCGACCTGATCGACGAAGCCGCTGCGCTTTGCAATGTCTTGCGGTTGATGGCTAAGCCCGCAGATCAACAGGCTGACGCCGCTTTGGCGGCAACTGCGCGCCAGGTCGTTCAGGGTGTCAGCGCCAGAGGAGTCGATGTAAAGCAGGTTTTTCAGATCCAGCAGCAGCACCTTGGCGGGCAAATTGTCCTGCAGGTTTTCGATCAGTTTGACGGCACCAAAAAACAGCGCACCATAGAGCCGGTAGCAGGTCAGCGTTCCCTCGGACCCGGCCACACCTGCCAGTTCAGGGAAGTCGGCCGCGGCCACTGCCTCGCAGCGTGACAGACTGGAGATGCGGTAGATGAAGGTCACGCAGGCTGCCACGAGTCCGACTTCGACGGCCACCGTCAGATCAAAAACCACGGTCAGGAAGAAGACCACCAGCAAGGTGATGCGGTAGGGCATGCGGTACTGGCGCAGATGAACGAACTCGCGCCACTCGCCCATGTTCCAGGCGACAAACATCAGGATGGCCGACAGGCAAGCGAGCGGCACGTCCTTGGCCAGCGGCGCGGCAATCAATATCACGAGCAGCAGGGTGATGGCATGCACCATGCCGGCTATCGGACTGCTGGCACCGTTCTTGATGTTGGTAACGGTGCGGGCAATGGTTCCGGTGGCCGGCATGCCGCCAAAGAACGGGCAAATGAAGTTGGCTATGCCTTGTGCCATCAATTCCTGATTTGGATTGTGACGGTCGTCGATCATGCCGTCCGCCACGCGTGCGCACAGGAGGGACTCGATCGATCCGAGCAGGGCCAAGGTCGTGGTCGGAATCACCAGAAATTTCGCCGTTTCCCAACTGAAGTCGGGTAACTGGAAGGAGGGCAGAGAACTGGGGATGCCGCCAAAGCGGCTGCCAATGGTGTCGACCTGCAGGCCAAGCACCGACACGGCTACTGTGGCCAGCACCAGCGCCACGATCGAGCCTGGAATGGGAGTCAGCTTGCCGACGAACTGCGCGCTGCCGATCTTCGGCATCAGGAACTGCCACAGAATGATGATGGCCAGCGACGTCGCGGCCAGCGCCAGCGCTTGGGTGTTGACCGTTCCAAGGTTGGTGCCAATGGTCGAAAGGATGCCAAAGAAATCTGCCGGCATGACTTTGACCTGCAAACCCAGAAAATCCTTGAGCTGGGACAGACCGATGAGCACTGCAATGCCGTTGGTAAAGCCGATCACGACCGAGATTGGTATGAAGCGGATCAGGGTTCCGAGCTTGAGCAGCCCCATCAGAAACAGCAGCACGCCCGACATGGCAGTGGCGATGATCAGGTTGCCCAGGCCGTAGCGTTGCACGATGCCGTAGACGATAACGATGAAGGCCCCGGCCGGTCCGCCAACCTGGACCTTGCTGCCACCCAGGGCGGAAACCAGAAAGCCGGCGATGATGGCAGTAAAGATACCGGCTTCGGGTTTGAGCCCGCTGGCAATGGCAAAGGCCATGGCCAGCGGCAACGCGACCACGCCAACCGTGAGGCCGGCGCCCACATCTCGTACCAGGCGCGCGCGGCTATAGCCCTGCATCGCCTCAAGCAGTCTTGGACGAAATTCAAATTTCATCATCAGCGCACGCGCATTCCGGGCTGTGCTCCAGCACTTGGCTCCAGCACATAAATGCCAGGATTTGATTTGTCATCGGCGTGACTGGCGGCCAGCACCATGCCTTCGCTGACGCCAAACTTCATCTTGCGTGGCGCGAGGTTAGCTACCAGCACCGTCAGCTTGCCTATGAGTTGCTCGGGCTCGTAGGCGCTGGCAATGCCGCTGAAAACGTTGCGTGTCTTTTCCTCACCGGCATCGATTGTCAGACGCAGCAGTTTGCTGGAGCCCTCGACTGCCTCGCAGTTCACAATTCTCACGATGCGCAGGTCGAGCTTGCTGAAGTCTTCGATGCCAATGGTCGGACCGATGGCTTCGCCGCCGGGAAGCGGCTTTGCCGGCTCGGTAAGGGCGGGCGCCTCAAAAAGGGATTCGAGCTGCTTCACGTCGACGCGCTGCATCAGGTGCTGGTAGTTGCCAATGCTGTGGCCGGAGCCCATTGCCACGCTGGGTTTGCCAAAGGCCAGGGGCTCGATGTTCAGAAAGTTCTCCACTTGCGCCGCCAGTGCCGGCAGCACAGGTTTCAGGTAGGCTGTGAGTACGGCAAAGGCTTCGATACAGACGGTGCAGACATCATGCAGGCGCAAGTCCATGCCGTCCTGCCTGGCCAGTTCCCAGGGCTTGTTGGCGTCCACGTAGGCGTTCACCCGGTCCGCCAGCAGCATGGTCTCCCTCAGCGCCTTGGCATACTCGCGGTCCTCGTAGAGTTCCTCAATGCCCGATTGCCCCGAACGCAGGACCGTCAGCAGGGCCAAGCCATCGTCCGAGACCGCTCCGAGCTTGCCATCAAAGCGCTTCGTGATGAAGCCCGCGGCACGGCTTGCAATGTTGATGTACTTGCCCACCAGATCACTGTTGACGCGAGCCATGAAATCTTCCGGGCTGAACTCGATGTCTTCATTGCGGGAGTTCAATTTGGCGGCAAGGTAGTAGCGCAGCCACTCCGGATTCATGCCCAGACTCAGGTATTTGAGCGGATCCAGGCCGGTGCCACGGCTCTTGCTCATCTTCTCACCGCTGTTGATGGTCAGGAAACCATGGACGAAAACTGCGTTGGGTGTCCTGCGACCGCTGAAGTGCAGCATCGCCGGCCAGAAAAGAGTGTGAAAGGTGATGATGTCCTTGCCGATGAAGTGATACTGCTCGGTGTTGGGGTCATTCACAAAGGTGTCGTAGTCCACGCCAATCTTGCCGAGGTAATTCTTCAACGATGCGAGATAGCCAATCGGTGCGTCCAGCCAGACATAAAAATACTTGCCCGGCGCATCGGGAATTTCAATGCCGAAGTAGGGCGCGTCGCGGCTGATGTCCCAGTCGCCCAGATCGCGTCGGCCGGCCTCGTCGGGCAGCAACCATTCCTTGATCTTGTTGTAGACCTCGCTTTGCAGATGCGTCTGACCGCGTGGGTTGCTGCCTTGCGTCCATTTCTCCAGAAACTCGGCGCAGCGCGGGTCGGACAGCTTGAAGAAATAGTGCTCGGAGTCGCGAAGCACCGGCGTCACGCCGGTCAAGGCCGAATAGGGATTCTTCAATTCGGTTGGGCTGTAGACCGCACCGCAGACCTCGCAGTTGTCGCCGTACTGGTCCTTGGCGCCGCATTTGGGGCATTCACCCTTGATGAAGCGGTCCGGCAAAAACATGTTCTTTTCGGGGTCGAAGAACTGCGCAATGACGCGCGTGGCAATCAGTTCGTTGGCCCGCAAGTCTCTATAAATGGCTTGTGCCAGTTCATGATTTTCGGCACCGTCGGTTGAATGCCAGTTGTCAAAACCGATGTGAAATCCGTCCAGATAGGGCTTGCGACCGGCCGCAATGTCGGCCACGAACTGTTGCGGGCTCTTGCCGACCTTCTCGGCCGCAATCATGATGGGTGCGCCATGCGCGTCGTCGGCGCAGACAAAGTGGACCGCGTTGCCCATCATCCTTTGGTAGCGTACCCAGATGTCAGCCTGGATGTACTCCATCATGTGCCCTATGTGGAACGGGGCATTGGCGTAGGGCAGGGCGGTGGTGACAAAGAGTTGGCGTGGCATGGAGTCGTCGGCTTTCGAGAGGGAACCGTGATTTTAGTCGCCGCGTGCTCCCATGCGCCGTTGTCATCGCGAGGGCATAGCCCGTGGCGATCCATGCATGGACTGCCGCGCTTCGCTCGCAGTGACTTGGAGACCGGTCAGGCAGTGCTGATCTCTTCGGCCGTCAGCACCGGCCCATGACCGCTGAACCGGTCCAGTGCCAGATAGATCACGGGCGTGATGAAGAGCGTGATCGCTTGCGAAAAAACCAGACCGCCAACGACGGCCAGACCCAGCGGTTGGCGTAGTTCTGCACCGGCGCCGATACCGATGGCAATCGGCACAGCGCCCATCAGGGCCGCCAGGGTGGTCATCATGATGGGCCGAAAGCGCAGGATGCAGGCTTCGCGGATAGCCACTGCCGGCGTCATGCCCTGATGTCGCTGTGCATCGAGCGCAAAGTCGATCATCATGATGGCGTTCTTCTTCACGATCCCGATCAGCAGCACGATGCCGATCGTGGCGATCAGCGTCAGGTCCTGGCCGAATGCCATCAAGGTTGCGAGGGCTCCGACGGCCGCCGACGGCAGCCCGGCCAGAATGGTGATCGGGTGGATGTAGCTTTCATAAAGCACGCCCAGCAGCACGTAAATCACCAGCAGCGCGGCAATGATCAGAATCGCCTGACTGCCCTGCGAACTCTTGAACACGGCGGCATCCCCGCCATAGCTGGCAATGACGGAGGCCGGCATTTGAATCGCTTCGCGCAACGAATCAATCTTGGCGGTGGCGTCGCCCAAGGCAGCATTGGGTGCCAGATTGAACGACACGGTGACCGCCTGCAGTTGTCCGGCGTGGTTGATGGCGGTGGGACCGACTGTGCGCTCTACCGTTGTGAAACTCGACAAGGGAACCAGCACGCCGGTCGAGGAGCGCACATAAATGCCACCCAGCGCCTGTTCGTCCTGTTTTGCATCGGGCGCCACTTCCATGATTACCTGGTAGCTGTCGGTCGGCAGGAAGATCGTGGATACCTGGCGCTCGCCAAAGGCACTGAAGAGCGCGGTGCGGATGGCATCTATCGAGACGCCCAACGAGTTGGCGCGATCACGATCGATCTTGAGCTGCGCCTGCAGGCCGCTGAGTTGCACATCGCTGGTGACATCACGAAACATGTCGTCGGCGCGCAGTTTTTCTTGCAGCTTGGCGGCCCAGCCACTCAACTCGTCGGCGCGCACGCTTTGCAGAATGTACTGGTAGCGCGCCTTGCTCTGTCGGCCACCAAGTTGCAGGTTCTGGATCGGGCGCATGAAGACGGCAATACCGGCCACGTTGCGCAGTTTGCGACGCAGCCCCTCGACCACGGTTTTCATTGGCTGGCGATCGCTCGCGGGCTTCAGGCTGATGAACATGCGTCCCGAATTCTGGGAGCCGCTGCCGCCGTTGAAAGAGCTTACTGCAGCAACGTTGGCATCGGCGCGAATGATGCCGGCAACGCGTTCCTGCAGTCGCACCATTTCCGGGAACGAGGTGTCTTCAGCCGCCTCGGTCGATACCTGGATTTGGCCTATGTCCTCTTCAGGAAAAAACCCCTTGGGGATGATGATCATCAGCCAGGCGGTTGCGGCGAAAGTGGCAAGCGCCACCAGCAGCACCAGTTTGCGGTGGGACAGCGCCTTGTCGAGCATGCGCGTATAGAACGCCAGCAGAATATTGAAGCCGCGCTCAAACGAGTGAACCAGCGCCCCTGGTGGCTTCTTGTGTGCTTCGTCGGTCAGGAAGCGGCTTGCCAGCATCGGCACCAGGGTCAGTGACACAAAGGCCGAGACCACGATGGCCAGCGCGACCACGACGGCAAATTCATGGAATAAAAGTCCGATGACGCCAGGCATGAAAAAGATCGGAATAAAGACCGCGATCAGGGACGTGGAAATGGCGATGATGGTGAAGCCCACCTCGCGCGCGCCCCGCATCGCCGCCGAGAAGGGTGGCACACCGTTCTCCACGTGGCGAATGATGTTCTCCAGAACCACGATGGCATCGTCCACCACCAGACCTACGGCCAGTGTCAGACCGAGCAGCGAAATATTGTCCAGACTGTAAGAGAAGCCCCACAGCAAGGCTACCGCACCGATCAGCGAAACCGGTAGCGAAAGCGTCGGAATGACGGTGGCAACAAAGCGGCGCAGAAACAAAAAGATCACCAGCACCACCAGTGCAATGGTTCCAAGCAGCGTCAGGCTGACGTCGTGCAGCGCGTCCCTTACCGACACCGAACGATCATTCACGGGCGTCATGGCAACCGATTGCGGCATCTGGCTTTGCAGCTTGGGCAGCGTCTCACGAACCGCGTCAACCACACGCACCGTGTTGGCGCCGGGCTGGCGCAGGATCGCAATCGTGATGGAGCTTTCTCCGTTCAGGGTGGCCCAGCTCTTGAGTGTTTCCAGTGAGTCTTCGACGCTGGCCACATCTTTCAGCCGCACCGGGTTGCCGCCGCGGTTGCTGACGATCAGATCGGCAAAGTCGGCTGCGTTCTTGAGTTGTCGGTTGGCTTGCAGTGTCAGCATCTGGCGCTGGCCCTCAAAGGTGCCGACCGGCGTGTTGACGTTCGCAGCACGCAGCGCCGCGCTCAGTTCGTCCAGCCCGATGTTGCGTGCCGCCAAAGCATCAGGCTGCACGCGCACGCGCACAGCGTAGCGTTTGGAGCCGAAGACATTGACCTGTGCTACGCCGTCAATCGTGGACAGGGTAGGAGAGATCAGATGCTCCGCGTAATCCTGCAGATCCGACGGCGTCAGTGACGGCGAGGTCAGCGCCAGCAGCAGCACCGGCGCGTCGGCCGGATTGACCTTGCGGTAGGCCGGTGTCGTCGTCATCTCCACCGGCAGCGAGCGCTGTGCGCGCAACAGCGCTGCCTGCACATCGACGGCCGCCGCATCGATGTTGCGACCTTCTTCAAATTCCAGTGTCAGCGAGGTGCCGCCCAGTGTGCTGGTGGAACTGATGGTTTTGAGCCCGGGAACTGTCTGGAACTGCTTTTCAAGCTGCAGCGCCACCGAACTGGCCATGGTCTCGGGATTGGCGCCGGCAAGCGCCGCAAAGACATTGATGACGGGCGTGTCGTAGCTCGGCAAAGCTGCTACAGGGATGCTGCGAAAGCCGATCACACCAGCCAACACCACCGCCAGATTGAGCAGCACCGTCATCACAGGACGACGGATGAAGATTTCGGAAATATTCATGGCGCTGCCGCGCGTTTTGCGCCAGACGCAGCGGCCGTAGCCTCCCGGGCACGTTCAAGCACTGGCACTCCCGGTCGCACGTTCTGCCTGCCATCGAGCACGATCTGATCGCCCGCGTTGACGCCCGTAACCGCGGCATCATTGCCCTGTGCATACAGAACCTTCACCGGCTTCATCGCTGCCTTGCCAGCTTCCACAACATAAACGATGGTGCCGCGCGCGCCCTGAATGATGGACGCCTGTGGTATCACCACCGCGTCTTTCAGGACGTTCACTGTCTGAGACACTTCAACAAAAGCGCCGGGCCAGAGCTTGCCCTCGCGGTTGTCAAAGACGGCCTTCACTTTGAGTGTGCCGGAGCCGGCGTCGACCGTGTTGTCAACAAACTTGAGGTGTCCGCTGAACGTACCGGCGCCATCCGCCAGCGTGGCAGTCACGACCGCCCCACCGTCCTTGAGTGAGGACATGGCGTCCGACAGGTTGCGCTGCGGCAGGTTGAAGGACACTGCAATCGGGTCAAGCTGCGTGATGGTCACCAGTGAGGTCAGGTTGGCTTGAACCGCGCTGCCCGGATACACGTTGACAGCACCAGCGCGTCCGGCATGAGGTGCGCTGATGCGGGAGTAGGAGAGCGCAACCCGGCTTGCATCGAGCGCTGCCTGGTCCGCTGCCATCGTTGCGAGAAGCGCATCGACCTGAGTGATGCTGGTATCCAGCGCTCCCTGTGAAATGAAATTCTGCGCCAGCAACTGGCGCGAGCGCGCCGCCTGGCGCTGTGCATCATCAAGCGCTGCCTTGTCCTTGGCCAGTTGCGCCTGCGCCTTGGCAACGTTGGCCTCGTCGCTGCGCGCGTCCAGCGTAAAAAGCAGCTCACCGGCCTTGACAAACTGGCCTTCGCGGAAATGCACTTTCGCAACGACGCTGCTGACCTGGGGTCTGACATCCACGCTGGTCAGCGCAGTGACGATTCCATTGGCGCTGAAAAGCACTGGCAGGTCGCGTTTTTGTGCCTTCACAGTGCTGACCGCTACTGTTGCTGCCGCAGCGGAGGCGCCGCTGGCGGGCGCACTGGCGGCGCCGGCTGCTGGCGCGCCATCACTCTTTCCACCGCAACTCGCCATAAATGCCAGTGCAAGGCCGCAAACAAGTGAGAAAAAAACCGGGACTGTCTTCATGATTTTCCTGTGGCTGGTCGGGGTTCTGTGACCCCGTTTTCGACTCCGAATGCTATCAGAGATGCAGGAATGATCGTCGGACACGCCACGCTTGTTCAGTTGTCCCAGTCAGTTCCGCCAACGTCGCCACCGCCAGCATCATCCCAGGAGGTGGCGTCGTTCACGCCGAAATTCTCACCACCCATGTCCGGATTGCTGTTGCTGTTCTGGTAGTTGTTGTTGTCAAGTGCGTCTGGCGGTCTGGCACCCTGATCGTGATTGCCAGTCAGCGTGCGACCAATGGCCTGTGCTGCCATCACGCCGGCACCGACGGCCAGGCCGGTAGCCACGCCACCCATGATCTTGCTGCCCAGGCCGCTACCGGCTGGCTGGCCATACGGTTGTTGCATCATCCCCGGAGCTACGTTGTTGGCCGTGCCAAATCCCTGTGGACCACTCAAGCCGCCGGCACCCTGGTTGGGGTACGGCTGCGGCTGCGGCTGTTGCTCAAAAACAGGCGCGGGCTTTCTGCGGGTCAGGAAGATCGCCAGTCCGATGGCGCCACCCCCAAGCGCCAAAGCCAAGCCCCAGGGGAAGGACGAAGTTGGCGCAGCGTCTTGTACTACCGGAGCCGCAGGACGGTGCTGCACAGCGCTGTTGGCAGGCGACGGTACCGCCCTGGCAGCGAGCTGCGTACGCAGGCTTTGCAGTGCTTCGGGTTTGATCGACGGCAGCCCGGGCGCCAGTTTTTCGGCTGTCGCCAATGACTCCCGCGCCAGGCCCAGCTTGCCCTGACGTGCAAACAGTTCGGCCTGGACAAAATGCGCCTTGCCGCTACCGGGATGCGCAACCAGCACCTGTTGCATCATGGTTTGCGCCTGCTCCATGCGCCCGCTCTGGGCCGCCTCGTAAATCTGGCCCAGTGTCGGTTCTGATTGCGCCATCGCCAGGCCGAAGGCCAGCAGCGCGCTTGCCAGCAACCACTTGCCAAGCATCTGTGCGATTGATCGGTTCATATTGGTCGTGTCCTGAAAAATTGGAATTGAAAAACCTGCCCGGCCGAAGTTGTGGCGTTCCGCGCCAATTCAAGTGCTGGTGCACTTGACGCTTTGGTCAAAGCAGTTGCAGCTGCCTTGCGCCTTCTGTCAACTGCGCGCGGAAATCGGGATGCGCAATCGCAATCATCTCCCGGGCACGCTGCCTGGCCGACTTGCCGCGCAGCTGGGCCACACCAAACTCTGTGACGACATAGTTGATATCGTTCTTTCCGGTTGTCACATGGGTTCCCGGTGAAAGTGTTGGAACGATGCGTGTCAGGCTGTCATTCTTCGCGGTCGAGGGCAGCACGATGAAGGCCTTGCCGCCGCGCGAGCGGTTGGCGGCGCGCACGAAATCGAGCTGTCCGCCGGTGCCTGAATAGGGCAGGTGGGCAAGACTTTCAGAGCCGCACTGTCCGAGCAGATCGATTTGCAGCGTCGCATTGATGGCGATCAGTTTGTCGTTCTGCGCCGCCACGTAAGGATCGTTGGTAAAGTCGGCCGGGTGCATTTCAAGGGCTGGATTGCGCTGCATGAACTGGTACAGTTTCCTGGAGCCCAGTGCAAAAGTCGCGATCATCTTGCCCGGCATGAAGGTCTTTTTCCGGTTGGTGACGGCGCCACTCTCAACCAGGGTGAGGATGCCGTCGCCAATCATCTCGGTATGGATGCCAAGGTCATGCTTGGCAGTCAGCTGCATCACCACAGCATCCGGAATTCCGCCATAACCGATCTGCAGCGTCGAGCCGTCCTCAATCATGTCGGCAACATGCTTCCCGATCGCTTCCTGCACCGGTCCGATCTTGGGCAGACCGACTTCCATCACTGCTTCGTTGCTCTCCACCAGGGCGGTGACCTGGGAAATGTGGACGAGGCAATTGCCATTCGCAAAAGGCACGTTCGGATTGACCTCAAGCACGATGGCGCGCGCCCTGGCTACTGCTGCCATCGTGTAGTCTGCCCCAAGGCTGAGTGAAAAATAGCCGTGCTCATCCATCGTGGAGGCCATCGAAAAGACGACGTCGGCCGGTATCTGGGCGCGTTCAATCATGACCGGAATGTCGGAGAAGCTGCAGGGTATGAAATCGAGCCAGCCAGCCTGGCCGCCGGCGCGCGAAGCACCGCCAAAGAAGAATGCCACGTGGCGCACGTGCGCTACGGTCTCCGGATCAAAATAACCATACTTGCGCACCGCGAGGATCTGCGCGACCTTCACATCGTGCAAGCTTCGGCGCTGTTCTGACAGGGCGGTCAGCAAGGTTGGCGGCTCACCGACACCGGTTGGGACGATGACAAAGTCCCCATCTCTGACGAGCTTGATGGCATCTTCAGGCGTGGCGTGTTTTCTTTGATAGAGTTCTTGAAAAGACATGGGTTGAGGACTTCTCCGGTTTTGCGTGCGGCTTGGGGTGCCGCATGTTAGCCCGTTTGTCGCAGGGCGTTGGATTACCTTGCCCAGAGCCGGGCGAAACTGGTCAGCGACGCCAACGCGGCAAACCCCGCTGCCAGACCCAGGGCCAGCACCGGGCCGTGCGCAGCTGCCAGACCAAAGCACAGTGCGACCAGCGCTGCGCCGGTAGTTTGACCCAGCAGCCTGGCCATGGCGATGACGCCGCTGGCGCCACCGCTGCGCTCCGGCGGGGCGCTTGACATCAGTGCTTTCATGTTGGGTGCCTGAAACAGGCCGAAGCCGACGCCGCACAAAGCCATGCCCAACACAATGCCTGTGGCCGTCGGATGACTCGTCAACCAGGCAAGTGACAAGAGACCTGCGCACAGCAGCATCAGCCCTATGCCGCCCAGCAAGCCCGGCGGATAGCGGTCCGAAAGGCGCCCCGCAATCGGTGCTGCCAGCGCGACCACAATGGGCCAGGGTGTCATAAGGAAGCCGGTTTCGATCGGGTTGCGATGCAGTACTTCTTCGAAATAAAAGGGCAGCGCAACGAAAGCCAGGCCTTGTGTTGTGAAGGAGGCCATCGAAGTGATCGCTGAGAGCGCAAACAGCGGGCGGCGCAGCAGATCAACCGGCAGCATGGGGGCCGGATGGCCAGCCTGGCGCCACAGGAGCAAACTGATGCTGACAAGCGCCAATCCCAGTGGCAGTGCCACAACGGAGATTGGCTCCCCTTGCGCCGCGGCGCCCAGCGCAAGCACCAGCGATGCAAAGCTCAGTGCCGTCAGGAGCGCCGTCAGCCAGTCAAAACGATGACTGCGAGTGGTCGAGTGCGGCAAGGCCGGTAGCGCAAAGGCCAGCGCCAGCATGCCCAATGGCACGTTGATGGCAAACAGCCAGGGCCAGCTGGCCACCGACAACAGTAGCGATGCAACCGTCGGACCGAGTGCAAACGACACGCCAACCACCAGCGCATTCAGGCCAACGCCGCGACCCAGCCGTGAAGCGGGGAAGATGAGTCGTATCAGCGCGATGTTGACGCTCATGATGCCGCTGGCACCAAGTCCCTGCAAGGCGCGCGCGACCGCCAGGGCGGGCAGCGTGCTGGCGAAAGCGCATCCCAGCGAAGCGACAGTGAAGAAGGCCAGACCGGCCAGAAAGACGCGCCGGGGTCCCAGCAGATCACCGAGCGCGGCAAACGGCAACAGCGTGGCGACGATGGCGAGTTGGTAGGCGTTGATGACCCATATCGAGGCTGCGGGAGAAGCCAGCAGATCGGTGGCAATCGCTGGCAGCGCAGTATTGGCAATGGCGGTATCGAGTGACGCCAGCGCAACGCCGAGCTGAATTGCGATCAATGCGCGCAGATCCAGACCGTCGGCGGTTCTGAGCGGCGCAATCAAGGTAAAGTGTTCAAATCGCAAATCACCCGTTGCACTGTAGCAAAGATTCAAAGCCATGGAGGTTTCAATGCTCAATGTCCGCATGCCCGCCGTGGCCGGTGCCTTCTATCCGGCACAACGGCAAGCCCTCACGCATGATGTACTCGCGCTGCTCGCCGCCAGGCCGGCGCCGGTGGATGCGCCGAGTCCCAAGGCCATCATCGTGCCGCATGCCGGCTACATCTACAGCGGCACGACTGCCGCTCTGGCGTATGGACGACTATCGAAGCTTCGCGACAGCGTCCGGCGTGTGATTCTGCTCGGACCGGTGCACCGCGTGCCAGTCAGGGGGCTGGCGCTGCCGGACGCCGACTGCTTTGCTACCGCACTGGGCCAAGTTGAAATCGACCAGGAGGCGCGGACGGCCATTGCCTCGATGCCCCAAGTGGTGGTCAGCGCCGCCGCGCATGCACAGGAACATTCACTGGAAGTGCAACTGCCATTCCTGCAGTCGGTGTTGCAAGAATTCAAGTTGCTGCCCTTGGCCGTCGGTGACGCAAGCGCCGCCGAAGTAGCGGAGGTGCTGGAGGCTCTCTGGGGCGGCGCGGAGACGCTGATCGTCATCAGCTCCGACCTGTCGCACTTCCTGCCCTACGCCCAGGCGCAGGCGACAGACCGGCAGACAGCGCAACAGATCATGAACTTGCAGTGCGTTATCACGCACCAGCAGGCCTGTGGCGCAACGCCCGTGAATGGATTGCTGATGGCGGCACGGCGCCATGGTTTGACGCCTGAGTTGATCGGGCTGTGCAATTCGGGCGACAGCGCTGGTGACAGGGCTCGCGTGGTTGGTTACGCGTCATTTGCCTTCGCAGTGGAACCGGCATCTGAGACCGATAGCGCTGTGTTTAACCGGCGTGGCGAGGTCCTGCTGGCGCTTGCGCGCGCCGCCGTCGTCAGTGCTCTGGGCATACCCTGCGTGGCGCCGGAGGATGCGCACTGGTTGCGGGAGCCCGGCGCCTGCTTCGTCACGCTGACGCAGCGCGGACAACTGCGGGGCTGCATCGGCTCGCTGGAGGCGCGACGCTCGCTGCTGGCCGATGTCAAGGCGAACGCTGTTGCTGCGGCAATGCAGGACCCGCGTTTTGCACCACTGACACCGGCCGAACTTGCGCTGACCCGCGTCGAAGTGTCGCTGCTCTCGCCGCTGCAGGAAATGCATTTTGCGAGCGAAGCCGATGCGCTGGCGCAACTGCGCCCTGGTATCGATGGCATCGTGTTTTCGTGCGGGGGACACCGCAGCACCTTCCTGCCGCAGGTCTGGGAACAGTTGCCAGACGCAGCAGAGTTCATGGGGCAACTCAAGCGCAAGTCAGGGTTGGCAGCCGATTTCTGGGATTCTGGCGTCCGGCTGCAACGCTACAGCGTCGCCAAGTGGCAGGAGGCATTGCCGTCGTGATGCAGCCATTAGCTTATCCGGCCCGTTACTGGCACAAGCACGAGGATGGGCGCATTCAGTGCGACCTGTGCCCGCGCGATTGCAAACTGCATGAGGGTCAGCGCGGCGCCTGCTTTGTGCGGGCCAGTCAGGACGAGCAGATGATCCTCACAACCTATGGCCGGTCGTCGGGTTTTTGCATCGACCCGATCGAGAAGAAACCACTCAACCAGTTCTACCCGGGCAGCAGCGTTTTGTCCTTCGGCACCGCCGGTTGCAACCTGGCCTGCAAGTTCTGCCAGAACTGGGACATCAGCAAGTCGCGCGACATGGACCGGCTGATGGATCAGGCCTCGCCCGCAACAATTGCCGCAGCCGCGAGGGTGCACGGCTGCAAAAGCGTTGCCTTCACCTACAACGACCCCGTTATCTTTGCCGAGTATGCAATGGATGTGGCTGATGCCTGCCACGCGCAGGGTGTGCAGACGGTGGCGGTTACGGCAGGCTATGTGCACGAACAGGCGCGGCGCGACTTCTTCGGCAAGATGGATGCTGCGAACGTTGACCTGAAGGCATTTAGCGAGGATTTCTATGTCAAGCTCACTGGCGCGCATCTGCAACCAGTCCTCGATACCCTGGTCTACCTGCGGCGCGAGACCAGCGTCTGGTTTGAAATCACCACCTTGCTGATTCCCGGGCACAACGATTCCGAAGCCGAGATTACCGCCATGTGCCGCTGGATACTGCAACATCTGGGAAGCGACGTGCCGCTGCACTTTTCGGCCTTTCATCCGGACTACAAGATGCTCGATGTGAGCGCCACACCGTTGGCAACCCTGGTCAGGGCGCGCAACATTGCGTTGCAGACAGGACTGCACTTTGTTTACACCGGCAATGTGCGCCATGAAGCAGGCGACACCACCTGTTGCGCGAATTGCCACTCGCCATTGATCGTGCGCGACTGGTATCAGATCAAGGACTATCGGCTCCATGCCGACGGCCGCTGTGGCTGCGGCGCGGCGCTAGCAGGCCGCTTTGATGCGCAGTGCGGCAACTTCGGACGCCAGCGTATTCCCGTCACGCTTCATCAACTTCACGAAAAAGGAGGCTAGAGTGGATATCGAACAGTTCATGCAGGGTTACAAAGGCGCTTGGGAAGGCAAGGATGCCGACGCTTTTTGTGCGCTTTTTGCCGACGATGGCGTCTATCACAACACACCTTTTGCCGTGCAACGCGGCCACGCCCAACTGGCAGCCTACTGGCAGCGCATCAAACTTCAGAATGACATTGAACTGTCGTACGAAGTCCTGTCGTCAGGCGCTGACAGCGGCATGGCCCACTGGCATGTCACTTACCAGGTCGCTTCCGAAGAGCTTTTTCAAATCTGGGCAGCTTCGACAGGCACGAACCTGATTGCACGCAAACCGGGCGATGCGCTGCCGCGCATGGTGCTGGACGGCGTGCTGCAGGCTTCTTTTGGTAAGGGTCTGTGCACAAGTTGCCGCCTGTGGTGGCACAGCATGGCCGCGGCCTAGGGGTTGGCGTCATTCGATTTCGGCAAGCAATCACACCGTCCGGTCGCCGGCGTCGGCACGCGACAGGAGTCATTGGAAGCGCATGTTTTTCAAGAGCGGTCGGACTTCGATGTCGCGTGCTTGCAGTTCAAGTACCTGAATTGACCCGTCGGCCCAGCCGTGCACAGTGCAGTGCCGCTCGGCGGGTTGTCAATCTACCTTATTCAAAAGTGATACTTGGTTTCATTTTTTGTCGATGATTGACTCGATATGGTCAGGCCGGGTACCGTCGCGGGGATATAAGTCCGTCTCACTGCGGCCGTACAGAGCCAATGCAGTCACCGGGTCTGCATTGGCGCGCATGGGAAGTGAACAGGTGAGGGTAATGCTACGAATATGGACAATGGTTTGAATACACTTTTGGCGCGGAGGCAGACGCAGCGCGACTTTCTGGCGCTGGTGCGGCAATGAGCCATGTCAAGTCATCGACACGCCTGTTCCTGTTGATCGGGGGTTTGTTAGCCCTGATGCTGGTTATTGGCGGCCTGGGCCGCTTTACCATCGTCAATTCCAACAAGGCCTCGAAAACAATATACGAGGACCGCTTGATCCCGATGGGCTTGCTCGGAGATATCCAGCATCAATTGTTGCGCAGCCGACTATTGATCGATGCCAGCGTGCAGGATCCAAGGGCGCTGGTGATTGCAGGCAATCTCACTGAACTGACCAGCACTTCAGCGGTGATCGGCAGGACCTGGGCTGCCTACATGACCACCTACCGCACCAAAGAGGAAGAAAAGCTCGCGGCCCAATTCGCACAGGACCACCACAAATTCGAGCAAGAGGGTCTGGCACCCGCCGTGGCAGCCTTGCTCGCCAGTGAGATGGATAGCGTTCGGGTCTTGATCCGGGAAAAGATCCTTCCCCTGGACGCACCGTTGCAATTGGGACTTGCGAGCCTGATGAAAATTCAGCTCGTTGTTGCCAAGCAGGAATACCAAGCAGCGCTGGATCGCGCCGAGATTGTGCGCGCGGCCTCGATCACTGCAATCGTCGCTGGCGTGCTGTTTGCCGTCCTGACGGGTCTGGCAGTGCTGCGTGCGCGCCGCCAGGAACTGGTAGTCATGCTGGAACGTCAGGCCCAAGCCGATCTGGCACGTCAGGTGGACGAGAAGAACCATCTGCTGCAAGCGCTCACCGAGAGCGAATTTCGATGGAAATTTGCCATTGAAGGCGCTGGTGACGGTGTCTGGGACAGAGATCTTCAAACCGGCCAGGAAACCTATTCCCGTCGTTGGAAAGAGATGCTTGGCTACTCGGAAGAAGAAATCCCGCCTGGTCACCAGGAATGGGAAAACCGGATTCATCCCGATGACCTGCAGTCGATGCTGGCCAGCGACGCCGACTGCATGGCCGGCAAGGCACCCAGTTACGAGCTTGAATACCGTCTGCGCTGCAAGGATGGGACTTACAAATGGATTCTGAGCCGCGGCACGATTGTCAGCCGCGACCCAAACGGCAAGCCACTGCGTACCATTGGAACGCATACAGACATCACGCGGCGCAAGAATGCAGAAGACAGCATCCGTTTGGCTGCCAAGGTCTTCCAGCATGCTCTGGAAGGCATCATGATCACTGCGCTGGACGGCAGCATCATTGAGGTCAACGACGCCTTCACCGAAATTACCGGCTATAGCCGCGAAGAAGCACTGGGCCAGAATCCGCGCTTGTTGAAATCAGGGCGCCACGACCAAGAGCATTACCAGCAGATGTGGCGTGATCTGACTGAGAAGGGCATCTGGGTCGGCGAGAACTGGAACCGACGCAAGAACGGGGAGATCTATGCACAGACGCAAAAGGTAAGCACGGTTCGAGATGAACAAGGCAAAGCGCTGCACTACGTCTCTTTGTTCTCGGACATCACAGCCGCAAAGAATCACGAACAGGAACTCGAACGCATCGCCCTCTACGACAACCTGACCAGGTTGCCCAACCGCGCCCTGCTGGGCGAACGACTGGAGCAGGCGCTGAATCAGACGCGGCGCCGGGGTCAGCACCTGGCCGTGGTTTTCATTGACCTGGACGGCTTCAAATCGGTCAATGACACGCATGGCCACGAGGCGGGAGACCATTTGCTGATCACCCTGGCCGAGCGCATGAAGGGGGCGCTGCGCGATGTCGACATTCTGGCGCGCCTGGGTGGTGACGAATTCGTTGCCGTGCTGCTCGATCTGGCCGAAGTGGACGCCAGCGCTCCCATGCTTAACCGTTTGTTGGCTGCAGCCGCACAGCCGGTCCAGTTTGATCAGGCGCGGCTGCAGGTCTCGGCCAGTCTGGGGGTTGCCTTCTACCCACAGACGCAGGAGTTGGAGCCCGATCAACTGCTGCGCCAGGCCGATCAGGCCATGTACCAGGCCAAGCAGGCCGGCAAGAACCGCTTTCACGTCTTTGATCCCGAACAGGATCGTAATGTCCGTGCGCGCCACGAAAGCATGCAAAGTATCGAGCGCGCCCTGAGTGAAGGCGAGTTCGTGCTGGAGTACCAGCCCAAGGTAAATTTGCGCACCGGCACTGTCATCGGCGTCGAAGCCCTGATCCGTTGGCTGCATCCGAAAAAAGGGCGGCTGGCACCCGCGGACTTTCTGCTGTTGATCGAAGACCACCCACTGGCCGTCAAGTTAGGGCAATGGGTGATAGAGAGTGCCTTGTTGCAAATTGAACGCTGGCAAGAAGTCGGACTGGACATCGCGGTCAGCGTCAATATCGGCAGGCGTCACTTGATGCAGGCTGACTTTGTGCAGCGCCTGCGCGAAGCACTGGCGGCTCACCCCGGGTTACAGCCGAACTGCCTGGAGCTTGAATTGCTGGAAGCCACCGCGATCAACGATCTGGACCACGTATCCCGAATCATCCAGCAGTGTCGCAGCATCGGCGTTGAATGCGCGCTTGACGACTTTGGCAGTGGTCACTCCTCTCTGACTGCGCTGAAGAAGCTACCGGTGAAGTATCTCAAGATGGACCAGGGTTTCGTCTGTGACATGCTTGACAGCAGCGACAGCATGCTGATTTTGATCGGTGTGCTCAAACTGGCCAACGGCTTTGGCCTGCAGGTGATTGCCGAAGGGGTCGAGACCGCCCTGCATGGCTTCATGCTGCTGCAACTCGACTGCGAACTAGCGCAGGGTTATGGCATTGCACGCCCGATGCCAGCGGATGAACTGCCGGCTTGGGTCAGGCACTGGAAGCCTGATCCCACATGGAGTGATGTGGCGTTGGCGCCATGCTAGGGTTTTGCCGAGTCCTATTTTCCCGCCGTTTTTGGAGAAGGCTGCCATGAATGCATTTCTGCATTTTCTTGAGAGACTCAAGCTCAG
>CAIYMN010000397.1 GCA_903927295.1 uncultured beta proteobacterium | reverse complement strand
GAACCCCTGCTGATCGTTGAACTTGCTGCTCTCGGATTGAGCACCGGCTTTCTCGCCGGCTTGCTGGGCATTGGCGGTGGCATGCTGATGGTCCCCTTCATCACCCTGATCCTTTCGGCGCGCTCAGTTGGACCGGACCTGACTGTCAAGATGGCGATTGCCACGTCGATGGCCACCATCATTTTCACTTCCATCTCCAGCGTGCGCGCGCACCACAAGCGAGGTGCCGTTCGCTGGGACGTCGTCAAGGGTCTGGCGCCCGGCATTGTGCTCGGGGGTGCACTGGCCAGCATGGGGGTGTTTGCACTGCTCAAGGGCACGTCGCTGGCGATGTTCTTTGCCGTCTTTGTAAGTTTCTCCGCAACACAAATGTTTCTCGACAAGAAGCCGGCGCCAACGCGCCAGGTTCCGGGCATAGGTGGCCTGTTGGGAGCAGGCAGCGTGATTGGCTTTCTCTCCGGATTGGTGGGCGCTGGTGGCGGCTTCATCAGCGTGCCCTTCATGACCTGGTGCAACGTGGCCATTCATAACGCAGTGGCCACCTCGGCGGCGCTGGGTTTTCCGATTGCCCTGGCCAACGTCATCGGCTACGTGGTCGCTGGTCAGAGTGTGCAGAATCTGCCACCCTACTCGTTTGGCTACATCTGGCTTCCCGCGTTGATCGTGATTGCCAGTTGCAGCGTGTTGACGGCGCCCCTTGGTGCGCGCGCCGCACACAAATTACCGGTCAAGCAACTCAAGCGGGTCTTTGCCAGCATCTTGTATTTGCTGGCAGCCTACATGCTCTACAAGGCACTGGCCTGACGGCTCAAAGCGAATAGTTGATCGGCCTGCTGTAGTTCGGGTCGGCATGCCAGTCCCAATAGGTTTGTACCAACTGGCGTGTGATCGGTCCCGCCTTGCCATCGCCAATGACCTGCTGATCGACTCTGCTCACCGGTAGCACGCCGCCGCCCGATGTCGAGAGCAGCACTTCTTCGGCGCGACGCAATTCCTGTGCCGGCAAGGCGCGCATTTGAACTTCCAGCCCGAGCGACTGTGCGATCTCGATGACCGTGCGCCGCGATACGCCCTCCAGCATGCCTTGATCAGGTGTAACCAAAGCACCCTGACTGATGCAAAACACGTTGAACCCCGGACCTTCAACGACATTGTCGTGGCTGTCCACCAGCAGCACCGTGTCGGCGCCCGCGTCCAGCGCGCCGAGCAAGCCCATGGTCAGGTCATTCCAGTGGTAGTTCTTTGCCGACGGGTCCACCGAAGCCGCAGGGATGCGCTGCACGTCGCTGATCATCACATGCATGCCTTGCTCGCGCTGTTGCTCATTGGCAATCCAGACAAAGGGCACGGCAAACGCATAAAACTGATTGACGGCACGACGCGGATCGCGCGATCCCCAGGGCGGCTGACCGCGCGTACAAATCATTTCAACGTAAGAGGAACGCAGACCGCTCAGGCGTACGCATTGCGCCAACACTTCGGCTATCTGTTCATCCGACAGGCCGGTGTCGAGCCGCCAGCGCTGACAACTGCGCCTGAACCGCTCCAGATGAACATCGATCCGGAAGAAGGCCCCATCCCACACCGTCACCACATCGTAGGTCGCATCCGAGCGCAGAAAGCCCCAATCGGTAATGGGAATACTGGCCTGGGAAATCGGCAGATACTGTCCGCGCACAAAGGCGGCGCCCTGGGAGAAATCTGGTGTGGACATGGATAGAGCCCTGTGCTGTGGTTTGGGGGAGAACAAACGACTTGTTCTCCCCCGTAAACCTGCTGGCGGAACAGGGGGGATTCGAACCCCCGGAGGGTTTTACCCCTCGCACGCTTTCCAGGCGTGTGACTTAAACCACTCATCCACCGTTCCAGCGCGTTGAATTTTAACTGAGGCGAGGCGTCAATTCGCCCGCCTCGTTTGGCACGGCAAGAAAAAAGCCACCAGAAGGTGGCCTTTTTTTGTAAGCAGAACGCAGAGATTACAGTGCGGTCTTCTTGCCAGCCTTGTAAACCGACAGGGTCATCGACGGGTTCTTCAACTCGCCATTGGGCTCGAACGCGATGGTGCCGGTAACGCCCTTGTAGCTGGTTTCAATCAGTTTGGCGGTGTACACCTTCGGATCGGTCGAATTGGCGCGCTTCATGGCGTCAACCAGAACGAAAGTTGCGTCATAGGTGTACGGGCTGTAAACCTGGAACTGGCCCGGGAACTTCTTGTCGTACTTGGCCTTCCATGCAGTACCGCCAGGCATTTTCTCGAGCGAAGCGCCACCTTCAGCGCAGATCACGTTCTCCAGCGTCTTGGCGCCACCAGCCAGTTTGGCGACTTCTGCAGTGCAGATGCCGTCACCACCATAGTACTTGGTGGTCGTCAGGCCGAGTTGTTCCATCTGACGCAGCATCGGGCCGGCTTGGGGATCCATGCCGCCGAAGAAAATCGCATCAGGTTTCTTGGCCTTGATCGAAGTCAGGATCGACATGAAGTCGGTTGCCTTGTCGTTGGTGAATTGCTCGTCAACCACGGTCATGCCATTAGCCAGAGCTGTCTTCTTGAACACTTCTGCCACGCCCTGGCCGTAAGCGGTACGGTCGTCGATGATCGCAACCGACTTGAGCTTGAGCGTCGCGTACGCATGCGCTGCCAGACCGGCGCCCAGCGCGTTGTCATTGGCAATGATGCGATAAGTGGTCTTGTAGCCTGGCTTGGTCAGGTTGGGGTTGGTTGCTGCGCCAGTGACATGCGGGATGCCACAGTCGTTATAGACTTTGGAAGCAGGAATCGTCGTGCCTGAATTAAGGTGACCCACCACGCCAGCGACCTTGCTGTCGCACAGTTTTTGCGCTACGGCAGTGCCTTGCTTGGGATCGGCTGCGTCGTCTTCAGACTGCAGTTCGAACTTGATCTTCTTGCCGCCAATAACGATGTTCTGAGTATTGAGTTCCTCGATGGCCATCATGGCGCCGTTGTTATTGTCCTTGCCGTAGTGGGCTTGACCACCCGACATCGGCGCCACGTGACCAATCTTGACCACTTGCACGTCCTGAGCCATCGCCACGCCGGCGGCAACTGCCAATGCGGCGGCGGCAGTAATTTTCAACTTCATTTGCATAGACAACTCCAAAATTTAAAAAATGTGAATTAATGATTAATTCCACGCCCTACACGATAACCCAATTCCGTGTGACTTCAACTAGGGAAGACACCAATTCTGCCGGCAAAGCGCAGATTATTTGGTGTCAGGTTCGACCTTTGACTCGCCCATCGCTGCGCGCAAGCTCTCGAATTGCTCCGCCACCAAAGTTCGCACGAGTTCCCGGACCTGCTGTTCAATGAGCGGATCAAGCGCTGGCGCCGGTGCGCGTTCGATTGGCGGCGACGGCACGATTTCCGTCAAGGTGGGCAAGAACCGGGGAGGAATACGGGGCGAAGAACTCATTGAGCGGGCGCTTTCAATGTCAGATCGTGACGGGTGATGGTGTACGCCCGGTCGGTGTACTGCTTCCAGCGTGCGCGCGCCAGTTGGCGCTCCTGGGCCTCCTGTCCGACGATTTCGATCACGCGGTCAAAACGATCAAAGCCCTCGGGGACGAAACCCCCGAGATTAAGCAGGACCTGCTGATGCGGCACGGCGGCAATGGATGTCGACAGGATGACAGGCGAGGCCGCCACCAGGTGGGTCTCGCTGTCTGCCATGCAATGCGGTACAAAGTCGGTCGCAGAAAAAGTCCAGAGCAATCCATCAAGCTCCTGCAGCGTTTCCGTCGAGCCGGTTACCACCACCTTGGCGCCGCCGCCAACCGCCTTGCGCAACAGACGGCAGGCGTAGGCCAGGCTGTCCGGCGCATTGAAATGGAAGGCGACTTCGGTCACTGGCACTGTTCCCGGATCTACTTTGCCGACGTCAACAGGTATTGCAGCAGCAGGGCCACCGGGCGCCCTGTCGCGCCCTTGGCGGCCCCACTCTTCCAGGCGGTTCCGGCAATATCCAGGTGCGCCCACGGGAATTTACCGGCAAAACGTTGCAGGAATTTGGCCGCTGTGATGGCACCACCGGCGCGTCCGGCGACGTTGGCCACATCGGCAAAATTGCTTTTCAGTCCTTCCGCGTAGTCTTCGTCCAGTGGCATCCGCCAGCACAGGTCTGAACTCGCATCACCAGCCGCAACCAGTGCCGCGGCCAATTCGTCGTTGCTGGCAAACAAACCACTGCGCACACCGCCCAGCGCAATCATGCAAGCACCGGTCAAGGTGGCAATATCCACCACGGCGCGCGGCTTGAAGCGCTCGGCATACGTCAGGGCGTCGCAGAGTACGAGTCGCCCCTCGGCGTCGGTGTTGAGAATCTCGATCGTCTGGCCGCTCATGCTGCTGACCACGTCACCCGGCTTGATGGCCCGACCATCGGGCAGGTTTTCACAGGCGGGAATCAGGCCCACCACATTGATTGACGGCTTCAGTTGGGCCAGTGCCCGAAAGACACCCAGTACGCTGGCAGCGCCCGACATGTCAAACTTCATCTCGTCCATTTCCGGCGCAGGTTTGAGCGAAATGCCGCCGCTGTCGAAAGTAATTCCCTTGCCGACCAGCACCGTCGGCGCCACCGTCTTGCCGGCCCCGGTGTAGCGCAAAACGATAAAGCGCAGTTGCTCCTGCGAACCCTGGGCCACCGCCATGAAGGAGCCCATGCCGAGTTTGGCGACTTCCTTCGGGCCGAGTACCTGACAGGCGATCTCCGGAAACTTTGCCAGGGCGCGTGCCGCGCCGGCCAGCAGAGTCGGGGTCGCATGGTTGGCCGGCCGGTTCGCCCATTCCTTGGCGAATTCGATCCCGGCGACTGCTGCCACCGTCTGGTCAAACACCGCTTTCAGTTTGGCCTTCGCTGGAAGCGCAACAAGCACACGGTGCAACACGCGGGGCTCCGGTTTGGATTTCGTCGTCGTGTAGACGTAGCTCGCTTCGGCCAGCGCCGTCATGCTGGTTCGCAGACCCTCGGCTTGGGGTTCGCTGGCAAAACACAGCACAAGTTTTTTCACATTGCTGCCCTTGACAGCAGCCATCGCGCCGGCAACGCCCTGACGCAACTCCCTGGGCGACCCTTCGCCCACGCTGGCCAGCACCAGGCGCGAGCAAGCCAGTCCGCCAGGGCGGTAAATCTGCAGGGACTTGCCTGCCTTGGTTTCCAGATCGCCCGCCTTGTGTACCTGCGATACCAGCGCGGACAATGCATCCTTGCCTGGCTTGAAAGCGGCGCCAAGCAACACGATCAGTGCATCACATTTTTCGTTACCGGCGGCCGCCAGGTCGAAAGTCTTCAGTTCAAAATTCATAATTCACCTTATAGCTCGGGCACAAATCCGGCCCGCAATGTTTCATAATAGGTCGGGATGTTATTCCATTCTTCCGTCCGCCAGGAGTTGGCACGCAGTTTTGGCGCTACGCTGGTGGTGCTGGTAACCGTCGTCATGACGATGACGTTGATACGTACGCTGGGTCAGGCCTCCCGCGGCAGTTTCAATCCGTCGGATGTGATGCTTGTGATGGGCTACACGGTGCTCGCCTACATGCCGACCATTCTGACGATGAGCCTGTTCATCGCCATCTTCGGCACCCTCTCCCGTATGTACCGAGACAGTGAAATGGTGATCTGGTTCGGCAGTGGCAAGGGTCTGGCCGCCCTGCTCAAACCCTTGTTCCGTTTCGCCTGGCCCGTGTTGCTGGTGGTCATGGCACTGGCCCTGCTGGTTCTTCCCTGGTCCAACAACAAGATTGAGGTGCTTAAAGAGCAGTACGAGCGACGCGGCGACATTGAACGGGTTGAGCCTGGCCAGTTCCAGGAATCTGCTGGCGGCAAGCGCGTCTTTTTTGTCGAGAAGAACGCGGGCGGCAAGGAGTCCGGCGCGAACGTTTTCATTGCGACGACCGAGTTCGGCAAGGAGAGCGTCACCTCGGCGCGCAGCGGTCAGGTGCAACGCGTGGAGCACGATCGATTCCTGATGCTCAGCCAGGGTCAACGACTGGAAAACGAGGTTGGCAAGACCGAGTTCAAGATCAGTGAGTTCGAGCAATATGGCACGCGCATTGGCACCGACGCACTCTCCAGCAGCGATTTTGTGCCGGTCAATACACGTGCCACCCATGAATTGCTGAAGGATCTGTCGCCGCAGAATCTGGGCGAGCTTTCCTGGCGTCTGGGCCTGTTTCTCGCCGCCATCAATTTTGTGATCATCGGCACCGCCGTCTCCAGCGTCAATCCGCGCGTGGGGCGCAGCGCGAATCTGGTGTTTTCGCTCTTTGCCTTTGTGCTGTACAACAATCTGCTCAACCTTGGACAGAACTGGATCGCATCGGGACAATTCACCTTTGGCGGCTACATGCTGGGCCTGCACGGCAGCGTCTTCCTGCTTGGCGTCTTCTGGGTGGCCAAGGGACACAATGCCTGGAACTGGCGCAGCTTGCCCGGCTTCGCCACATCGCCCTTACAAGGCAAAGTTCGATGAGGACGATCCGGCGCCTCATTTATGGCGAGGTGTTGTCCGGGGTTGGCTTTGTCACCCTGTGCTTTCTCTGCCTGTTCTTCTTCTTTGACTTTGTCGAGGAGATCCAGTCGATCGGGCGTCACGGCGCCGAGCAGTATCAACTCGTGCATGCGCTGAGCTACGTCACTTTGATGATCCCGAGCCATCTGTACGAACTGCTGCCGATTGCAGTGCTGATTGGCACAATTTTTGTGATGGCGCGTTTTGCCAAAAGTTCCGAATACACCATTCTGCGTACCAGCGGTCTGGGGCCGTGGCGGGCTCTGAAGACGCTGCTGATTCTGGGCCTCGCCTACGTCTTCCTCACTTTTGCGATTGGCGACTATCTGGCTCCAATGGCAGACCGCAGCGCACAGCTTCTGAAGGCGCGCTACCAGGGGCGCATCACGGTTGGCCACACCGGCGCCTGGCTCAAGGAGAGGCAGGCCTACTCACAGTTTGCAGTCAACGTCGCCTCGCTCGATTCGGACGACAGCATGCGTGATGTCCGGATTTTCGAGTTTGACAACCAGGGCTATCTGATGTCCATGCTACAGGCCGAGTCGGCGCTGCATGCTCAGGACGATTCCTGGACGCTCAAGCGCGTGCTGCGCACGGAGTTTCCGCCACGTGATGTGGATACGGCGCACATAGAACGTGCCCAGATGGAGAGTTTCAGATGGCCGAACCAGATCAGTGCCGAAATGGTTTCTGCGGCCCTGCTCAAGCCGGAGCGCATGAGCACGATTGACCTGTTCCAGTACATCCGGCACCTTGATGCCAATGGCCAGAGTGCCCAGCGCTATCAGATCGAGTTCTGGAAGAAAGTCTTTTATCCCTTGAGCTGTCTGGTTATGGTGGTGCTGGCTCTGCCCTTTGCCTATCTGCACTTTCGCACCGGCGGCATCACCGGCTATGTGTTTGGTGGCGTCATGGCGGGCATCAGCTTCTTTTTGCTCAACAACGTGTTCGGCTACATAGGCAATATGCAGAATTGGCAACCCTGGCTGACCGCAGCGCTCCCTGGTTTGATCTATTCCCTGCTCTCCCTGACCGCTTTTGGCTGGCTGGTTTTCCGTCGATGACTGCTGCGCATCCAACAAGGGGCACGATTCTGCTGGCGCATGGTTCGCGCGACCCCTTGTGGCACCGACCTGTCGAGGCCGTGGCCGAACGCATCAGACAACTCGCGCCATCCAACGAAGTACGCTGCGCGTACATGGAAATGTCGACACCTGATCTGGCTGCCAGCACCGACGAACTGGTGCATCTTGGTATCAGCATCATCACCATCGTGCCCATGTTCCTGGGTATCGGCAAACATGCGCGCGAAGATATTCCCGTTTTGCTGGCCAGGTTGATCGCTGCCTACCCGCAAGTGACCTTCGACCTGCGACCCGCCATCGGAGAGGATGCGCAAATCATTGAACTGATGGCGCGCATCGCACTGTCCTGAATTCCACCCTGGTTGAGTATGCGAGTAAGGCATAATAAATTTCATTGTTAGCTGAAATTTGATATGAACTTACACCAATTTCGCTTTGTGCAGGAAGCGGTTCGACGCAACCTGAACCTGACCGAAGCGGCCAAAGCCCTGCATACATCGCAGCCCGGCGTCTCCAAAGCAATCATTGAACTTGAAGAGGAACTTGGCATCGAGATCTTTGCGCGCCATGGCAAGCGCCTGAAGCGGGTAACCGAGCCTGGCCAGCAAGTGCTCAAGAGCATCGAACTGATTCTGCGCGAACTGGGCAACCTCAAGCGCATTGGAGAGCAATACAGCGCCGAGGACAGCGGCACACTTTCAATTGCCACCACCCACACGCAGGCGCGTTACGTGCTGCCGGAGTCGGTGGCCAAGTTGCGTCTGGCCTACCCCAAGGTCAATGTCAGCCTGCACCAGGGCTCGCCCGATCAGGTGGCGCGCATGCTGATCGACGAAGTGGCTGAAATTGGCATGGCGACCGAATCCCTTGCCGGGTACACCGAACTCGTCACCCTGCCCTGCTACGAGTGGCAGCATGTGCTGGTGTTGCCAGTGGGCCACCCGCTGAGCCATAAAGAGCATTTGACGCTGGAAGATATCGCCAGCGAACCTTTGATTACTTACCACCCTGCCTACACCGGGCGCACCCGCATTGACCACGCTTTTGCGACGCGCAAGCTTGTGCCTCGCATTGCGCTGGAAGCCATCGACTCGGACGTGATCAAGACCTATGTTCGTCTCGGCCTGGGTGTCGGTATTGCAGCGGAAATGTCAGTGCGTGATGTCGTCGCGGATGGCCCCAAGAGCGACCTGCTGGTGCGCCCGGCTGGCCATCTGTTTGGTCAGAACGTGACACGAGTGGCCTTCAAACGCGGCGCCTACCTGCGCAATTTTGTCTACAAGTTTGCCGAGCTGCTGAGCGACCGCCTGAACCGCACACTGGTCGCACGCGCCATGACCGGCCATGTGGACGACTATGAGTTGTAAACCCAATTGACCTTTCAGCATTCGATAAATCATGACTCGCAGTTGGTCATCCCGAACTCCTTACCCGTCATCCCGGACCGGCTCGTTATCATCCCGGACTCGCTAGCTGTCATCCCGGACTCGATCCGGGATCCAGTGCGACTTCGCAGCTGGATTGCGGATCAAGCCCGCAATGACAACAAAGTAGTGCAGTGGCACCAAATTCAGAAACATCAAGAGATCAAGCAATGAATACCCCACAAACCCCACAACTCCAAAGCAAGCTGCCGGCCGTCGGCACCACCATCTTTACCGTCATGTCGACGCTGGCGACAGAGAAGAACGCCGTCAACCTGGGTCAGGGTTTTCCGGACTTTCATTGCGACCCCAAGCTGGTCGATGTGGTCACCGACGCCATGAAGCAGGGTCTGAACCAGTACCCGCCGATGACCGGTGTGCCCGTGCTGCGCGAAGCCATCGCAGCCAAGATTGCGGCGCTCTATGGCTGCCAGTACAACGCTGCCAGCGAAATCACCATCACCGCCGGAGCCACTCAAGCCATCATCACGGCCATTCTGGCCGTCGTTCATGCCGGTGATGAGGTGATCGTGCTGGAACCCTGTTACGACAGCTATGTACCCAACATCGAACTGGCGGGTGGCGTGGTGGTGCGTGTGCCGCTGACGCCCGGCACGTTCCGCCCGGATTTCGACAGGATCAGCGCCGCCATCACGGCCAAAACCCGCGCCATCCTGATCAACTCACCGCACAACCCCAGCGGTACGGTCTGGACCCGCGACGAGATGCTGCGCCTGCAGGAAATCCTGTCACCGACCGAGGTTCTTCTGATCAGCGACGAAGTCTATGAGCACATGGTGTTCGACGGCCAGCAGCACCAAAGCGCAGCCCAGTTTCCTGACCTGGCAGCGCGCACCTTCATCGTCTCCAGTTTTGGCAAGACCTACCATGTGACCGGCTGGAAAGTGGGCTACGTGGCCGCACCTGCCAGCCTGAGCGCCGAATTTCGCAAGGTCCACCAGTTCAACGTGTTCACGGTCAATACGCCGGTGCAGTACGGCATTGCGGCTTATATGGCCGACCCGACGCCGTATCGGGAGCTGTCAGCCTTTTACCAGCGCAAGCGGGACCTGTTCCGCACCGGACTGGAGCGCACCCGGTTCAAGTTGCTGCCGGGCGAAGGCACCTATTTTCAGTGTGTCAATATCTCGCAGGTCAGCGACCTGAGTGAAACCGAGTTCTGCAAGTGGCTGACCTCGGAAATTGGCGTAGCCGCCATTCCTCTGTCGGCTTTTTACGGCGATGGTTTTGACCAGCGCGTCGTGCGTTTCTGCTTTGCCAAAAAAGACGAGACGCTTAACGCTGCGCTGGAACGACTGGCAAGACTTTAAGCAAGGCTAGGCATTGAGCTGAGCCCAGGCCTTCTCCAGCCTTTTCACGCTCACTGGCTGAGGCGTGCGCAGTTCCTGGGCAAAAAAGCTGACACGAAGCTCTTCGAGTAACCAGCGAAACTCCTGCAGGCGCACGTCCTGCACGCCTTTGCGCTCCGCGACCATTCGCCAGTAACGCTGCTCCAGTGGGCGCAGTTCGCCCGCTTTGGTGGCGTCGCGCGCCGGCTCAGCCCGGTATTTGTCAAGACGCGCCGTGATGGCCTTGAGGTAGCGGGCAAAGTGCTGCAAGGCGGCCCAGGGTGACTGCGTCAGAAAGCGCTTGGGCATCAGGCGCGCCAGCTGCTGAGCGCAATCTGCACTGGCTTCCAGCGCGCTCTTGCTGTCCTTGATCTTGCGCGCTGCGCCGGCATGCTCCGTCAGAATTGTGGCGGCGAGCCGCGCCACTTCATTGGCAATCAAGGTCAGGCGTCCCCTGCCCTCATCGACCCTTCGCTTGAAATCAAATTCATGTGTTGGCAGCGGCTCCAGCAGGAAGGCACGCTCCAGCGCCACCGCAATGATCTGCTCGCGCAACTCTTCCAGCGTGCCACCGCCAGTGCCGTCGGCCATCTTGCCAACCTGGGTGTACAGGACTGCCATCTTCTGCAGATCCGGAATATTCTTTTCCAGGTACTTCAGGGCATCCTTGATCTGCAGCGCAAACAGGCGCCGCAGCCCGACGCGGTGCCTGGCGGCCGCCACATCGGGTTCGTCAAATACTTCAATGGCCACCGCGTCGCCCAGGTCAATCAGTCCCGGGTAACCGATCAGCGTCTGGCCACCTTTTTGAATTTCCAGCAGTTCCGGCAACTCGCCAAAAGTCCATTCGGTATGGCGCTGGCCAGCCGGCGTCGCCGGCGTCGGATTCTTCGGCACATCGTGTTGCGGTGCCCTCCCCTTGGTCGCGGGTGCGCCAGTAGGGGCAGGACCCGCGGGAGCGGCATCACGCGCCATCTTCAGGCCGGCCAGCGCCTGAAAAGCTCCGCGCGCCTGGGCACCCAGTTCGGCCTTGAGTGCGCCCAGATTGCGACCGGTTCCAAGCTGGCGCCCGTGCTCGTCCACGACGCGGAAGTTCATGAAGAAATGCGGCGAAAGCATGTCGGCCTTGATGTCGGCACGAACCAGATCGAGGGAAGTGGCCAAACGCACCTGTTTGAGCACCGCGTCCAGCAGCGAGCCCTGGCCAAACACCTCGGGCACATTGAGCGTCTCGGCCATCTTGCTGGCACTCTCGGGCAGTGGCACCAGACGGGACCGCGGACGCTGATGCAAGGTTTTCAGCAGGGCCTGAATCTTCTCCTTGAGCATGCCCGGCACCAGCCACTCGCAGCGCTCCTCCTGCACCTGATTCAGCACGAACAGCGGCACCGTCACAGTCAGTCCATCCTTGGCATCGCCCGGCGCGTGCAGGTACTCGCAGGCACAGTCGATGCCGCCCAGACGCAGGGTGCGCGGAAAGGTTCGGGTCGTGATGCCGGCGGCCTCATGGCGCATCAACTCCTCGCGCGTCAGCAGCAGCAGCGCGGGCTGCTTCTTGACCTCATCGCGGAACCAGTTCTCGAAACTGTAGGCGCTGCAGACGTCCTGCGGCAACTGCTGATCGTAGAAGGCGAAGATGAGTTCATCATCGACCAACACATCCTGCCGGCGTGCCTTGTGTTCCAGATCTTCCACCTGCCGGATGAGTTTTTGGTTCGCGCTCAGGAACGGCAATTTGGTTTCCCACTGGCCATCCACCAAAGCCTGGCGGATGAAAATCTCGCGCGCCGCGTGCGGATCGACGCGGCCGAAGTTGACGCGCCGGCCGCTGTAGATCGCGATCCCGTAAAGCGTGGCGCGCTCCAGCGCCACCACTTCGGCGGCTTTCTTTTCCCAGTGCGGATCCAGCAGTTGCTTCTTCAGCAGATGGCCGCCGACCTGCTCCAGCCAGGGCGCATCGATGGCTGCTATACCGCGACCAAACAGGCGTGTGGTTTCCACCAGTTCAGCCGCCACAATCCAGCGCCCCGGTTTCTTCGCCAGATGGGCGCCGGGATGGGGAAAGAACTTGATGCCGCGCGCCCCCAGGTACTCGCCCGAAGTGCCCTCCGACTCCAGCTTGCAACCGATGTTGCCCAGCAGACCCGCCAGCATCGACAGATGCAATTGTTCGTAGCTTGCCGGCAAGGTGTTGAGCCGCCACTTGTGCTCAGCCACGACGGTGTGCAGTTGCGAGTGGATGTCGCGCCACTCGCGTACCCGGCGCAGGTTGACGAAGTTCTGGCGCAATAGTTGTTCGTACTGGCGGTTCGACAGCTTGTGCGATGCGGTGGCGCCGCCCTTGGCATCGTTGATCCACTTCCAGAGCTTCAAGTAGCCGCTGAACTCACTTTTCTCGTCATCAAACTTGGCGTGAGCCTGGTCCGCCTGCGTTTGCGCTTCCATGGGTCTGTCGCGCACGTCCTGCACGCTCAGGGCTGCCGCAATCACCAGCACTTCATCGAGGGCACCGCGCGAGCGAGCCTCCAGAATCATGCGACCGACGCGCGGGTCCAGCGGCAGCTTCGCGAGTTCCTGACCCACTGCCGTCAACTCGTTGTCGTCATCGACCGCGCCCAGTTCCGCCAGCAGTTGGTAGCCGTCGGCAATGGCGCGTGCGGAAGGGCGCTCAATGAACGGAAAGTCCTCCACCACACCGAGGTGCAGCGACTTCATGCGCAGAATCACACCGGCCAGGGAACTGCGCAGAATTTCCGGATCGGTAAAACGCGGTCGCGAATCGAAGTCCCTGGCCTCATAGAGCCGGATGCAGATGCCGTTGGCAACGCGACCGCAACGCCCGGCGCGCTGGTTCGCCGAGGACTGGCTGATCGGCTCCACCAGCAGTTGCTCCACCTTGCTGCGAAAGCTGTAACGCTTCAAGCGCGCGGTGCCGGCGTCGATCACGTAGCGGATGCCCGGCACGGTCAGCGAGGTTTCGGCCACATTGGTGGCCAGCACAATGCGCCGGCCGCTGTGACCATCAAAAATGCGGTCCTGCTCGGCCTGCGAGAGACGGGCAAACAGGGGCAGCACTTCAGCGTTACGGAAAAGCGGCTGATGGCTCAGGTGTTTGCGCAGGTGGTCCGCCGCCTCGCGAATCTCGCGCTCACCCGGCAGGAACACCAAAATGTCGCCACTGTTGTGCACGTCGCGCCACAGCTCATCCACACCGTCAGCAATCGCGCAGTTCAGGTCGTAGTCACGCGACTCCTCAAATGGCCGGTAGCGCTGCTCCACCGGAAACATGCGCCCGGAGACCATGATCACCGGAGCTGGAATCAAAGGCCCCCACGCTTCGCGCTGCGCGTGGTCGCTGCCCCCCGAGGGGGCGTCGTCTGGCTTGGGGCGGCCCGGCGCCAGCCTGGTCCTGGACGCAAAGTGGTCAGCAAAACGCTGGGCGTCGATCGTGGCCGATGTCACGATGATCTTCAGGTCCGGTCGGCGCGGCAGGATCTGGCGCAGGTAACCCAGCAGAAAGTCGATATTGAGGCTGCGCTCGTGGGCCTCATCAATGATCAGTGTGTCGTAGGCTTTGAGCAGCGGATCGGTCTGCGTCTCTGCCAGCAAAATGCCGTCGGTCATGAGCTTGATCGAGCTCTCCCGGCTCAGCCGATCCTGAAAGCGCACCTTGAAACCGACCACATCGCCAAGCGTTGTCTTCAGCTCCTCGGCAATGCGCTTGGCCACACTGCTGGCGGCAATGCGGCGCGGCTGCGTGTGACCAATCAGGCGGCCCTGGCCTGGCGGGTAATTCAGCTTGCCACGCCCCATGGCCAGTGCAATCTTGGGTAACTGCGTCGTCTTGCCGGAGCCGGTTTCGCCGCAGACGATGATGACCTGATGCGTGCGCAGGGCCGCCATGATGTCGTCGCGTTTACCCGACACTGGCAAGGACTCTGGAAACTCGATTTTCAGGGGAATGTCAGACAAGGGCAAACTTCGGTCAAAATGATCCAGACGGCATCTGCCAATTATCAGTGCAAGCATCTACGCCAACTTCATGTCCTCCGTTTTCAATTTCACCTTTGTCCCCTGGTTTCGATCGGTAGCGCCGTACATTCACAAATTCCGGCATCAGACTTTTGTGGTTGGTATCGCCGGCGAGGCCATTGCCGCGGGCAAGCTGCAATATCTGGCGCAGGATCTGGCCATGATTCAGAGCATGGGTGTGAAAGTAGTGCTGGTGCACGGATTTAGACCCCAGGTCAATGACCAACTCGCCGCCAAGGGTCATGCCTCGCGTTACTCACATGGCATGCGTGTCACCGACAGTATTGCGCTTGATTGCGCTCAGGAAGCCGCCGGGCAATTGCGCTACGAGATTGAAGCGGCCTTCAGCCAGGGTCTGCCCAACACGCCGATGGCTGGTGCAACGGTGCGGGTCATTTCCGGCAACTTCATTACCGCGCGGCCGGTCGGCATTGTTGACGGAGTTGACTTCCAGCACTCCGGTCTGGTGCGCAAGGTCGATACCGCCGGGATCCTCAAGACACTCGATTTCGGCGCCATGGTTTTACTCTCTCCGGTCGGTTTTTCACCCACCGGTGAAGCCTTTAACCTGACCATGGAAGAGGTCGCAACATCGGTCGCCTCCGCTCTGCAGGCCGACAAACTGATTTTCGTGACCGAGATTGCGGGCCTGCGTGTCCACCCCGAGCAACCTGAAGGTGAGGACAATCCGATTGCTACCGAATTGCCGCTGGCTGCTGCCGAAAAGCTGCTGGCCGAGTTGCCTGTGGCCAGTCAGCCCACCGATGCAGCGTTCTATCTGCAGCACTGCGTCAACGCCTGCAAGAATGGCGTCGAGCGCAGCCACATCATTCCCTTTGCCGTCGACGGAGCCATCCTCCTCGAAGTCTATGTGCACGACGGCATCGGCACCATGGTTGTCGATGAAAAGCTGGAGAGTCTGCGCGAAGCAACAGTCGACGATGTCGGCGGCATCCTGCAACTGATTGAGCCGTTCGAAAGAGACGGTACGCTGGTCAAGCGCAGCCGAACCGAAATCGAACGCGATGTCGGCAACTACACGGTAATTGAGCACGACGGCGTGATCTTCGCCTGCGCTGCGCTCTATCCCTATGCCGAAGCGCGTACGGCAGAAATGGCGGCCCTCACCGTCTCACCTCAGGTGCAGGGTCAGGGCGATGGCGAGAGAGTCTTGAAACGCATCGAGCAAAGGGCCAGAGCGGCCGGGCTGGACAGCATTTTTGTCTTGACGACCCGCACCACCCACTGGTTCTTGAAGCGCGGCTTTGCCTTGGTGGACACCGACTGGTTACCCGACGCGCGCAAACGAAAGTACAACGCTGACCGCAAGAGTCAGGTGCTGGTGAAGAAACTCAACGGCGTCTGACTTGCTGCCAGAGCAGCGTCAGAGCGAATACCGCAAATGCGGTGAAGCAGACAAATGACCAGTTCGCAATGGAGCCGCCGAGAAAGGTCCAGTCGATCTTGCTGCAGTCGCCACTACCTCTGAAAATCATCGGAATCGCGCGCTGCAACGGGAACGTTTCTATCATTCCGTAAAAATCGCGGCCGCAGCTAACGACTTCCGGCGGGTACCACTGCAACCAGCTTTGCCGCCCTGCCACGTAGGCGCCAAACCCGGCACTGGGCAACAGCAGCGCAGCGCCGACTATGTGCACAGTGCGCCGATGACTCGCACTCGCCAGGATCGCAATCAAGGCTACCAATACCAGGGCGTAGCGCTGCACAATGCACATGGGGCACGGCTCCAGCCCGACCACATGCTGCAGATACTGACCAAAGGCCAGCATGCTAACGCAGACCAGGAACAGCAGCACCAGCGCCAAGCGTGGCGACTTCTGCAGCCAGTGCAACAGCATCTTCAACCTCGGGAGGTCAGCTTGCAGCTTCGTCGGCCGCTTTGCACGACGGTGAGCACACCGCCTGCGACTTGCCAAGTATCTTGCGCGTCACCATCTGGGAGCGCGCTCGATGCTTGCCACACAGAAAACACGACATCGTCGCGGCGCCAAAGGAGGTTGCCGCCGTAAACGGGGACCCCGAGACTTTGGACTTGTAACGCAGGCCATCGGCCAGCATTTTTGTTTTAGTGTCAGCTTTTGCCATAGCCTTGATTTTACCGCAGTGCACAGGCTCTGCACAAAGCTTGCTAAAGTTAGGCCTTTTACGAAGACTCGAAAAGGCTACACATGGCACGCATCGTCAACTGCATCAAGTACGGCATGGAAGCTGAGGGGCTGGACTTTCCACCCTATCCAGGTGCCCTGGGCAAGCGCATTTGGGAGAGCGTCAGCAAGGCCGCTTGGCAGGAGTGGCTCAAGCATCAAACCATGCTGGTCAATGAAAACCGCCTGAATCTGGCCGACATACAGGCACGCCAGTATCTGGCGCGGCAAATGGAAAACCATTTCTTTGGCCAGGGCGCAGATGCCGCTCAAGGCTACGTGCCGCCAGCCAGATAACGCAAGATCGGTCCTGCCGAGGTTGCGGCGTCATGGCCGCCTATATGCTCGATCAGCATATAGACATCACAAGAATGTAGTTTGTAATCTATGGCTTAGCCTTTAGATTCGGTACACCCATGTACCAATACACCGCATTCGACCGCCATTTCGTCAGGCAGCGCGCAGCGCAGTACCGCGACCAACTGCAGCGCAACCTGAGTGGCCAACTCAGTGACGACGATTTTCGCCCGCTGCGCCTGCAAAACGGCTGGTATGTGCAGCGTCATGCGCCCATGCTGCGTGTGGCGGTGCCCTATGGTGAACTCTCCAGCGCACAACTGCGTGTGCTGGCCAAAATTGCGCGTGACTACGACCAGCCGAGTGCGCAGGTCTTCCAGAGCGCTCAAGAAAAGCAGTCGGCACTTGGCACCGTCAAACTGCCCACGGGATACGGCCACTTCACAACGCGCCAGAACGTGCAGTACAACTGGATTGCTCTGGAGCAAAGCGCCGACGTGATGGACCTGCTGGCATCGGTCGACATGCATGGCATCCAGACCAGCGGCAATTGCATACGCAACATTACCAGCGATGAGCGCGCCGGTATTGCCGCCGACGAAATGGCCGACCCGCGTCCGTTTGCCGAGATCATGCGCCAGTGGAGTACGCTGCATCCGGAGTTTGCCTACCTGCCGCGCAAGTTCAAGATCGCCATTTCGGGTGCCCGCGAAGACCGCGCCGCCACCGCCTGGCACGACGTCGGCCTGCATCTGTTGCGCTCGGATGATGGCTTCATCGGCTTCAAGGTACTGGCGGGCGGCGGCATGGGTCGCACCCCGATCATTGCCAGCACGCTGCGTGAGTTTCTGCCCTGGAACCAGATCCTGAACTACCTTGAAGCGCTGGTGCGCGTCTACAACCGCTGGGGCCGACGCGACAACATGTACAAGGCACGCATCAAGATCCTGGTCAAGGCCCAGGGGCAACGCTTCAGGGACGAAGTGGAGGCCGAGTACCAGCAGATCATCACGCACGACGGCGCGCCGCACACCATCACGCAGGCCGAACTTGATCGCGTCAGCGCGTCCTTTGTGCCACCGACACTGACCGCACAGATCAGCCCGGCCG
>CAIYMN010000396.1 GCA_903927295.1 uncultured beta proteobacterium | reverse complement strand
TCCGGAGATTTCCGGCATCTTCAATCTGGGCACCGGTCGGGCGCAACCCTTTAATGATGTCGCTGATGCGGTAGTAAATACCATGCGCAGCAACCGAGGCGCAGCTTCCCTGACCCACGAGGCCATGGTCTCCGCCGGTCTGATCGAGTACGTCGCTTTCCCCGACAGCCTGCGCGGCAAGTACCAGTGCTACACCCAGGCCGACCTGACAGCCTTGCGCAAGGCTGGCTGCGATCACCGCTTCACGGACGTCCAGGGCGGAGTATCCAGATACGTGAACTGCTTGCTCGATCAACCTGGGGGAACTGCGTGATGCGGAAGATTTTCCTCGGCCTGGTGGCCATGCTCTATGCCGCCTTCTGCCTGGCTGCTACCGACGTGAACCAAGCCAACGCAGCCGAGCTCGACAGCATCAAGGGCATCGGCCCCTCACTGTCCGGCAAGATCCTGGACGAGCGCAAGAAGGGCAACTTCAAGGACTGGTCCGACTTGCTGAGCCGCGTCAAAGGGATTGGAAAGAAGAGTGCGGCCAAGTTCTCGGCTCAAGGCCTGACTGTCAACGAATCTGCCTACAAAGAGGCGACTGCCGGTCCGACAGCCAATTCGGTAAAAAAGTAATTGAGCGTCAGGGCCACGCTCAGGCGCGCCCAATGACGCAGGCCGTGGCCATCAGTTCTTCGAGCAGCGCCAGCGACACGCTACCCGAGACTGAATAGGGGTCGAGCTCCGGTTTTTCAGCGTATTTGAGCAAGATCGACGCATTGATCTTGGACATATTGACCTGCCCCATCGTCCAGCCGCCAAAACGGCGTTCGGTGATCTCTTCGTAATGCAGAAGTACCAAGTCCTTGTGGCGGGGATCTCTCTGAATATGCCCGTACAACTCACTCACTGGCATCCGCCCACCCTCAATCGCCTGCAAAAATATGCCGCCACCGTAACAAAGAATGCCGGTAATGCCACACTCAGGGTTGTGCTTGCGCGACTGCGCCAGTATCGCGTCGATGGCCTCGGGACTGGTGTCGTTAACTCGGCTGGCGTAAAGCAATCGTACCAACATGATCAACCCTTGCCTGGAATGAGTGAGAGGAATTCACGGCGCAGGTTGGGGTCTTTCAGGAAACTGCCGCGCATGACCGAATTGATCATTTTGCTGTTCATGTCCTTGACACCACGCCAACCCATGCAAAAATGCGTCGCCTCCATCACGATCGCCAGACCATCGGGCTGCGTCTTCTGCTGAATCAGATCCGCCAGTTGAACGACAGCTTCCTCCTGGATCTGCGGTCTGCCCATAATCCACTCGGCCAGCCTGGCGTACTTTGACAATCCGATCACGTTGGTGTGCTCGTTCGGAAGCACACCGATCCAGATCTGGCCAATGACAGGACAAAGGTGATGACTGCAGGCACTGCGCACAGTGATCGGTCCCACAATCATCAACTCATTGAGATGCTCGGCGTTGGGGAACTCTGTGATCGCTGGCGCGCTGACGTAGCGCCCACGAAACACCTCGTTGACGTACAGTTTGGCAACGCGGCGTGCGGTCTGATCGGTGTTGTGATCACGTTCGGTGTCAATAACCAGACTGCTCAAGACACCTTTCATTTTCTCTTCCACTTCATCGAGCAGGAGTTCAAGTTCCCCGGGCTCGACAAAGTCCGCGATGTTGTCGTTGGCATTGAAACGTTTGCGCGCGGCCAGCAGACGCTCCCGGATCTTCACGGATACGGGGGTACCCTCATCGGCATCGACTGGATTCATGGTGCTTTGACTTTTCATTAACATGCGGTCATGTTATCAGCGTTTTGACTGTAGGGTTTTTGGCCATTTTCCCTTTCCAATCAAGCCTGATGTGCTATTGAATCAATAGCGTTTTCCGTATAAAAAGAGCAGGCTCCGCATCAAGCCAAAGGCCATGGCATCCAGCAGTCGCTGACGCCACGGCCGGTTAGCGTAAGCTGAAGGATCAATTTGAACGCTGCCATGCATCACGGCCTCTTCCAGCCGCGCATGCAGGACCTGCGCAAAAGCAGCGTCGTCGACCACCACATTGGCCTCCCGCGCCAGCAGCAGACTCAACGGGTCCAGATTGGAAGATCCCACGGTGGCCCAATGGCCATCGATGACCGCAACCTTGGCGTGCAAGAAGCCGGCTGAGTATTCGTATATTTCGACGCCCGCCGCCAACAGTGCCCCATAGACCGGTCGGGTCGCGTAGTACTGCATGAAATATTCGTAACGACCATGCAACAACAAACGAACCCTGACGCCACGGCGGGCAGCCAGGATCAGACCCTTGCGCAACTTTCGACCCGGCAAAAAATAGGCGTTGGCAATCATGATCTCTTCCCGCGCTGCACCAATCGCCTTGCGGTAGGTACGCTCGATCCTGGTCCGATTGCGCAGGTTGTCACGCAACACCAGTTCCGCGCTGGTACCGTGGTCCGGCGGAACGGCAAGTGGTATGGCGTTACCCGGATCGGTACTTGCGCGTTCCTGCAATGCCAGTGCGAGCGCTTCCTGCAGGGCGCGCCAGGAAGCGGCAAAGTCGCTCTGCCGCGCCGTGCTGGCGGCCTGCAGACGCCACCAGAACCGGGCCATCGCTTCATGCACGCTCTGTACCAGTGGGCCGGTCACACGAACCGCAAAATCAAGGCGTGGTGTCTCGAGCGCTCCGTAGTTCGGATCAAAATAGTCGTCAAGAACATTGATGCCACCACAAAATGCCACATGGCCGTCCACCACGCATAACTTTCTGTGCAGACGTCGCCAGCGACTCGGAATCAGCATGCCCAGATTGCCCAGCGGGGAAAATATCGCCCACTTGACGCCTGCTGCATCAAAACGGGCAGACCAGTGGGAAGGGAGACTTGGCGTGCCCACGCCGTCCATGGCCAGATAAACTGCCACGCCGCGCCGCGCCGCGCGCTCCAGCGCCAGAGCCACCTGCAAACCAGAGGCCTCCACATTGAAGATATAGGTCTCGATGCGGACTTCATGGACGCTGCCATCAATGGCCTGCACCAGGGAAGGAAAAAAGGCTTGCCCGCCCTGCAACAACACAAGTTGGTGGCCGGGACGAAGTTGCTGCATGATTCCCCTAAGCTTGAACAGGCAGAGCGAACTCTGCTATCAGTGGCAGATGGTCCGACATGCGCCACCAGATGCGCCCGCGCGGAACATGTGCTTCCAGCGGCGTCAAACCCCTGGCATAGACATAGTCCAGTTGCACCAATGGCAGTCGAGCCGGAAAGGTCAACTGATTGGCCCCCCTGAAAGCTCGCAGACCTGTCTGTGCCAGCGCCTCTTCAACCAGTGTCCCCCAATCATTGAAGTCACCGGCCACCAGCAGCGCAGCATGCGCCGGAATTTCCCGCGCGATAAAGCGCTGCAACTGGGCCACCTGACGCGCCCGACTTGAGCGAATCAGGCCCAGGTGGACCACCACGACGTGGACCTCCCGACCATGCACCTTGACCTCGACATGCAGCAGGCCTCTTTGCTCAAATCGGTGGTCCGATATATCCTCATGCTGATGCGCCGACACTGGCCAGCGCGACAGGACGGCGTTGCCATGCTCGCCGTGCCTGGTAAGTGCGTTCGTCCGGTACACCGCCTCGTAGCCTTCAGGCGCCAGATAATTGGCCTGCGGCAACTCCGGCCAGCGCGCGAAGTGACGCTCTTCAACGCGGTGCAGTTTGCGTACCTCCTGCAGACAGACAATGTCCGCGTCAAACTGCTCAACCGCATGGCCCAGGTTATGAATTTCCAGGCGACGCCGCGGTCCAAGACCCTGCACACCCTTATGGATGTTGTAGGTGGCAACACGCACAACATTCACGCTGAAGCCCCGATCGAGGCAAGATGGCTCAACAGCAGGATCGCCTCTGAATTGGATGGCGAAAAGCATTTCTGCGCAGCTTCCCGGTACGGCATCCATTGATAGGCCGTGTGCTCGCGCTCATCCAGCCAAATCGGCATCCGGTACGGCACTTGCAGGCCGAACAAATGCTCGATATTGCGCGTCACGCCGGGCCCATAGCGCCACTGCCAATGAGGATAGATGTCATACACATTTTCCAGTCCCCAATCACACAAACCTGCATGAAGCGGTGTGCCAGGTCGGCAATCAATTCCGGTCTCCTCATGAACTTCCCGAGAAGCTGTCTGGACATAAGGTTCTTCGAGCGTGTCCTTGCTACCAGTCACTGATTGCCAATAATCAGCCACGTCAGCGCGCTTGATCAACAGCACATCCAGACCCGGGGTGTAAATCACTACCAGTACGGATTCAGGAATTTTGTAAGCCATCGGCATAAAAAGGGCGCTGTGTGAGCGCCCTTTCATTGTGCCTGAAGCCCGGATCGGGTACAGCTCAACCCGCTTTGGCGGGCTCTGGCGTGCGCAATCGGATGTGCAGTTCACGCAGTTGCTTTTCATCAACAGGGGATGGCGCCTGCGTCAGCAAACATTGGGCACGCTGTGTCTTGGGGAAGGCAATCACATCGCGTATCGACTCAGCGCCCGTCATCAGGGTGATGATGCGATCCAGGCCAAAAGCGAGCCCGCCATGCGGTGGCGCGCCATATTGCAGGGCATCGAGCAGAAAGCCAAACTTTTCCTGCGCTTCTTCGGGTGTGATCTTCAGCGCGTCAAACACTTTTTGCTGCACATCGGCGCGGTGGATACGAACCGAACCACCACCCATTTCCCAGCCGTTGAGCACCATGTCGTAGCCTTGAGAAATGCATTTCTCTGGCGCCGTGACCATCCAGTCCTCGTGCCCCTCTTTCGGTGCCGTGAAGGGATGATGCACTGCGGTGTAACGCTGTGCTTCCTCGTCAAATTCAAACATCGGGAAATCCACCACCCAGAGTGGTCGCCAGGCCTTCTCGGACAATGCATTCTTCTTGCCGAACTCGCTGTGCCCGATTTTGATGCGCAGCGCACCGATCGCATCATTGACGATCTTCGCCTTGTCTGCGCCAAAGAAAACCAGATCCCCGTTCTGCGCTCCGGTACGCGCCAGGACCTCGGTGATGGCCTTGTCATGCAGGTTCTTGACAACCGGACTCTGCAGGCCGGGCCAGCGTGCACTGGCATCACCAGGACCCTTGGTCACGTCATTGACCTTGATATACGCCAGGCCTTTGGCGCCGTAGATCTTGACAAACTCGGCGTAGGCGTCAATTTCGCTGCGCGCCAAGCCACCTGCCTCACGCGCGCCGCCCGGAACGCGCAATCCGACGACACGCCCGTCCTTCATGTTGGCGGCACCAGAAAACACCTTGAAGTCCACGTCCGTCATCACATCGGTCAGTTCAGTCAGCTCCAGCCTGACCCGCAAATCGGGTTTGTCGGAGCCGTAGCGATACATCGCCTCGCTATAGGCCATGACCGGAAATTCACCCAGATCGACACCCAGCGTGTTCTTGAAAACGGTGGTAATCATGCCTTGGACCAGATCGCGAATGTCCTGTTCGGTGAGAAACGAAGTTTCGATATCGATCTGCGTGAACTCGGGCTGACGGTCTGCCCGCAAGTCTTCGTCGCGGAAGCATTTGGTGAGTTGGTAATAACGGTCATAGCCCGCAATCATCAACAACTGCTTGAACAACTGTGGGCTTTGCGGCAAGGCAAAAAAGTGTCCGTCATGGACGCGACTGGGTACCAGGTAGTCACGTGCACCCTCGGGCGTGGACTTGCCGAGCATCGGCGTCTCAATGTCGAGAAAGCCATGAGCATCAAGGTACTTGCGCACTTCCATCGCTACCCGGTAACGCAACATCAGGTTGTTCTGCATGTAGGGTCGGCGCAGATCCAGCACGCGGTGCGTCAGCCGCGTGGTTTCACTCAGGCTTTCATCATCGAGCTGAAACGGCGGTGTCACCGACGGGTTCAGCACCGTCAGTTCGTGACACAGCACTTCGACCCCGCCGCTCTTGAGATTCTCGTTGATGGTACCTTCGGGGCGCGATCGCACGAGACCCTTGACCTGGATGCAAAACTCGTTGCGCAAACCCTCTGCAGCCTGGAACATGGCGGCGCGGTCAGGGTCGCACACTACCTGCACATAGCCCTCGCGATCGCGTATATCGACAAAGATGACGCCACCATGATCGCGACGGCGGTTCACCCAGCCACAAAGGCTGACAGTCTGCCCCAGAAGGGCTTCGGTCACAAGACCGCAATAGTGGGAACGCATGGCCATAAACAACTTTCAATGCCGCCACTCGAGGGTGGCGCAGGTTAGTAACAACTCAACTATTTTGGCGCACTGGCAGGCAGCGTGCCGGGTGCGACCGAGCCCATGGAAATGACATAGGTAAGCGCCTCATCGACGCTCATTTGCAATTCAATCACTTCGGCGCGTGGCAATATCAGAAAAAATCCGCTGGTCGGGTTCGGCGTGGTCGGCACGTAAACACTGACGAAATCCGGACCCAATTGCGCCGCCACTTCGCCACTCGGAGTGCCGGTCTGAAACGCGATGGTCCAGACACCGGCTCGCGGGTACTGAACCAGCATGGCGGTACGAAATGCATTGCCATTGCTCGAAAACAGCGTGTCCGAGACCTTCTTGACGCTGTTATAAATTGATTTGAAGACCGGAATATGGGTAAACAGTCGCTCCCACTGGGCCAGCCACCAGCGACCCGCCACATTGGTAACCAATGCACCGGTGATCAATAACGCAGAAAAAACCAGCACAACCCCGAGCCCCGGTATATGGCGCAGTGGTTCAATCATTGCTTTGGCCGAACCCGGCGTCAAGGCCGCCAAGCCGGTCAGGAAACCGCCGAAAATTGCATCAAGCAAACCCACCAGCCAGAGCAGCACCCACAGGGTAATGGCCAGTGGCAGCCATACCAACAAGCCGGTGAGCAGGTATTTCTTGATTGGCATGCGAAGCTTCTTTTTCTAATCGCGGTCAATGGCAGGCGCAGCCACCGCTGCAGCCCCCTGTGGCGGACGCTGCCGGCGAATCGGCCTTGGCCGGTGCAGCAGTCTGGCTTGCGCTGTCAGCGACCGGCTTGGCTGGCGTCGACGCATCTGCGGCAGCGCTCGCTGGTGCCGCAGTACCCTTGAAGTCAGTGGCGTACCAACCTGAGCCCTTCAACTGAAAACCGGCGGCTGTCAGCTGCTTTTTGAAAGCGGAGGCCCCACAAGTCGGACAGTCCGTCAGAAGCGAGTCTGACATCTTCTGCAGTACATCCTTGGCAAACCCGCAGGACTCGCATTTATAGGCATAAATTGGCATGACGGTAAGGCTCGGATCTCAGGTTGCAAAGCCTTTGATTATAGGCCTTGCCATATCAATCAAGGCAGTCGGTCGAACCCTCTAGAAAAGGTGAAACCGGCCCAACAATCGCATCGCAAGCACGCCCAGGACAAAGCCAAGCCCCCCGTACAGCAGCCCCTGCAACAGCCGATTGGTCCGTTTTTGCTCCAGCAGAAGAGCGTTCAGTGCCTGGGCTGAACCTGACCGGTCGCCCTTGAGAAAATCAACCAGCAGCCGGGGCAACTCGGGTATCAGCTTGGCATAAAGCGGCGCCTCATTGCGCAATTGCTCAATCAGTTTCTTGGGTCCAATCTGGTCGAGCATCCAGCGCTCCAGAAACGGCTTGGCCGTGTTCCAGAGATCCAGATCAGGGTCAAGCTGCCGACCCAAGCCTTCAATGTTGAGCAGCGTCTTTTGCAGCAGCACCAACTGCGGCTGGATCTCAACAGAAAAACGCCTGGATGTCTGAAACAATCGCATCAACACCAGGCCGAGCGAAAAGTCCTTTAGCGGACGGTCAAAGTAAGGCTCACAAACCGAGCGGATTGCCGACTCCAGTTCGTCAACCCGCGTCGTCGCTGGCACCCAGCCGGACTCGATGTGCAATTCGGCCACCCGTTTGTAGTCGCGGCGGAAAAATGCAGTGAAATTTTGTGCAAGATATTCCTTGTCGGAACGACTGAGCGTTCCAATGATGCCGAAATCGAGCGATATGTAGCGGCCAAAGGTTGCCGGCTCGATGCTGACCTGAATATTGCCCGGGTGCATGTCGGCGTGAAAAAATCCGTCGCGAAACACCTGGGTGAAGAAGATCGTGACACCATCGCGGGCCAACTTCGGAATATCGACGCCTGCCGCTCGCAGGCGTTCGACCTGGCTGATCGGCACCCCATGCATGCGCTCCATGACGATCACGTCGGGCATGCAATAGTCCCAGAACATCTCCGGCACCAGCACCAGATCAAGCCCGGCCATATTGCGACGCAG
>CAIYMN010000395.1 GCA_903927295.1 uncultured beta proteobacterium | reverse complement strand
GTGTCCGCGCCGATTGAATATTGACCCACCCTGCCGATTTAAATTTGACCCAGGACGAGCAGTTGCTTTTTGAATTTGCAACTGTGGATAAGTGTACTCAATTGAGAGTTTTTGGGCACGGGGGAAATTGATTTTCAGAGGCAAGCGATCAACTGCCACAGTTCGTCGTGTAGCTAACGATGAAGGGAAAGATCATGCAATTGAACTTCCAGGTGGCGGGTATTGGTGGCCGTCGGCTTGCGCGGCGATGCCGTCCGTGTGGCGCAGTCCGATTGCTTTAGGCCATGAATTTCAGATTCCGAGACGACGAACTGAAATTAGCCAAGTGTGGAAGCACAGCGAGCAGCTGGCTATCCGACAAACCAAACCAATTCCCGAGAGTTGCAGCGTATTGATCCACTGAGGTGGTGGGAAGCAGGCGCCCTTGACCTACGTCATCAGGACCATCGACCGCGACGATGGGCGCTGTTCCATAAAATCTTTGCCCTTTGACTGCATCGCCGAGCATGAAGTGCATGCTGCCCCACCCATGGTCGGAGCCATCATTGTTTACCGAAAGTGTGCGACCAAAGTCAGACATTGTGAAAGCCGTAATGGATGACGCCAGGCCAAGTTCAACCGTGCTCGAGTAAAAAGCCGACAGAGCGTCAGCCACTTGAGTCAGCAACTTCGGATGATTCGTGGCCAGATTGTCGTGCGTATCAAAGCCCCCCAGTGCAACAAAGAAGACTTGTCGTTTTACGCCTAGAGTGCTGGCCACCGAAGCAGTACGTGCGACCATCTTGAGTTGATCAGCCAGACTGTTGGAAACTGGATAGGGTGTACGAATTGCGGGTGCAGTAGCCAACGCCGAATTTAGCGTGTTGTGGGCACTGAGCGCTTGGGCCACGACGCTTGCGTAATCTGACTCGAGGGGGTACCGCGAACCGGCTGTCATGATGGATTGGAGAGTTCGTGCAGCCATCTGAGACCCAAACAGACTGTTGGCGGCATTGAGCGCGACTGCACCATTAGTTGTGATCTGGTACTGGCTCGTTGCTTGCCCTGCCAGAAATACAGCGTTGCCATAGACATTGACGCAGGAAAAGATTGGGTTGCTGTTGCCGCCCGCTAGTACGTCTTCCATGCGTCCACCCCACCCCGTTGTGGTGCCCTCGGCGCCTGAGGACTGCCACTCGGACTGCTGGTCGTTATGGGAGAAGAGTTTGGAGGGTAGGGGCACCGAATTGGTGTGGTATTGGGCTTTGGTTGTAGGCTGAATCAAATTGCCCACATTTAGTAGAACACCCATCTTGCCGCTATTGAACAGGGGCATTAAAGGTGCTAATTCCGGTGCAAGTGCATACTGACGGCTCGCGCCTGAGACATCGGTTGGCACTATCGTAGGTTGCAGCACCGTGCTACTCAGACTCGCTGCTGGATAGGCCAGAGTGGATCGAATGGACTGGTATGTGGTATAGCTTGCCGGGTCAAACGGAACGAGGGTGTTGGCGTAGTCGTTGCCGCCATACAGAAATACGCAAACCAGAGCTTTGTAACCGGTAGCAGTGGCCGCTGCGGCCTCACCCATGGCAGCGAAATTCAAGGCCCAGGGTGCGATGGCGCTGCCGACAGCCAGGGAGGCACTGCGCTTAAGAAAATCACGCCGTGGAATGTTGGGGAATTTGGAATGCATGGTTGCCCTCCTATTTTTGTGTGATGTATTCGGGCGATGCCATCACCATCAACAGGGCGGCATGGATGCGATTGTTCATCGCAGCCGCATTGTTGGTAGGAATGCTATTGACGGCAGCTATCATCATTGCCAAGTTACTTGCGCTGATTTGACCGGCGGCTACGACGACATTGATCTCACTGAGCAGCGCTGAGGCATCGCTCGCCAGCGGAATCAGGCTGCTGTAGTTGGCCGTGACTTCACCAACACCGCTGCTAATTGCTCTTTGCATGAAGTTGACATATCCAACCACTGAGGCTGCGTTGGTGATCTGGAATTCCGGCGAAGCCATCCCAGCGGTGCCCAGAGCTGTGTTGGGTGGAACGTAGCCGGGGCGAAAGAAATTGAACACAGTAGGCGAGCGCAGCGGACTCTGACCCAAGCGTGTACCAGGGTCTGCCGTGCTGCCCACGTTCCACGCCCCGGTGACGGAAGTGACGGCGAAGGCACGTGCCCAGTTGGCAAAACGCAGCATTGGCTCACGCAGCTTGCCGAACGCAGGGCCGTTACTACCCACCGGATTGCGGGCTTCAAAATCAAGCAGGATTGCCTTGACCACCGCCCGCAAATTACCTCGCTTGCCAGTGCCATCGTTGTTGAACACGGTGGCGACGCGGCCCACATATGCAGCGCTCGGATTACTGCTGACCAAGCGCTGAATGAGTTGCTTGCTGATGAATGGACCGACGTTAGGATGATTGAAAAGCGTATCCAGCGCCATGGCCATGCTGGCCCGACCGTCCGTACCGGCTGGAATCGTGGTTTTCAAAAAGGACTTGGCTCCTGTTTCACAGCGCGATGGAATCTGTCTCATCGGGCGTCCCTGGAAATCCGGGGTTGTTGAATTGCCTGTACCAAAGTCCCAGTCCCATCCAGTCCATACCCGTGCTAAACCCATAACATCGGTCTGTTCATAGGTGGGCTGAACACCACCGACCGGAACTGGCGTGCCATTGATGTCGAGTTGCACCAGTCCAATGGTGAACAACTGCATGATTTCCCTGGCGTAGTTCTCGTCGGGCAAGGCACCGGTGGTCGTGTTGGCTTTGAGATTGCCCCTGTAGGTCAGCCATTCGCCCATGGCCGGACTTAGAGTGACATCTTCGAGCAGGTTGCGGTAGTTGCCGAAGGCATTGGCTTCCAGAATATCCTGATAGTGCGCCGCCGTGAAAGACCGCCAGCCACCGCTTAACCCGTCGATGCCAACCACCAAAATTTCTGAGAGGGCTAGCGCAATGCGTTGTCTCAGTGTGTCGGGCGAACTTAACAGCTTGCACCAGCTTGCGGCATCAAAGCCATTTTCGGTATTGCGGTTGCTGATGTTGTTGAATCCATTGCTTATGAGCCATTCCCATCGAGACTGCGTTCGCGGCATGGCGAACTGTGCATCCAACCAACCCGCGTAGCCCAGATTCTGCACATTCAGAATTTCGTTGCGACTAGCACCCATGGAAGCCTGGGCAAGAAAGCGAGATGCATCGATCTCAGAAAGTTTAGTAGCCAAGATTAATCTCCTTGGTGCAAGTGCATGCCCTTGTACGCATTGTTGACGATGCCTACCAAATGTGGTCACTGCAAGCCGACATCTGGTGCTCGCTTTTTGTAATGAAATGTAATTCGCATGGACTCTTGCAATTCGATGCCAGTGATACCCGTCTCTCAAGTTGTCATTTGGTCCGGCTATTGCCGGGGCCCGGTCGTCGTGCCAGTACTTGAGCAACTCCGCACGTCAGTAGACATCGTCCGCGCACTATGTTGTTCGAGTGAATAGTCGCCTGTGCAGATCCACACAAGGCCAGACCTTACTGCTTTGTCCCATTAGTATCGGCACGCAACTTCTTCTTGTCCGCGTGAACAACAGTTTTCTGCGCTTTAACCAGTTGGCGGTCTGCCTTCAATTCAGTCTTATCAGTCGCAACTGTTGCAGTGTTTCCAGTTGCCTTGTCGGCTTTGAGCTTTTTGCGCTCAGCTTGGGCGCTTTGGCGATCCGCTTTCAACTTGGCCCGATCAGCCTGCAATTGAGCACGGTCTGCCTGAACTCCGGGATTGCCGGCTGGCGCCGATGCCGCAGGTGCCTGGGCAAACGAAGCCACAGCAAGGCCAGAAAGCACCGCCGCTGCGATCAAGTTCCTGACAGTCAACATGTTGATCTCTTTCATCCAGTGACAATCGCGCAAGCTCCGACTGCCATAAGCGGGGCCGAATTATGCTCGGTCTTGTTTTTGAAAACGTAGGACTCAACCAACGTGTTGACAGAAATACACTTACTTACAAAATCGGAAAAACAAACATCCGTTGGCTTGAAATCAAGGTCTTGATCTTGAATCTCCGGGACATCAAGCGACAAGGCAAGATTCCTTCAAGAAGCACTAGTCGGTCAATGGCCTATCGACCGAATCCTTGAATCAGATCGCCTCGCTGATCACTGCTCATTTTGTGAGCACTGCAGGCAGCACCAGCATTGGCGCGGGTATCTGGAGTTACTCGGCAAGTTATCCACAAACTTGATCACTGTTCGTGGGGGTAACTGACCGGGGCAGGGCGAATCCCTAAGGAGACAAAGCGTCGAACTCCATTGATCTAGCGCAACACTCATAGTGGAAACGACACTTGCGGCCCTGCACCAATAGCTGTAGATTGATTTCATCCCTCTGTTGCATTGAGCAGATGGATGAATCGGTTGGTAGTCTGCTTTACACGGGGAGACAACACTGTGACTGAAGAGTTTCCAAGAGATTTTGCGAAGGGCGTCAAAAAATTCAAAGGCACCGATCCGGCAGCCTTGATCGTTTTTGGCGTGGCGGTGAGTTTGTTGGCAGTGATCCTTCTGGTGACATTCATGCGTTGACGTCACTGGACCGACCTCCGGCCAGCATGGGAATCAGAAACCCGCATTCGGGCATGGGCGGCCCGCTGACTAAGCTTTGGTCTCGCGAAACCGAATCCTGTTTCGCCCAGCCTGCTTGGCGTCATACATCGCCATGTCAGCTCGTTTGAGGATTTCGTCTTCTCTCTCTTCTTGACCGAAAAACAGCGTGGCGCCAATGCTTGCGGTGCAGTGATGTTCGACAGTTCCGGCTGTGCTCCCCTCTCGCTTGTCCGTGAGCAAATAGGGTTGGCACAAACTGGTCCGAATCTTCTCGGCGACCCGACTCGTCAGGACTCTGGATTCATTCTTGTCGACGTCCAAATAACCTAGCACCACCACAAACTCATCACCGCCAAAGCGGGCCACCGTGTCAATCTCTCGCACACAGGTTTTGAGCCGATTTGCAACTTCTATCAGGAGCAGATCACCAAATTCATGGCCGTACTTGTCATTCAGCGGTTTGAAATTATCAAGGTCCAGAAACAGCAAGGCACCGTACAGTTGGCGGCGTTTACTGGTTGCCAGTGCGAGGGCCAGCCCATCCCTGAGCAATCGCCGATTGGGCAACTGCGTCAGGTTGTCGTAAAAAGCAAAGTGCTTGATGTGTTCTTCTGCCTGCTTGCGCTCAGTGATGTCGCGGGCCACACCGCGATAACCCTTGAACTGTCCAACGCTGTCAAAGATCGGCATACCACTGACCGACGTCCAATGGGCTGCCCCGTCTTTGCCGCGACGCATCATTTCAAAGTCATGAAATTCCTGATGAGACTGCAATACGCTTCGGTGTACTTTCCAATCCTCATCAGTCAAATTTATCGCACCCATTTCCCAGCGCGTCTTGCCGATGTGATTGTCGTTCGCAGAGCGGGTCTTCTGATCCAGATCCCCTGGCAGGCGCACGAAACGAAACTGATCGTCTTGTTCCCAATACCAGTCCGATGACAGTTTGGTCAAACTGCGAAAACGCTCTTCGCTTTGGCGTGTCGCTTCCAAAGCAGCCTGACGCTCGGCCTCGTGATCGGCCTTGATATGGACCAGAAGACGTCGGCGTTTCTGGTACAGAAACAGGCTGGTTACGAAAACAAGGGTCAGTACGCCACCCAGTCGCACTGGGTCGAGCGCTCAATGTCAAGCCCGGCGCGGGCGTAAATCTGAGTTTGCCGGTACAAAGGCAGGTGATCACAGTATTTGCTCACCAGTACCTGGGCCAGCAAGCCTGCGCCGGCCATGCAACGGTTAATCGGCCGACTCGGCGCCGGTGCCTGGCTGACCGTGTGGCATTGGGTGCAGGCAAACTTTGGACGGATGTGGCGGATGACCTTGAAACTGCCGGGCTCGTAGTCCAGCACCTCTGATACATCCTGCCCAATTTGCTGCAGACCTGTGCCGCATGCACCGCATTTGCAGTCGGCTGCGCAGGCGCTGTGAACCACGTCTTCGCGGGGAAGATGCTCAGGCAGTCCGCTGTGCGCTGGTTGTGCAGATTTCTTGCTGCGCTTCTTGCGCTCGCCCTCCAGGTCAGCAACATTGCTGCCTGCTGCGCCCGCTGCGTCGTCCACTGCTGCATCGACAGACACCAGCGGCGCAAGTGCCGCGCTCAGCAACTCCAGTTGGGCTTGGGCCGCATCCATCTTCTCGCTGGAGCGACCGTAGCGCATGCGCCTCAGATGCGTAAGCTCGATCTTGAGCTTCTCGATGGTCAGGCGCAGGGCCTTGATCGTGACGTCGCGCTGCGTGAGATCTTCTGTCAAGGTCTCTATGGTTTGTAGCAGCGCTTGGGAACTCATGGGGCATTACTTTGCCAGCAAATTCGCCAATGAAACACAGGACTTTCACTGTCAACCGGATTGCCCTTTGCTGCAGAGTAATTGGTCTATACCGCACGTGTGGGTTGCGCTGTGCGAACCGGCATTCTCCAGTCAATTCCTTCGAGCAGCATCGACAGTTGTGCCGGTGTCAGAACCACTGAGCCGCTCAACGCCTGTGGCCAGATAAAGCGACCCCTCTCCAATCGCTTGGCAAACAGGCACAAGCCCTGTCCGTCCCACCACAACAGCTTGATGATGTCGCCACGCTTGCCTCGAAACACAAAGACGTGGCCACTAAACGGATCCTGCTTCAGCGCGCTTTGCGCAAGCGCGGCCAGACCATCAAATCCGCGGCGCATGTCGGTCAGTCCGGCGGCAAGCCATATCCGCGTGCCCGTGGGCAATCCGATCATGCTGTTTGCCGAAGTGCCAGCACGACACTGCGCAAATTGGTCGGATCAATGCTGCCGCGCAGCACCAGGCGGGCACCGGCAAAATGGATCTCGATGACGCCCTCCTTGATCACCGCAGGGCGAACGCCAGGCGGCACAATTAGAAACGACTCTTGAGGATCAACGGATACCGGCAGGAGCACCGTTTGTCGGGCAGGCCCTGCAGGAAGCTTGCGGGCGAGCTTGGCACGCCTCCACTTGAACACCAAATTGGCATTGACGCCGTGCTCCAGCGCAACGCCGGCCACGGATGCGCCGGGTTTCTCAATCAGTTCAAGAATCTTGCGTTTGAAGGCGGCGCTGTGACGACGCCTTGTGGCGATGACGGGGGGTGAATTCGACTCTTGCATGGTGTCCACTTAACCGGGCTGAGTGCACACCACCAATGGAGTGCAGCTCACCCGATATTGCACACCCCTTCAGGCTGGCGCAATAACGGTGCAGGGCGGACGCTTACATCGATTTAGTAAGGCACTGCTTCTGGACGACACCGATTCGGAGGTCGTGGTAGCGATTGCACGTTGGGGGGGATTTTTAAGTCCTAGCCGTAGTCGTTTGAGGTGGCATCACCCGACAGTTGTCCCAATAGCCTTAACGGCAATCAGAACCTTAAGAATTCAGGTTCTTGAGGCTCTGATTGGGAAATCACCTACGTTTAGTTGCCAGTAGCGCCCGCAGGTGCAGCCGTTTGTTTGTTGTGCTTCAGCTTGTGAATCGCTTGACTATCTCTGTTGGCCTCACGCTGAAGTTTCTTGCGCTCCGCAGGCGTCACCTTACCATCGGACTTGGCTGCTGCTTCGTCGGCGGCCAATTTGGCTTCGCGTTTGTTCAGGCGATTGGTTTCCTTGGCGGTCAGTTGGCCAGATGCAACGCCCTGATCAATTCGCTTTTGCTGGTTGGCTTCACGCTTGTCTAGGTTCGGGGTGTTGGGTGTAGAGGTCTGGGCAAAGGCAACACCACCAGCGGTCAAAGCAATCGCAGCAATCAAAGTTTGAATCTTCACGGGGGGACTCCAGTTTGTTTTGGTATGGAAAAGACTCCATGGACCGACAACGCCTGTGCCCCCTGGCCTCGTTGACTGCACGCACCTCTCAAGGCGTAAAGAATTGTCAACGCACATGTTCAATCGCTTTACGTTTCTTTACTGGCCGAGAATAGACTGGCACGTCAACGTTGTCCGAAATCAGGGCGTTGCAATCGGGATTCCTTCGATGGCGCCCTATTTTTTGGAGATCCACATGCCAGTCCTCAAACTCTTGCACCTCAGTCCTTTGGGTCTGCTGTTGACACTTTTGTTGGCTGGCACTGCGTTCGCTCAATCCAGCACACAGCCCGAAGTACTGCACGCAGTCAACCGCATGAGCTTTGGCCCGGCTCCAGGCGAAGTGGCACGCGTCATGCAGATCGGAGTAGACCGTTATGTCGATGAGCAACTGAATCCCGAGCGCCTATCCAATCCCCGGCAACTATCCCAGCAACTCGACTCGCTGCATACCACGCGCTTGTCTCAGGATGACCTCATTGCCCAATACCGAGAGGCACAACAAGCCGCGAAGAAGGACAAAGACATTGGCAAGGACGAGCGGCGCGACATAGTGCAGACTATGACGCTGGAGTCCGGCGAAGCGCGTTTGCTGCGTGCACTACAAAGCCCGCGCCAGCTCGAAGAGGTCATGGTGGACTTCTGGTTCAACCATTTCAATGTCTTCAGCGGTAAAGGGTTGGATCGGGTGCTGGTGGAGAACTACGAGCGAGAGGCCATCCGCCCCAATGCCATGGGTAAATTCCGCGACCTACTGGGTGCCACAGCTCACCACCCCGCCATGCTGTTCTACCTGGACAACTGGCTCTCGGTTGCGCCTGGCTACCACGCCTCACGCAGAAAACCCACCATTGCCAAGTCCAGTGGTCTGAATGAAAACTATGCCCGGGAAGTGATGGAGTTGCACACCTTGGGCGTAGACGGAGGCTACAGCCAGACTGATGTGACCCAATTGGCTCGCATGCTGACGGGCTGGACCATCAACCCGCGCAAGGGGCGTGGGGACTCTGCCTTTTACTTCGATGCAACCAAGCACGACCGCGGTACCAAAAACTGGCTGGGCCGCACCGTGAGCGACCGCGGGCAGGCCGAGGGCGAGTGGGCGCTCGATGTATTGGCGGCAGCGCCTGCCACAGCTCACCACATCAGCTACAAGTTGGCCCAGTACTTTGTCAGTGATACACCTCCCGCTGCTTTGGTGGACCGTCTGGCCAAGCGCTTCCAGGAAACCAATGGCGACATTCGCGCGGTACTCAAAACACTGCTCACCAGTTCCGAGTTCCGTGACCCCAAGGTCTACAGCGCCAAGTTCAAAACACCTTACCGCTATCTGCTCTCAAGCGTACGCGCATCCGGTCTGCCCGTTACCAGCGTGCGCCCGCTGCTGGCAACGGCCTACCAACTCGGCATGCCGCTCTATGGCTGCCAGACTCCGGACGGCTATAAAAATACCGAGGAAGCCTGGCTCAACCCCGATGCGATCACGCGCCGCGTGAACTTTGCGGTTGCCTTTGCATCGGGCAAGCTACCTTTTGAGCGGCCCATGGACACCACTGGCAATGGAGCGCGCGGGATAAGGCGCGAAATGAAAAAGTCGGAGGATGGTAAATACAACCCCGACTGGGCCTCCCCACCCGTCGACACCGATGCCTTGCTGGTCACCGTAGCTGGATCCATTTCGCCCGCCACACTGGCCTCTATCAACCAGTCTGAACCGCGTCTGCGCGCTGCCTTGGTACTTGGCAGCCCGGACTTCATGCACCACTAGGAATCACCATGCAAAGAAGAACGCTGATCCAGAATGCTGCGTGGGCCAGCCTGGGCCTGATGTCGGTGGGCCAACAAGCCTGGGCCACTGTGGGCGACCCCGGTACCCCATCGCCAAAGCGCCTGGTCGTCATCTTTCTGCGCGGTGCGGTAGACGGTCTGAACATCGTCGTGCCCTACACCGACCCCGGCTACTACAGCGCACGTTCATCGATTGCCATTGCCAGGCCTGGCAGCGACGGCGGCGCGCTGGACCTGGACGGCCAGTTCGGCCTACACCCCGCGCTGGCACCTTTGATGCCGTTCTGGCAATCAGGCAAGCTGGCCTTTGTGCACGCCTCGGGCTCCAACGATGGCACGCGATCGCACTTTGACGCGCAAGACTTCATGGAGTCTGGCACACCGGGGCGCAAATCCACGCCGGATGGCTGGCTCAACCGTTTGCTGGGTAACCTGCCAACCAAGCCAGGTGACCCGGCACCACCTACGCGCGCTGTAAGCGTGGGAGCCGTCCTACCGCGCATTTACGCGGGCGCCAACCCGGTGGCCAACATTGCCAACGGCCAAGGCGCCACCAAGCCTACGTTGCTGGACCGTCCAGCCATTGGCAGCGCCTTTGACAAACTCTACAACAAGGACGACAAGCTCTCCATGGCCTACCAGGCGTCCAAGCAGGCACACGCAGAGGTGATGGAGTCGCTAGATGGGCATTCCATGGATGGCAGGATGCAAGTCGAGATGCAGGATGCCAACAACGGGGCGTCGCTACCCAACGGCTTTCCAGACGATGCGGCGCGCCTAGCCACGCTTATGCACAATGACTCGCGCGTGCAACTGGCTTTCATTGCGCTGGGCGGCTGGGACACGCACGCCAACCAGGGCGCGGGCAAAGGCCAACTGGCCAACCGGCTCAGTCCTCTGGGCCAGGGCCTTGCGGCACTGGCAACCCGCCTGGGCCCAGTGCTGGACGACACGGTAGTCGTGGTGATGTCCGAGTTTGGTCGCACGGTACGTGAGAACGGTAATGGCGGCACCGACCATGGACATGGCAATGTGATGTGGTTGCTGGGTGGCCCGATTGCCGGTGGTAAGGTGCGCGGCCGCTGGCCCGGTTTGGCATCAAGTTCGCTGTATGAAGGTCGAGACTTGGCAGTGACTACAGACTTTCGGCAGGTGCTGGCAGAAGTGATTCAACAGCATTTGTCGTTGCCGGATGCACGCGTGCAAAACATCTTCCCAGGGTATCCGGGTGCAGCTCGAAGTGGGCTAGGGGTGATGCGCACCTAACCCACTGACCTATTCCTGTCATAACATCAACCGGATCTTTTAATAGTCTCTTCCCATGCCCGTACTTCTGATTGAAGATGACGCGGATAGCGCCAGCTGCGTTTGCAAAGAGCTCGTGAATGCTGGCGGCATGATTTTCCACATGGCAGACGGGATGCTACACGCCTGAATGCTGCTTGACTTCAGTGTGAACACCAGCAATGGGCCGATGCCGAATTCAGAGTACGGCGCCTGTTTGGCAGCGCACTGCCACGTAGCTGCCTTTCATCAATACCCGCAAGCGTTTAGGTTTGTAGGATGCCTGCCCGTAACCGCTGACCGGAGCGAGTCAACACAAGCCTGAGGGCGGGCGTCGTATAAACCTCGAGGGAGGAAACCGCGACGAGTACCGCGGTTGTTGCAGTGAGCTACAGCGCTATGGGGATTTGATGAACCACAGCGCGGTTTGATACCGTGACCAAGGCGAACAGTCCGACCGAAATGCCACGCAAGCTTCTCGATCTTGCCTTGATACACCACATTCTTCGCTGGCCATCTGCACAGTCATCAACAGTTTTGCACGACATGGCAAAGCTGATCCACACCGGCTCTGGCGAGTGCTGAGTCGGCAGGCAGTTTGAGCATCTCAAAGTTCTGGTGTTCATGGCGCACCCTGAACGTGAGGTGGCGCGCGAATGGCCTGCCCGCGCACAAACGTTTGAACGATGATCATTGGCGCGCCGCAGTGGGCGCAGACAAAGGTCGGTCGCACAGGTTCAACCGACTCGTCGGCGCCATTGGTGTCGGCAACCGCAGCAGGCACCACGTGCAATAACTCCCTTGCGCGCGCCAGGTTCTCTTTGCGAGCATTGTTGGCGATAAGACCGTAATGACGAATGCGGTGAAAGCCCCCCGGCAACACGTGCAGCAGAAAGCGGCGCATGAATTCCTCCGGTTCGAGCGTCATGGTCTTGTGGCGCGTGCCTCCCTTGTCCCGGTAGTCCTTCCAGCGAAACGTCACACCGCGCTCGTCCATCGAGACCAGCCTTGAGTTGGCGATTGCCACGCGGTG
>CAIYMN010000394.1 GCA_903927295.1 uncultured beta proteobacterium | reverse complement strand
GCGTTGTGCAGATAGGCAATTTCCATCACGATGCGCAGACCCAGACCTGAGCCATCGACTTCTGTTCCCAAAGCACGGTAAAACGGTCGAAAGATCAGCTCCCTCTCGGCCACCGGAACGCCAGGCCCCGAATCCTCAACCTGCAGCACCAGCGTCTTGCCGAACGGATCGGTCAATACCCGGGCGGTGATCATTCCAGGTTTGTGAACGCTCGATGGTGTGTAGTTGATGGCGTTATCCAGCAAATTGCGGATCAATTCCTTCAGCAATGTCGGATTGCCCGCCAGTTGGCCGCCCTCGGCGCCGGGTTGCGTTCCCTCAAAACCAAGGTCGATATATTTTTCCATGGCACGCGGGACACAGTCCCTCACCACTTCCATCGTCAATTCGGCCAGATCGCAACTGCTGCGCGGCATCGCTGACCCGCTGCTCTCGGCCCGCGCCAGCGCCAGCAACTGGTTCACTGTGTGCGTGGCCCGTATGCTGGACCGCCCAATCTGTCGCAGGGACTGTTTCAGCTCTTCGGTATTCGCACCCTCGCGCTGCGCCAGATCCGCCTGCATGCGCAAGCCCGCAAGCGGCGTCTTCAGTTGGTGAGCAGCGTCTGCCAGAAAGCGCTTTTGCGTGGCAATCGACTCTTTCAGTCGCATCAACAAATCGTTGACAGAGGACACGAGTGGGGCGACTTCCAACGGCACGGCGCGCGCGTCAATCGGACTCAGATCGTCCGGTTTGCGCGCGCGTATCCGCTCTTCAAGTTGATTGAGCGGTTTGATCGCCTGCACCAGAGCCAGCCACACCAGCAGCACCGCCATCGGCAGGATGACAAACTGAGGCAACATGACACCTTTGACGATCTCGGTTGCAAGGACGGATCTCTTTTCAAGAGTTTCAGCCACCTGCACCAGAGCGGGTCTGCTGCCTGGCAGTGGCAACTTGACCCAGGTGTAGGCAATCTTGACGTCGACCCCATGAACTTCAGCGTCACGGATACGGACTTCCCCGAAAAAGACCTTCTCGTCCTCGGCCGGCTGAGGCAAGTCTCGTTCCCCGCTCAGGAATTCGCCGCGCTCGCCCAGGACCTGGTAGTAGACCGTGTCTGAATCATCAGCGCGCAACAATTCACGCGCTGGCAGTGGCAGGTTGAATTGAACCCTGTTGTTGCTGACATTGACCAACTGAGCGAGCGCGCCGGCGTTGTACTCCAACGCCCGGTCAAACGGTTTGCCGGCGATACTTTGCGCAACCAGCCAGGTCAGCACCAGACTGATGGGCCATAGCAGGAGCATAGGCGTCAGCATCCAGTCCAGGATTTCCCCAAACAGCGAGCGCTGCTCCTGATGAAAAATGTTCACCCTGGTATTTTTTCAAGGCAATAGCCAAGCCCCCGGACAGTAGCAATCCGAATCGGCCCCTTTTCGATCTTCTTGCGCAATCGATGAATATAGACCTCGATCGCGTTGTTACTCACTTCTTCCCCCCACTCGCAAAGTCGTTCAACCAGCTGATCCTTGCTGACGAGGCGACCGGCACGCTGCAGCAGTACCTCAAGCAAGCCGAGTTCGCGGGCAGACAATTCAATCATGACGCCGTCTATCGTGGCAACCCGGCCCGACTGGTCGTAAATCAGCGGGCCATGTTTGATCATGCTGCTGGCCGTTCCCATGCCACGCCGGCCCAAGGCGCGTACGCGTGCCTCAAGCTCCTGCAGGCTGAAGGGTTTTGCCATGTAATCGTCGGCGCCATAATCCAGGCCCTTGACACGCTCTTCGACACTGTCGGCCGCCGTCAGAATAAGCACCGGCAGGGACGAACCACGGGCTCGCAATTTCTTCAAGACCTCCAGACCGTGCATTCTGGGTATGCCCAGATCGAGTATCAGGAGGTCAAATTCGGTATTGGTCATCAGCGCCGCATCTGCTTCGGCACCACTGGCCACATGATCAACGGCGGCGCCCGAACTGCGCAGCGTTCGCAGCAGCCCATCGGCCAGCACCTGGTCGTCCTCTGCAATCAGAATTCGCATGTCTGTCTCCTACGTAGGTAATAACCGGAGGCCGGCATTTCTTTGTTCAGGCAATTCTAGGCGCACGCGAATCTTCCTGTAATTTTCGCGAAAGATACTTGGGGTTTACGCGGCATAGGCTTCCAGACCCATTGCCATCACGGTTGCGATTTCCACTCCAACAGCCTCTCTGAGTTCGTCCTGCGCCTGCGCTACTGCTTCACCAAAAGCCTGCAACCATGCCAATCCAACCGGCGTAAACACAATTCGCCGCGCACGGGCATCGCGGGGATCAGCCATTCTGTCCACCAGGCCCCAGGCTTCACACTGCTCAACCAGTTTGCCCATCGCCTGCTTTGTCACTCCTGCGCGCCGGGCCAATTCCGTCAGGCGCGACCCCTCCAGCGCCAGGTGACGTGTGATGTGAATGTGGGACGCGCTCAGACAGCCACGTGCAGCGAGGTTTGACAAGGCCAGCGGGACATCCTCGTTGCGTGACATCAAAGACAGCACTCTGGCATCAAAGCGTTGCAAAGCCAAACTCAACCAGTGACCTATGTGAGCCTGGCGCCAGCCTGCCCTGTGGACGATTTCATCTGCATTGGACATAGCTTAGATGGTAAATCAAATTGACTAAAAATACAGCTTGCCGATTTCAAGATCTGAGTTAGACTACTGTTTAAGCATCCAGCCTGGTGTTAAAAACAGAAGATGCTCAGACCTAGGCAAGAATCAACCCGTTGCAATTCAAGGAGTACTTTATGGACGCATCCGTCAAAACCCCAAGCCCCGCCAACAGCGAAAAGGCCAAAGCCCTGCAGGTGGCGCTGGCCCAAATCGAAAAACAGTTTGGCAAGGGAACCATCATGCGCCTGGGTGAAGGCGAGGTGATTGAAGACATCCAGGTGGTTTCGACCGGATCGCTCGGTCTGGACATTGCTTTGGGAGTCGGCGGCTTGCCGCGTGGCCGGGTGGTTGAAATCTATGGCCCGGAATCTTCCGGCAAGACCACGCTGACCCTGCAAGTTATCGCGGAGATGCAAAAAGTCGGCGGTCAGTGCGCATTTATTGATGCCGAACACGCGCTGGACATTCAATACGCACAGAATCTGGGTGTCAACCTGCAGGACCTGTTGATCAGTCAACCCGATACCGGCGAGCAAGCACTGGAAATTGTGGACAGTCTGGTGCGCTCGGGCGCAGTCGACCTGATTGTGGTCGACTCGGTCGCTGCCCTGACCCCGAAGGCGGAACTGGAAGGTGAAATGGGTGATTCTTTGCCTGGCCTGCAGGCCAGACTGATGAGTCAAGCCCTGCGCAAGCTCACAGCGCACATCAAGAAGACCAACTGCATGGTGGTCTTTATTAACCAGATCCGCATGAAGATCGGCGTCATGTTTGGTTCCCCGGAAACGACCACGGGCGGCAATGCGCTCAAGTTCTACGCTTCGGTGCGTCTGGACATCCGTCGCACCGGGACCATCAAAAAGGGGGACGAGGCCATCGGCAATGAAACCAAGGTCAAGGTCGTCAAGAACAAAGTAGCGCCACCGTTCAAGACAGCAGAGTTCGACATATTGTTTGGCGAAGGCATCAGCCGCCACGGCGAAATCATCGACATGGGCGTGAACGCCAGCATTCTGGACAAGTCCGGCGCCTGGTACGCCTACAACGGTGAAAAGATCGGCCAGGGACGCGACAACGCCAGAGAGTTTCTGCGCGAAAACCCCGAGCTTTCGCACGAAATTGAAAACAAGGTGCGCCTGTCTCTCGGCATCCCCTTGCTGCCCTCTTTGGCGGAGCCTGACGCAAAAGCCAAAGCCTCAGGCAAAAAGGTCGAAGCAACTGTCAAGCCCTGACGCGGATGTCGTCGGTCCAACTCTCACTGAAAGGCCGCGCCCTGCGCCTGCTCAGTGGCCGCGAGCACTCACGCCTGGAACTGGAGCGCAAGCTTGCAAGATTCGAAGAGGAACCGGGCGCCCTGAAGTGTTCACTTGACGAACTGCAAGCCAAGGGTTTCATCAGCGAGCAGCGCGTGATCGAATCGGTGCTGCATCGGCGTGCCGCCAAGCTTGGTGCCGCACGCATACAACATGAGTTGCAGGGCAAAGGACTGGATGGGCAAGCTGTCGCTCAAGCGATGGCGCAACTCCAACTCAGCGAGCATGAACGTGCACTGTCGATCTGGCAAAAGAAATTCGGCTCGACACCAACGACGGCACGGGAAGCTGCCCGGCAAATTCGCTTTCTGTCTGCTCGCGGATTCGCCGCAGAAGCAATCCGCAAAATAGTCAAAGGCCCAGCATCAGCTTGAGATTCTGCACAGCGGCACCGCTGGCTCCCTTGCCCAGATTGTCGAGCCGAGCCACCAGCACGGCGTGGCTGAAACCATCGTCCACACCCTCGTTGGCAAACACACGCAGTTCCATCTTGTTGCTACCTGCCAAAGCGAGCGCATCGATTCTGCCGTCCGGGGTCGCGGCCTCAACGCTCACCCATTCACTCCCGCGGTAGTGCCGGCTCAGCGCGTCACGCAAATCCTGCGCACTGGGGTGCCCTGGCAGCAAGTCCAGATGCAGTGGCAGTTGCACCAGCATGCCCTGTCTGAAATTGCCAATGCCTGGCACAAAGACAGGCCGCCGCACCAAGCCGCTGTACTGCATGATTTCCGGCAAGTGCTTGTGTTTCAAGCCCAATCCGTAAAGTTCGAAAGCGGGTGCCTGATTGCGCTCGTAAGCCTCGATCATGCTGCGCCCACCACCGGAATAACCACTCACTGCAGGCAAGATCAGAGGGAAATCCTTTGGAATCAGACCGGCATCCACCAGCGGTCGAAGCAGCGCGATGGCTCCCGTCGCATAGCACCCTGCATTGGAAACGCGGTGCGCCTGCGCCACTGCTTTCTGGTGCCCCGCTGTCAACTCGGAGAAACCGTACACCCATCCAGGTGCCGTGCGGTGAGCGGTGGACGCATCAATTATTTTGGGACCAGGCTGACCACTGGTACGCGCTACCTCATCCATCATCGCCACCGATTCAACAGCAGCCTCGTCATGCAGGCAGAGCACCACGAGGTCCATCTGAGCCATCAAATCCCGCTTGGCCAATGGATTCTTGCGCAATTCGGGAGCAATACTGACCAGTTCAATCCCGGCCATGTCCTGCAGACGCTCCCGGATCTGCAATCCGGTCGTGCCAGCTTCGCCGTCGATGAATATCTTTTGCATTAACTTGCTCCCGATCAATATGTCTGGCTACGCGGTGTAAGAATGACTAAAGTTTGGTGCATTGCAACATGATACAGTCTGTCACTGCGTTGTCCAGTACCCATTGCAGAGCCTTCGGTTTTGCGGCGGGAGAAAACCCTTAACTTCTGAAACCTTGCGGGAGAGACCGCAGCTACGCGATAGCCAAGCCAGTTCTATCCTCAACCAAGCATAGATATTTGTGGGAAAGACCTTCAGTTCTGTCCCCAACTGATTAGGAAATTTTATGAAGATTCACGAATACCAAGGCAAGGAAATCTTGCGCCAGTTTGGTGTGCCAGTGCCGCGCGGCATTGCCGCCTTCACGGTCCAGGAAGCGGTTGAGGCCGCGCAAAAGCTGGGCGGCCCGGTGTGGGTTGTCAAGGCACAGATCCACGCCGGCGGACGGGGCAAGGGCGGTGGCGTCAAGTTGGCGCGCTCGATCGACGAGGTAAAAACGCTGGCCAGCGAAATCCTTGGTATGCAACTGGTTACGCACCAAACCGGGCCGCATGGGCAGAAAGTGCGTCGCCTCCTGATTGAAGACGGCGCTGACATCAAGAAGGAATACTACGTCTCGGCCGTCACTGATCGCGCCAGCCAGCGCGTTGCCTTGATGGCGTCCTCTGAGGGTGGCATGAACATTGAGGAAGTGGCGCACGCGACACCTGAGAAGATCATCAAGGCGTTTGTTGATCCGGCGACCGGCCTGACCACGGCCCAGGCGACAGATCTGGCGCACGGCATTGGCGTGCCGCCGGGGTCGACAGCGCAGTGTGTGGACGTGCTGCAGAAGCTCTACAAGGTGTACATGGACACTGACGCATCGCTGGTTGAAATCAATCCCCTGATTCTCGAAGGCAACGGCAATATCAAGGCTTTGGATGCCAAATTCAACTTTGACTCGAATGCGCTGTACCGGCACCCTGAAATCGTCGCCTACCGGGATCTCGATGAGGAAGACGCAGCTGAGATCGAAGCCAGCAAGTTTGATCTGGCCTATATCAGCCTGGATGGCAATATCGGTTGCCTGGTCAATGGCGCCGGCCTTGCAATGGCCGCCATGGACACCATCAAGTTGTTTGGCGGGGAACCAGCCAACTTCCTCGATGTAGGTGGCGGCGCGACTCCAGAGAAAGTCACCGAAGCCTTCAAGATCATGCTGAAGAACAAGAACGTGAAGGCGATCTTGGTCAACATCTTTGGTGGCATCATGAAATGCGACACCATCGCCATGGGAGTGGTCGCCGCGTGCAAGGCAACCAATCTGGACGTGCCGCTGGTTGTGCGCATGAAAGGCACCAACGAAGAGTTGGGCAAGAAGATCCTGGCCGATTCCGGTCTGCCTATCATCAGCGCAGACACCATGGCCGATGCGGCACAAAAAGTGATTGCCGCTGTTCAGTCATAAACCTTGGAAGTGAATCATGTCCATCCTCATCAATAAAGACACCAAAGTCATCACCCAGGGTATCACTGGAAAGACGGGCCAATTTCATACCGAAAAGTGCCAGGAATACGGCAACGGAAAGAATTGTTTTGTCGCTGGCGTCAATCCGAAAAAAGCCGGCGAGTCCATCTTCAACATTCCAATTTACGCATCGGTCAGGGAGGCAGCGCAAGCAACTGGCGCCACCGTATCGGTGATCTATGTGCCACCCGCTGGCGCTGCGGCAGCGATCTGGGAGGCGGTCGAAGCCAATCTCGATCTGGCGATCTGCATCACCGAAGGCATTCCGGTGCGTGACATGCTTGAAGTCTGCAACAAGATGCGGGCCAGAGAAGCCGCCGGTGGCAAAAAGACGCTGCTGCTGGGACCCAACTGCCCAGGAATTATCACACCAGATGAAATCAAAATCGGCATCATGCCGGGTCATATTCACCGCAAAGGCCGGATCGGTGTGGTCAGCCGTTCAGGCACTTTGACCTATGAAGCCGTAGCACAATTGACCGAAATTGGTCTGGGTCAGTCCACTGCCGTCGGTATTGGCGGCGACCCCATCAATGGCCTCAAGCACATTGACATCATGCAGGCCTTCAATGACGATCCTGATACCGACGCCGTCATCATGATTGGCGAAATTGGCGGTCCGGACGAAGCGGACGCTGCGCGCTGGTGCAAAACAAACATGAAGAAACCCATCGTCGGCTTTATCGCTGGCGTCACGGCACCTGCAGGCAAACGCATGGGACACGCCGGCGCCCTGATTTCCGGCGGCGCTGATACGGCCGAAGCCAAACTGGCGGTGATGGAAGAGTGTGGCTTCAAGGTTACGCGAGATCCTTCCGAAATGGCCAAATTACTGAAGGCTCTGCTTTAGGTCAGACGTGGAAGGTCTGGGTAGTCCAGATACCGATACACTTCCAAGTAGTCAAAAGGCGCTCCAGGCCTGTGTGCTGGGCGCTTTTTGCTTTGGTAATATTGGAGAATGCGGATGGAATTGCTGCAAAGCGCAGACTTCTGGATTGGCCTGCTGAAGATTGTCTGGATCAACATCATCCTGTCTGGCGACAACGCCGTGGTGATCGCGCTGGCCGCCAGATCACTGCCGCCTAGTCAACAAAGAAAAGCCGTTTTTTTTGGTTCCAGTGCGGCAGTGGCGTTTCGCATTGCCTTGACCGTGGTGGCTGCAAAACTTCTCCAGATGTCGTTTCTGCAAATCGTCGGCGGAATGCTGCTGCTCTGGATTGGTGTTCAATTGCTGAGTCAGGAGGAAGAGGACGACGGCCACATCAAAGAACATGGCAGTCTCATGGCCGCAGTGCGCACGATACTTGTTGCCGACCTCGTCATGAGTCTGGACAATGTCATAGGCGTGGCGGCGGCGGCCAAGGGGAGCATGCTGCTGCTGATCCTGGGTCTGGCCATCAGCATTCCACTGGTGATTTTCGGCAGCACCCTGATGATCAAGCTGATGGAACGATTCCCCATCATCGTGACGCTTGGCGCCGCATTGATTGGCTGGGTCGGCGGCGAAACCATTGCCAGCGACGTCGCCTTGGCTGGCTGGCTGGCCGGTAACACTTGGGCCCATTATCTGGCCGCATCTGCTGGTGCCGGCCTGGTGCTGGGTCTGGGGCTTTTGCTGCAGCGGCGCCATGACCCGGCAGTGACGGCAAGCAACTGATGCCTGCATATGACGCAACCCTTGCATACGACCGGGTGACGGAGCCCGGCACACAATGAATTACATGTTCTGCTCGCTTACACATCCTGGTCGATCCCGTAGCAATAACGAAGACTCTGTAACTTTTGACGATGCTACGGGATTGGCCGTTTTGGCCGACGGCATGGGGGGCTATAACGCGGGGGAAATTGCCAGCAGCATGGCAACGACACTGATCAAGACGGAATTGACGCACTGGCTGTCCAATGCGGGAGAACAAGCCAGTGGTCAGGAAGTCAGGCGGGCCCTGGAGACCTGCGTAGAAAATGCCAATCGGTCGATCTATGCCGCTGCACGTGCGAATCCGGAGTATTCCGGCATGGGAACCACGCTGGTCGTCGGTGTTTTTCACGCCGAAAAGCTGCAACTGGGGCATGTCGGCGATTCCCGTTGCTATCGCTTGCGTGGCGATCAATTCCTGCAAGTCACCAAAGATCACTCCTTGCTGCAGGAGCAAATGGACGCAGGCATGCTCACTCCGGCTCAAGCGGCTCTGTCCCCGCTGAAGAACCTGGTCACCAGAGCCATGGGGGTGGAAAATGAGGTCTTGCTGGAGGTCAATGAACTGCAGGTGGAGGTGGGTGATATCTACTTGATGTGCACCGACGGATTGTCCGACATGATCGACGATCCGGCCATTGCCCATATTTTGCAAACCCACTCACTTTTGACACAAATGGCGGATGAATTGGTCGCCTTGGCAAACAAGAATGGCGGACGCGATAACATCACCGTCTTGCTAGTGCAAATCGTCGATGGACGGGAGAGAATCGGTTTGATGCCAAGATGGCTGGGAAAATATTAAGCTCATGAAAGTCTCGATGGTCAGTTTCAGTAACAGGAGTCAGTCATGGCGAAAATGATTGTTTCGATCGATGGCGTTGTGATCAAGGAAGTCCAGTTGACCAAGGACCGCACAACCCTGGGTCGGCGCCCCTATAACGATATCGTGATCGACAATCTTGCCATCAGCGGCGAGCATGCAGTGCTGCAAGTTTCGGGTAGCGAGGTCTATCTGGAAGACCTTAACAGCACCAATGGGACCTATGTCAACGGCAAGGCTGCAAAGAAGCTGTTGCTTCGAAATGGTGACATGATCGAGGTCGGCAAATACAAGATCAAATTTATCAGCGAATCTGTCGATGACGCCGCAACAAGGACAGCTCGGTCGGACATACCGGATAGCTCATCCAGTGCACCCCAGGCTGCCATCAAGGTGTTGTCCGGGGCAGCCGCGGGCCGACAAGTACCCCTGACCAAGGCAGTAACGACGATCGGCAAACCGGGTGTTGCTGTGGCTGCCATCACACGCCTGCAAAATAGTTTTGTAATCCATGTTGAGGGTAGCGGCAACCCTGCGCTGAACGGCCGCCCCATCGGAGCCGAGCCGATGCCTTTGAAGAACGGCGATCTGATTGAATTGGCAGGCACACAAATGCAGTTTGTTGAAACCTGACTGACGTTCGATACGAGATCGGCCTCTTTCACTTGCATCAGGAGTTCGCCTTATGGATGAAGTGACACAACCAGCAACCCTTGCAAGTCCGTCCGACGACGCAGCGACGGTACCCCAGAACTTGCCACCAGAGCGCAGCGGTATCCAGTTTGAAGCACTTTTCTACAAACAACTTCAACAGGTAACCGCACGCATTCACGAGACCGAAAATCTTGAACAAATCATGCTCGAAGCGAGCCAGGATATTTGCCGGCTATTGAATGCTGATCGACTGACCCTCTATGCGGTCAACGAAGACCGCAGCGCCATCGTGTCCAAGATCAAGACCGGCCTGAAAAGCAGTCGGGAACTCAAGTTGCCGATCACGCCCCAGAGCATCGCCGGCTACGCCGCAGTGAGCAAACAATTGATCAATCTCGGCGACGTCTATGACGATCAGGCACTCAAGAAAATCCACCCCGCGCTGACTTTTCTGAAAGAGGTTGACAAGCGATCTGGCTACAGGACTCGCCAGATGCTTGCCGCCCCCATTCTTGAAGGGGAAACCCTGCATGGGGTGTTGCAGATCATCAACAACAAAAGCAATCGGCCTTTCAGCGAATTGGAAGTCGAAGGCGTATCACAGCTCTGCAAAACGCTTGCCATCGCCATCCGCCAGCGTGTGCAAAAGGCCGCCGAAAGCATTCGACGAAAGGCCACCAAGTTTGATGGCCTCGTATCCGACGGGGTGATGACGGCAGATGAGTTGGCGCAGTGCCTGCAGGCGGCACGCAATCAGGGGACCTCGGCTGAGCAGATGCTGATTGAGCACTACAAGGTTCTCCCGGCCCAGATCGGGCCCTCCTTGGCCAAGTTCTTTGGCGTCCCTTACGAGACGCTTGGCGCCAGCCGCATTCGGTCGGAGGCGCTTCACGGGTCGCTCAAGCGCGAGTTTCTTGAAGAGCAGGGCTGGATCCCGCTGGAAGAATCACCGGAAGGCCTGGTCATCATGTGCACCGACCCGGAAGCCGTGCGCAACGCGCGCGTCGTTCCGCAGGTTTTCCCGCGCATCAATCGCTTTGCCTATCGGGTTACTACGCAGACCGAGTTCTTCCAGACACTGGGGCAGATATTTGGCGCCGAAGCGGAGGGCAGCACGATCAACGAGTTGCTGGCCGACATGGACGTGGGTGCGCTGGACGACGGCAGCAACGATGATTCGCTGGAATCCGCGGCTGCAGACAACGAACTCGTCAAGTTCGTCAACAAGGTCATCATCGACGCTTACCAGCAAAAAGTATCGGACATTCATATCGAGCCCATGCCCGGCAAGCTCAAAACCGGCATTCGCTTCCGGATCGACGGGACGTTGCAACCCTACGTCGAGGTACCTGCACATTTCCGCCAGGCCATGGTGACCCGTCTGAAGATCATGTGCGATCTCGACATCTCTGAGCGGCGCAAGCCTCAGGACGGCAAGATCAAGTTCAAAAAGTATGGCCCCCTGGACATCGAACTGCGCGTGGCCACCATTCCGTCGGCTGGTGGTGTTGAAGATGTGGTGATGCGTATCCTGGCCGCTGGTGAGCCGATCCCGTTGGACAAACTCGGCCTGACTCCGCACAACAAGGAGCGGGTGGTCCGGACTATTGAAAAGCCTTATGGCCTGTTCTATGTGTGCGGTCCTACCGGGTCAGGCAAGACAACCACCTTGCATTCCATACTGAAACACTTGAATACGCCGGACACCAAGATCTGGACGGCGGAGGATCCGGTCGAAATCACACAAAAGGGTTTGCGTCAGGTACAGATCAATCGCAAGGCGGGCATTGACTTCGCGCTGGTCATGCGCGCCTTCCTGCGCGCCGACCCCGACATCATCATGGTGGGCGAGTCACGAGACAAGGAAACCGTGGCCATGGGTGTCGAGGCTTCGCTGACCGGACATCTGGTGTTCTCGACTCTGCATACCAATTCGGCACCCGAATCCATCACCCGGCTGCTCGATATGGGCATGGACCCGTTTAACTTTGCCGATGCACTGCTCGGTATTCTGGCCCAACGTCTGGCCAAAAAACTCTGTGACTGCAAGGAGTCCTATGTTCCCAGCGAACAGGAGTTGGCGCAGTTCGCAACCGAGTATGCAGAAGAACTAAGCCATTCAGCGGCTTGGACCAGCGACTATGAAGGAGAGACTAAAAAGTTGATCGAAGGCTGGTACAAGACCTATGGACAGGACGGTCAACTCAGGTTGTACCGACACGTCGGTTGTGGCAAATGCAATCAGACCGGCTACAAGGGGCGCGTCGGCCTGCACGAACTGCTCATCGCCTCGGACGACATCAAGAGACTGATTCAGGAACGTGCCCGCGTGGCCGAGATTTTTGCTGCAGCTGTGGAAGGTGGCATGCGTACACTGAAGATGGACGGTATGGAAAAGATAATGATGGGCCTGACCGATATCAAGATGGTCAGGTCTGTCTGCATCAAATAAGGACAATTCAAGCACTGACAAAAATGTCAACTTTGACAATTATTGACAGTAGCTAGCGACGAATTTTCCGGAATCTTTCAATTTTGTCACCGATCCTGCACTTGTATCGGCTAACATTTCACCCCGCAAACATTTTTTTCTTGTTGTTTGGGTCGGTGAATTAGGAATTTTTACAAGGAGTCATTTATGAAACGTACGATGCAAAGGGGTTTTACCCTGATCGAGTTGATGATCGTCGTTGCGATTATCGGCATCCTGGCGGCAGTGGCATTGCCCGCCTATCAGGACTACACCGTCCGCGCCAAAGTATCTGAAGTGATTCTGGCTGCATCGGGTGCAAAGCCAACCATCACTGAGGCGGCCGCCAGCCTCGGCGCCTTGCCGGCCACAGCGTCAGTAAGCATTAACAACCAGGTTTCAAAGTATGTCAGTGGCGTCACATGGAATGGCACCATGGTCACTGCGACCGCAGCCGGAGACGCATCCATCACAGGTAGCACCATTACGCTGACACCGACCTTGACATCAGGTCAAGTCACCTGGGTTTGCAGCGGCACAATCCTGGCCAAATACCGTCCCGCCAGTTGCCAGTAAGAAACTGGCATGGAACCTGCTGCTCTCTGAGTTCCCGATTTGGGTTTTACAGTCAGCACAGGAGAATTTAATGAAGCGTTCTATGCAAAAGGGTTTTACCCTGATCGAGTTGATGATCGTGGTTGCGATTATCGGCATCTTGGCGGCAGTGGCGCTGCCAGCCTATCAGGATTACACGACACGGGCGAAGGTGTCAGAAGTGATTCTTGCAGCGTCTGGTGCCAAGACAACGATTACCGAAGCGGCCGCCAGCTTGGGCGCCCTGCCAGCCACAGCGTCAGTCACCATCAACAACCAGGTTTCAAAATATGTCAGTGGTGTCACCTGGAATGGCACCGTGGTCACTGCGACTGCAACCGGAGACTCAGCCATCTCCACTAGCACCATTACGCTGACGCCGACCTTGACATTAGGTCAAGTCACCTGGGTTTGCAGCGGCACGATTCTGGC
>CAIYMN010000393.1 GCA_903927295.1 uncultured beta proteobacterium | reverse complement strand
TGCTGGGGGCAGTTACGCGCCCTGCCGCGGGGTGGTGTGGTGCGTCGCTTTGACGCGGACCTGCTCGATGCATTGGACCGAGCCTACGGGCAGGCGCCCGACAGCTACCCCTGGCTGATGTTGCCAGAACAGTTTGACGCGACGCTGGAACTCGGTGCACAGGTGGAGGCGGCGCCGGCGTTGCTGTTTGGCGCGCGCCGCCTGTTCAATCAGTTGCAACTCTGGTTGCAGGCGCGCCACGCAGGTGTGTTGGCACTGTTGCTGGGTTGGACCATGGATGAGCGGCGCGATACGGTCAGTCAGGGTGAACTGCTACTGCGCACGGCCGAGCCGAGCGCCGACATGGCGCACCTGCAGCGTTTGCTGGCCGAACAACTGGCGCGCATCACCTTGCCGGCACCGGTGCTGTACCTGCGTTTGCGCTCTCTGGAAACCGAAAAACTGCGGGGTGAAACGGGCAGCTTGCTGCCACAGGAGCAAGTCGATGGCGACAGCTTGCTGCAGATGCAGGAGCGCCTGTGCGCGCGCTTGGGGAATGCTCAGGTGTTGCAGGCGCAGGAGTGTACCGAGCACCGACCTGAGCGCATGCAGCTCTGGCACAAGCTGGCACAGGGCACGCGACAGGGCAAGCTTGCCAGGAGCGATCAAAGTGTGCTGTATCCAAGCTGGCTGCTGGACAAGCCACTGCGTTTGGTGGTGCGCGACCAGTGTCCGCATTACCCCGGTCCTCTGACCCTGCTGGCGGGTCCACAGCGTCTTGAGACGGCCTGGTGGGATGGCGCTGACTGCGCCTTGCGCGACTATTTTCTGGCGCGCAGCGAGCAGTTCGGTCTGCTCTGGATTTACCGCGAACGCCTGAGTGCCGAGCGTGCCGGAGCAGAGTCCGATTCAAGCTGGTACCTGCATGGCCTGTTTGCTTAAGACACCTGTGGCTGAAGCTGCTTTGCCGGCCTATGCCGAGTTGCATTGCCTGTCGAGCTTCAGCTTTCAGCGTGGCGCCTCGCAACCCGAAGAACTGGTGGCGCGCGCTGCTGCTCTGGGTTACGCAGCGCTGGCGATCACTGACGAGTGTTCAGTGGCAGGTCTGGTGCGGGCTCACACCGAGGCGAAAAAACTGGGTTTGAAGTTGCTGCCCGGTGCTGAATTTGCACTGCCGGGTTTTAGCGTGATTGTCTTGCCGCAGCATCTGCAGGGCTGGGGCAATCTGTGCGAGTTCATCACACTGGCGCGCCGGTCTGCACCCAAGGGTCAGTACCGCATGGCATGGCCAGATTCGCACTGGGCCATGCTCGGAGGGTGCGAAGTTTTACTGGCATTTTCATCGGCTATCGGTTTCGAAACTGCCTGCGCCACGGTGATCCGGGCCAAGCACCTTTTTACACAGAACTTGTGGCTGAGCGTGGAACTGCTACTGGGACTGGACGATGCATTGTTGCTGCTCCGCTTGCAGCAACTCTCACGCCTTACCGGGGTGCCGCTGGTGGCCAGTGGCAATGTGCACATGCACTTGCGCTCGCGCAAGCCGCTGCAGGACGTGATGACAGCGGTGCGCCAGGGCTGCACGGTGGCGCAGTGCGGCTTTGCATTGCAGTCCAATGCTGAAGCTCACTTGCGCTCGCGCCAGCGGCTCTCGACGATCTATCCGCCCGAGTTGCTGGCCCATACGCTGCTGATCGCACAGCGCTGCAGCTTCAGCCTGGACGAGTTGCGCTATCAGTACCCGCTGGAGACCGTGCTGCCCGGTCAAACACCGGCACAAACCCTGCGCCAGTTCACTCTGGAAGGTGCGGTACGGCGTTACCCCTCAGGCATACCGGAAAGTGTGCACCAGCAAATCGGACATGAACTGACGCTGATCGCCGAACTCAATTACGAGATGTATTTTTTGACGGTGCACGACATCGTGGCTTTTGCCCGCAGCCGTGACATCCTGTGCCAGGGGCGCGGTTCAGCGGCCAATTCTGCGGTTTGTTACTGCCTGGGTGTGACCGAGGTCGATCCCTCACGCATGAATATGCTGTTTGAGCGCTTCATCAGCCGCGAGCGCGGTGAGCCGCCTGACATTGATGTGGATTTTGAACACGAGCGGCGTGAAGAAGTGATCCAGTACATCTACGCCAAGTACGGCCGGGAGCGCGCCGCTTTGACGGCGGTGGTGGTCAGCTACCGTCCGCGCAGTGCGCTGCGGGATGTCGGGCGAGCGCTGGGCATTGACGAGGCATTGATCACGGCGCTGGCGAAGGAGCATCCGGGCATGTACAGCCGCGAAGTGCTGGCCGGGCGTTTGCAGTCGGCGCTGGAACATCTGGGGTCCGCGTTCACAGCGCCAGAGCCGCTCCAGTTACAGCTCTGGCTCAGTCTGGCCACCCGGTTGCAGCGTTTCCCGCGCCACCTGAGCCAGCATGTGGGCGGTTTTGTGCTGACGCATGACAAGCTGACGCGTCTGGTGCCGGTGGAGAACGCCGCCATGCCCGAGCGTTCCATCATTCAGTGGGAGAAGGACGATCTGGACGCCATGGGCTGGCTCAAGGTTGATGTGCTGGCACTGGGCATGCTCAGCGCCATCCGGCGCTGTCTGGACTTGATCAGCCGCCGCCGTGGCAAGCCGTTTTCGATGCAGGACATCCCGGACGATGATGGCCCCACCTACGAGATGATCTGCAAGGCCGACACAGTAGGCGTGTTCCAGATCGAGAGCCGGGCCCAGATGAGCATGCTGCCGCGCCTGCGGCCGAAGTGTTTCTATGATCTGGTGATCGAAGTTGCGATCGTGCGCCCGGGCCCGATCCAGGGCGGCATGGTGCATCCCTATCTGAAGGCACGCGAGCATCCGGATCAGGTTGTGTACCCCAGTGCGGCCCTCAAAGAAGCCCTTAAACGCACGCTCGGAGTGCCGATTTTTCAGGAGCAGGTGATGAGGATTGCCATGCTGGCGGCGGGCTTCAGCGCTGGTGAGTCTGACAGTCTGCGCCGCTCCATGGCCGCCTGGAAGCGCAAGGGTGGAGTGCACAAGTTCTATGAGCGCATGGTCAGCGGCATGCTGGCACGCGGCTACACGCAGGAGTTTGCCGACACCCTGTTCAAACAGATCGAGGGTTTTGGTGAATACGGCTTTCCGGAGAGCCATGCCGCCAGTTTTGCCTTGCTGGTTTATGTGAGTTGCTGGCTCAAACACCACCATCCCGCCTGCTATCTGGTGGCCATGCTCAACAGCCAGCCCATGGGTTTTTACAGCCCCTCACAGTTGGTGCAGGATGCGATTCGACATGGTGTGCAGGTGCGCGCTGTCGATGTTACCTACAGCGACTGGGACTGCACATTGGAGCAACAAGCTGCAGGGCCCCCCGAAGTTGTCATACAGGAATTGGAGGAATTGCAGAAATTGGGGTCAGGCTCCAATTCTTTTCGCAGGGACCCCGAAGTTGTCATTGCGGACTTGATCCGCAATCCATGGATCCCGGATCAAGTCCGGGATGACAATTCGCAGGTCCGCAATGACAACTTGAAAGTCCAGGATGACAGCCATTCCCTACCCGCTGTTCGCCTGGGCTTGCGCATGGTCAGCGGTCTGGCCGAAGCTGCGGCGCAGCGCATTGTGGCGGCGCGCAGCAACAGTCCTTTCAGCAGCGCCGAAGACATGGCCTTGCGCGCTGAACTTGATCAGGCTGATCTCAAGGCACTGGCCAGCGCTGATGCACTGTTGAGCCTGTCAGGTCACCGGCGTCAACAGGTCTGGCAGGCCGCTGCGCTCAAACCGGCGCCAGGCCTGCTGCGCTCGGTGCCCGTAGTAGAAGCGGCTTTGGAATTGCCCGCTGCCAGCGAGGGCGAAGAGGTGTTCTTTGATTATGCTGCGCTGGGGCTGACTTTGCGCAGTCACCCCCTGGCCCTGCTGCGCCCGCGCTTGTCGCAGCAGAAGTTGCTGACAGCGTCCCGCTTGCATGCCTTGCCGGACGGGCGGCGCGTCGCTGCTTGCGGCCTGGTGGTCATGCGCCAGCAACCGCAGACCGCCAAGGGTGTGACCTTTGTGACACTGGAGGACGAAACGGGTAGCGTCAATGTGATTGTCTGGCAGGCGCTGAAGGAAAAGCAGCGCAGCGAACTGCTCAGGTCACGTCTGCTGGCGGTCTACGGAGTCTGGCAGCGCGACGTCGAAAGTGGTGGCGCTGTCTGCCATCTGATTGCCTCGCGTCTGCGGGATCTGACGCCCTTGCTGGGCGGTCTGAGCACACAGAGCCGGGAGTTTCATTGAGAAAGCCTAACCAGCGTGAAACTGGCTCGCGTTCTTGCCGGTGAAGTTGGCGTAGAAGGCCTTGATGGAAAGCATGTCGGCATCGATATTACCGGTGGGCAGGAATACCGGCCCCAGTCCGCTGATCTTCTTCTTGTAATCCATGTAGGCCAGCACAATCGGTACCTGGGCGCCGACGGCAATGTGATAAAAACCCGTTTTCCAGTAGCGCGTGTTGCTGCGCGTTCCCTCCGGCGGAACGACCAGTTGCAGCGGTCCGGTAGCAGCCTTGATTGCGGCGATCGATGCCGCTACGAGGTTGTTGGCGCTTTCACGCCGGACCGGTATGCCGCCGAGCCAGCGCATCAAACCGCGAAAGGGTGGTTTGAAGATCTGTTCCTTGCCCATCCAGTAGATGTTCAGTTTCAGGCTGAATGCCACCATCAGCGTGTAGGGCAGGTCCCAGTTGCTGGTGTGCGGGGCGGCGATCAGAACGCTCTTGTTGCTACCGGCCGGCAATTGACCTTCAATCTTCCAGCCGCTGATTTTTAAAAATGCAAGCGAGAAGATGCGCAGCAGCGTGTTGATGATGGGGGTGTCGAATATGGTGTGATGCATGGATTGCCCGGAATTATCCCGCACAGCATTTGACACGCAGACACCTGCGCGACTTGATGGCTATGATTGGGTACCGTGTCCCAACATTTCCCTGGCTTGTCCTCTCGTCCGGCCCGATCTCGTATCGTTTGGGCCGTGCTGATTCTGGGCGTCTTGCTGCTGCTCGACCGGTTGCCGCGCGCAACGGTAGCAGATCCGGCGCGTGCGGTCTGGCCTGCAAGTGCTGTGTTGCCAGTGGGTCAAGCCTTGATGTTGAAGGCGGGCGGGCGTATTCCTGTGCCGCCAGGTACACCGGTCGCCCATGCCAGCGCCCTGTTGGCGATGCCAGCTTCTGATCCCTCGGAACTTCTCGCTTTCTGGTTTGCCGGTCAGCGCGAGAGCGGTGCCGATGTACAGATAGCCGCTTCCCGGTTTGACCGCGTCAAACAGCAGTGGAGCGCTGCACGTTTTGTCGTGAACCGGCACACGCTGGCCGATCAACTGGGCTTTGGTGTGCGCCGACTTGGCAACCCGGTGGCCTGGCTGGATGGCCAGGGCCGGGTTCATCTGTTTGTGGTGGCTACCGGACTGGGTGGTTGGGCAGCGGCGCGCATTGTGCATTTGCGCCAAAGCGGGATGACTCAGGATTTTGCGGCTCTGTCGTTTGATGTTTTGCGGGTCTTGCCTCTTTCGTGGTTTTGGAACAAGAGTTTTCTGGTTCGCACCGCCCCCTTGCCATTGCAAGACGGCGGCATGGTTTTGCCAGCGCACTTTGAAATGGGCATCAAGTATCCCGTTGCCTTGCGCTTTGATGCCAGCGGTGTCTTCCTTGGCATGGTGCGAATTTCCAGTCGAAAACATTTGCTGCAACCAACGCTGCTGATGGCGGATGAATCGCGTTGGCTGGCGCTGATGCGCGACCAGAGTCTTCTGGGCAAGGTGGCGGTGGCGCAAACTTTGGATGGTGGTCGGCAATGGAGCGATCTGCCAGACTTGACCTTGCACAATCCGGACTCATCGGTGGCTGCTCTGGCACTGGCGCCCGAGAACATGTTTCTGGTTCACAACTCCCTGCCAAAAGATCGCAGTGTATTGGACCTGAGCACCTCAACAGATGGACAAAACTGGGTGCTGGCACAGACGCTGGCGCGCGGTGCCGCTCATGAAGAATTTTCGTATCCGGCGCTGGCCTGGGCCGGCAACAGCCTGTGGGCCAGTTACACCGATCAGCGTCAGGCGATCGCCTGGCAACGGTTTTCCTTTGTTGCGCCGGTTCGCTGAGAGTTCAGACCGATGGAATTTGACGCTTTCTCCAGAATGCTTTTTTCCAGCACTCCGCTGCTGCCAAACGGCACGATGAACTGGTTGGCGCTGCATCTGGGCTGGGCTGTGGTGCTGGGCAGTGTGGTTCTGCTTGTCTCCAGTCGGCTGCTGCCAGGCTATCGATGGACGCTGGCTTCGCTGGCGCTGCTATGGACGTTATTGCCCAACGCCGCGTCGCCTGCATTCTGGCTCGGCCTTGCATTTCAAAGTCCCAGTCTCATGAGTGTGGTTCTTTGCGCGAACTGGCTGCTCCGACGCGCTGCACTCAGGCAGGACACCTCTGCCGGGCACACCGTGGCGGACTCATGGTCACTGAATTTTCTGCTTCTGCTGGGTGTGTTACTTGGCTGGGGCTTGCTGCTCGATACGCTGGCCTGGTTTCCGGTGTCAATCTATGCCTGGGGCTTTGGTTCGATGGCCCTTGCGCTGGTGCTGACAATGGCCACTTTGCTGTGGCTGTTGTCGGGATCCGGCACGTCAGCTTTGCTGCTGGCGGTGCTCGCAGTGTTTGTGCTGACCCGTGCGCCTACGGGCAATTTGTGGGATGCGCTGCTTGATCCGCTTCTTTGGTTCGCGCTGCAACTCGGCTACTTGCTCAGCGTGGCACGGCGGTACTGGAGGGCAAGGCGCCTGCGAGCAACCACTCACGCCTGAACAGCCAGTGCTCGGGATACCAGAGATTGCCCGCGTTTATTTCGCCACTGCGGTGTCGACCCTTCACGTCCCAGCGCCAGCCAAGGACGCGGCAGTCCGGCGCACACGGTGGTGCCAGTTCAGAGAGGTCCGACTGCAGCCAGATCACGGCATCGTGACTTGCCAGCAAGGCAGCGAGTTGTTGCGCACCCGAATCGGTTGCGGACCGTTCTTCAAGCACGTAGGCAATGAACTGGTTGCCCGGTAGCAGGAATTGAAAGCGCTCGAACTCGCCATTGAAGCCGTCAGGTACCGCAATCCGCGCTTGCTGGAGTTGAGCTTGTACCTTGCCAGGGTAATGTCCGGCGCTGCCATTCAGGCTTGCTGTGCTTGAAGCAAACGCGGCGTAGACGACGAGGCAGGCGGCCACGGTACAGGCTCTTGTCCAGAGGGGATTGAGAAGGCCGCCAGCGAGCAGCACGAGACCGAAGAGACAGACAGACAGCGTGATCACCAGTTCCAGACTGCTCGCAATGCCAAGCTGGTCCGTTGCCCAGGAGATGCGTGCCAGCGTGACGAGCAGAATGCCGCACAGCAGCAAGGATGAGAGAAACCACACTCGGGCTATGCGCTGCCAGTACAGCGCAATCAACATGGCCAGCGCGGGCATGGCCGGGATGACGTAGCGCGCGGAGCGCTGGCTCGGCAGCGTGAAGACGATCAGCCAGACGGCCAGCCAGCTCAGCAGGATGAACATGTGAGTGCTCGGCGTGCTGCGTCTGGATTTGGCGTCAAACACCTCGCGTAACCCGAGAATCATCAAGCCGAGTACGACAAAGGCCAGCAGTCCGGCATTTTGTACATAGGCCAGCAGTTGCGCCCACACGCTGAAGCCGCCACCGAACAATGCCACGCGCCAGTAGCCGCTCTCGCTGGAAAGCTTGCCGGCGTTTTCGCCGATGACGAACTCTCGCCAGACTGCTGCAGGGTCCGGATCGAGCACAAACCAAAGTGCAAAAATGCCTAGCGCCAGCGCGCTGCTCAAGCTGACTTTCAAACTGATTTGGACTGCTGTACGCCAATTCGGCACAGGCGAGCTCAATAACTGCGCACACCACAAGGTGGCTGCTGCCGGCGCGATCAGGGCAAAGGATTTGTAGGCCAGCCCCAAACCCAGCGCGACACCAAATCCGAAGTGGGTTAGCCAGCTCAGGTCGCCATTTGTCATGCTGCCATCTGAAATGCCGCCACGTGCCTCGCCCGCTGTCATGCCGGGCTTGACCCGGCATCCATCGTCCAAAGGCATGGATTGCGGATCAGGTCCGCAATGACAACCAGATGAACTGCACAAACTCAGCTGGCGTGTTTGCCGCAGGCGTGCCCACAGCAACCAGAACATCGGAACATTGAGCCAGAAGGTTTCGGGCGCGCTAGTGAGGTAGGTTCGACCGAAGCGGAAGGTGCAAAAAAATGCCAGATAGAGGCACGCCGCCAGGCAGGCACGGCGCAGATCGCCGGTGATTCTCTGCACGCACCAGACAATGGCGCCGGATGTGAGCAGCGTGTAGATCAGACTTGGCGCACGCAGTGCCGCCTGAGTCCAGTGCTGACCCCAATCGCTGGCTAGAATGCCCTGCCAGAACAGCAGGGGTGGCTTGGTGTTGCGCATGTGATCGAGTTCAGACACCAGCGGCAACCACTGCCTGGAAGCTGCTGTGAGTCGGGCAATATGGCTGTACACCAGTTCGTCGCCGTTGCTCGGGACGTATTGACCACCCAGACCATAGGCATAGATCGCGACCGCCAGCAGCAGCAGAGCCAGCCAGGCCAGTGTGCTGGCGTCAAAGCGCTGCGCGATCGGTGGCGATACCTGGTTCATGGGATGCGCGGACGGCGGCGAAAAGTCCAGTGGTCATTGGCAAGAAAGTTGCTCACGCTGGCAATCACAATGGCGATCACGTTGGCCAGCAGGTAATGCAGATTGTGCGAGAGCCACAGCGTCAAACCGTATTGCAGGGCGATACCAAACCAGGAGGCCAGCGTATAGCGCCCAAGTTGGCCCATCCACAGCTTGCGCGGCCCTTTGAACCCCGCCCCGGTAGCGCCTGCGATGGCGTTCTCACGGATGCGGTCAGCCCAGGTCCACAGCCTGTTCCAGGTAAAGTTATTGACGGTGGCCACGGCAATGGCCAAGCTCAGAGACGCATAGAGCCGATCACGTGGTTGCGTAATGAAGGCCAGCAAATATTCCTGCGCCAGAAACAGGATCACCATGTTGACCACGGTGCCGCTGGCCCCGACCAGCCCGAACTTGATATACCTGAAGCCCTTGAGCCATTCGATTAGCTGAAACAGACGTTCGCTCATCACGCGGCTCGGCCAGACTGATTCAGGGCGACCAGTGCCTGCGCCAACACCGGCGCCGGGGCGATGCGCCGCAGGCACTGGTTATCACCGTCGCAAAAGGTCTCGCGGTGGTTGTAGGCAGACAGGCAGGGCGAGCAGGCCAGACCGGATTCAAGCACTTGGGCACGTGGTCCAAGCGGCCCATACAGCCGACCCGTTTCCGGGCCAAAAAATACCATCGTGCGAATCGGGGTCAGACTGGCAAAGTGACCCGGTCCGCCGTCGTTGGTGATGAGCAGATCAGCGCCATGAAACAGCATCAGCAGTTCGCGGATACTGCGCGTGTAGCCAGTCAGATTGACGCAGAAGTCGCTGCCGGTCTGCCTCTGCAGCGCCGCGGCCAGCGGCGCGTCTTCGCGCAGACCGATCAGGCCGACGCTGTGCCCGGCGCAGCACAGCCCGGTGGCCAGTTCGACGTAGTGACTTGCTGGCCAGGCGCGCTCTGGCAAGATGCCACCGCCAGCGTAAAGCAGCACGATTCTGCGACCGCTCAGGTTTGGAAAATCTGCCAGCATCTTGCTGCGGTACTGCAGCAACTCCTCGACGCTAAAGGACACCGCCAAGCCGGTGTCTGTTGGTAGCTCGCGAATCGGTGCGGCCTTGTTCCGCGGCATGCCGGTGGACTCCAGCGCGTCAGCCAGCGAGAGAAACTGTTTGCTGATGTGCTGGTAGGGGTTGTAGGGAATGGCACGGTTGATGAAGCTGCCGCGGTACAGACCCTCCTGTGTGTGCGGCGTGAAACCGACGCGCAAGGGCGCACCGCTGAGGTAGGACATGAGGGCGCTGATCCGGGAGAACAACTCGCAATCAATGACGGCGTCCAGCGGCAAGTGGCGCAGGGCACGGCTGACGCGCCAGATGTCGCCCAGCAGCGCCAAGCCGGAACTGTCGTCGAGTGCGTGCAGATGGTCGGGGCGGGCCAGCCCCAGCAGCAAGGAGACTTCCTGATTCTTTTTCAACTGCAATACATGCAGGGTGGCATCGGGAAAGCGCTGGCGCAAGGCTGCGAACATCGGGCCGGCCAGCACCACGCTGCCCATCTCGGACAGCAGAATAATCAGGATGTGACCGGGCTTGGCGCTCAACTGCTGCGCTGCCTTCTTTGACGCCAGCAGCCAGACCCAGAGTGAAACCACAGAGCACAAGAGCTGGCCCAGCCAGCGGTCAATCCAGCGTTGTGTCTGCAGTTTCATGCCGCCACTTGTCTACAGTCCCGCCGCTGCTCGCAGCGCCTGGGCTTTGTCCGTGCGCTCCCAAGTGAACTCGGGTTCTTCACGACCAAAGTGACCGTAAGCGGCCGTCTTCTCATAGATCGGACGCAGCAAGTCAAGCATCTGAATGATGCCGCGCGGGCGCAAATCGAAGTGGTCATGGACTAACGCTGCAATCTTCTCGTCAGAGATGACACCCGTACCCTCGGTATAGACCGTCACGTTCATCGGCCTGGCCACCCCAATGGCATAAGCCACCTGAATCTGGCACTGCCGCGCCAGGCCAGCCGCCACGATGTTCTTGGCCACATAGCGTGCAGCATAGGCGGCCGAGCGGTCCACTTTCGTCGGGTCTTTGCCGCTGAAGGCGCCGCCGCCGTGCGGGCAGGCACCACCATAGGTGTCGACGATGATCTTGCGCCCGGTCAAGCCGCAGTCTCCTTGCGGGCCGCCAGTGACAAAGCGACCGGTCGGGTTGATCAGGTATTTGGTGTCTGCGGTCAGCCACTCCTTTGGTAGCACCGGCTTGATGATTTCTTCACGTACTGCTTCGTAGAAAGCATCGGTCATACGCTCGCCCAGGCTCATCTCGGGCGCGTGCTGGCTTGACAGCACAACGGTGTCGATGGAGTGCGGCTTGCCATCCACATAGCGCATCGTGACCTGGCTCTTGGCATCCGGGCGCAGGAAAGGCAGGCGACCGTCCTTGCGCAATTGTGCCTGGCGTTCCACCAATCGATGCGCGTAATAGATCGGAGCCGGCATCAACTCAGGCGTTTCATTGCAGGCGTAGCCGAACATCAGACCCTGATCCCCGGCGCCTGTGTTCAGGTGATCATCGGATGCGTGATCCACACCCTGGGCGATGTCGTTGCTCTGCTTGTCGTAGGCCACGAGTACGGCGCAACCGCGGTAGTCGATGCCGTAGTCGGTGTTGTCGTAGCCGATGCGCTTCAAGGTGTTTCGCGCCACCTGGATGTAATCCACATGGGCGTTGGTGGTGATCTCACCGGCCAACACGACCAAGCCGGTGTTGCACAGGGTCTCGGCTGCCACGCGGGATTTGGGGTCCTGCGTGAAGATGGCATCCAGAATGGCATCCGAGATCTGGTCAGCGACCTTGTCAGGGTGGCCTTCAGAAACAGACTCGGAAGTAAAGAGAAAATCGTTCGCCAAGGTATCAGCTCCCAAAAAAAGTTAACAACAAGTTCGCGTTGCTTTGGCTTGGAGGCTTTTAGCGAACGCTTTAGCAGAATTGTCAAAGTTGACAAGGCACAATGGCAGTTTGCAGCAAACCGGCCATTGTGTGTCGCCCTGCAAGTAGTTCCATAACTCAGCGACCAGCAGATTTTATCCGAGTGATGGCCTTTTTTTTCAAAGTCTTCTCTTTCATGCCCCTGGCGCTCGCGCACGCCCTTGGTTGGACCGCGGGCTGGCTGGTGTTTATTGCATCGGGCGTCTACCGCCGGCGCTTTTTGGCCAACACGCGCCAAGCCGGTATCGGATGGCGGTATTGGCTGGGTGCCGTCGGTGAAGCCGGCAAACTGGTCGCGGAACTGCCCCGCCTGTGGTTTGGACGGCCTGTGAGGGTCCTGTGGGAAGGGGCGCAGCATGTGGATGCAGCGCTCGCCAGGGGCAGGGGAGTCGTGTTCCTGACGCCACATCTGGGATGCTTCGAAATCACGGCACAAGCTTATGCGCGACGCTATGGGCAGACGCAATATCCGATAACGGTTCTATTTCGTCCACCGCGTCAGCACTGGTTGCGCTCTCTGGTCACCAATGCCCGTAATCGCCCCGGCCTGCAGACGACGCCAACGACGCTGGCTGGCGTCAAGCAAATGATCAAGGCACTCAAGAGGGGAGAGTGTGTGGGACTGCTGCCGGATCAGGTGCCACCCAAGGGCTTGGGTGTGTGGGTTCCCTTTCTTGGTCGCGATGCCTACACCATGACCCTGTCGGCACGATTGGCTCAGCAAACCGGCGCGGCCATTGTTTTGACATGGGGCGAGCGTCTTTCCTGGGGTCGCGGCTATCGGGTACATTTTGAGCCACTGGCTGCCGGTTTACCAGCGGCTGCGGATCAGGCCGCGGAACACGTCAACAGGGAAATGGAAAGAATGATCCGGCTTTGTCCACAGCAATACCTGTGGGGCTACGCGCGTTACAAGCAACCGCGTCAGGAACTCTGATGCTGAGCAGTGTGTGGAGTCGGTTTGGCATCGGCGTGATGCACTTCCTGGCGATACTGCCGCTCAGCTGGATACGGGCTCTTGGGTGTTTGCTGGGCGCGCTGCTCTATGTGCTTGTAAAAGCCAGACGCAGGGTGGCCCATACGAACCTGCGCCTGTGCTTTCCGGACTGGTCAGCACAGCGGACTCGAGTCGTGACGTTTTGGACCTTTGTTCATTTTGCCCAAGCCTGGCTGGATCGGGGCTGGCTCTGGCACGGATCGGCGAAGCTGGTCAGGCAGCGTCTGATTTTGTCGGGTGCCATTCATGAATTGCAGGGCGATCAACCAACCGTCATCTTCGCGCCGCACTTTGTTGGAATGGACGCCGGTTGGACCGCACTGACCGGGCAAGTGTCGCGACACTTCACGACCATCTACACCGATCAATCCAACAAGGTGCTTGATTCCTGGATTCTGTCCGGGCGCAAGCGTTTTGGCGCGTCCCGGCTGTTTGGTCGCGTCGAAGGCGTCAAGTCCATCGTGGCAGCGCTGCGTGCCGGGGACCCACTCTATCTGCTACCTGACATGAATTTTGGACCGGAAGAGTCGGTCTGGGTGCCGTTTTATGGTGTGTCTGCTGCGACGGTACCGTCGCTGTCACGATTTGCCAAACTGGGCAGGGCCAAGGTGGTTCCAGTGCTGACACGGATGACACGCCACGGCTACGAGGTGCAGATCCTGCCGGCCTGGGCCGACTTTCCCGGCGCTGATCCGGTGGCCGACACTGCGCTCATGAACCTGCGGCTGCAGGCCTTCATCGACACCATGCCTGACCAGTATTTCTGGGTTCACAGACGCTTCAAGGATCGGCCGCCTGGTGAGGCTGGCGTGTACTAGAAAAAGTTTGTAAATCAGCCCAGGAACGAAGCGATCAACTCGGCCACCTGTTGCGGCTTCTCATGCACGATCCAGTGGGATGCATCCGCTACGGTGCGAATGGTCAGGTCGTCGATGTAGTCAGCCAGGCCTTCGAGCAGGGCGGGTGGCAGCGCAATGTCGTCGAGTGCCCAGATCACCAGGGTTGGCAGGCTGATCGTGAGCATGTTGCGCGGCAGTTCGACCGCTGCGGCAGCGGGGTCCTCGGGTCGCGCCGGACGCAGCGGTGAGACGCGGTAAAGATTGCAGCCCCCACACAGGCCACAATTCCAGACTTCCCGGTACTGGGCCATGACATCGTCGGTGAGCCAAGCCGGTGTCTCGAAACCTGTTTTTCCGTGTGTTAGAAACTCCCAGAGTCGCCGATAGTCGTCCCGCGCCAACAACTGCTCGGCGTCTGGCCGAATCAGAAAATTCATGTAGGCGCTGGCTGCTTGCTGCGCCGGGCTGGATTTCAGTTCACGCAGGAAGGTACCGGGGTGTGGTGAGTTGATGATCACCAGTCGTTGCGCCAACTGCGGCAGTTGATTGGCCAGATTCCACGCGACGGCACCGCCCCAATCGTGGGCTACCAGGGCAGCAAGATGGCCACCTTGGGTTTCGGTTTCGATCGCAATCAACTCGACAATGTCCTGTACCAGATGCTTGGGACGGTAGGCGCTCACATCCATTGGTGCGCTGGAGTGTTCAAAGCCGCGCAGGTTTGGCGCCACACAGCGGTAGCCACCATTCTGTGGCCGGGAGAAATATTCCAGCTGAACGTCCCAGATAAAAGCCGCTTCAGGAAATCCGTGCAGGAACAGCAGAACCGGCTGGCCCTTTTCACCACTGGCGCGACAACTCAGGGTGATGCCGTGTGGCAGGCTCAGCGAAAACTTGTCGATCATGCTGCGGGCAGGGCTGGCGCGGGATGCGCCCATTGCCACAGGAGCAGGCCGACATCGTCGATTCCCTGGCGCTTGGTGGCCGAAAACAGTCGCACTTCACCGCCGCCAGCTTGCAGCTTCATGATCGACAGTGCCTTGTTTTGCTCAACGCGCGTGAGTTTGTCGGCCTTGGTCAGGATCACCAGGAATTTCAGGCCGTCCGCTACTCTGGGGCGGATGATGTCGAGCAGAATTTCATCGAGTTCGGTCAGTCCGTGGCGCGGGTCGCACATCAGGACGATGCCCTTCAGGTTTTCTCTTGTGACCAGATAGTTCGCCATCACCTGCTGCCAGCGGATCTTGTCCTGCCTTGGCACCGCGGCGTAGCCATAGCCTGGCAGGTCGGTCAGCACTGCATCGGTTATGCCCTGCTTGCCCAGCGCGAACAGATTGATGTGCTGGGTGCGGCCCGGCTTCCTGGAGGCAAAAGCCAGCTGTTTTTGTTGTGTCAGCGTATTGATGCAGGTGGATTTGCCCGCGTTCGAGCGGCCAACAAAAGCAAACTCCGGAACGTCAAGCGCCGGCAGAAAGTGCAATTCGGGCGCGGTCGTGAGAAATTTCGCCGTGTGTAGCCAGCCTGAAGCCAGGCTGGCCGGCGATGTGTTTGAGTTGTTGGTCATTGTGCGTGAAGGGGGGTATCCCCTCGGCGCATTGTAGAATCAGCCAGTTTCGCTCACCTGATACGCTCCTGTCCTATGAAGTTGTTCGCCCATCTCCTGATCGCTGCCTTCCTGGCGGTTCCCGCTTTTTTCGCGTTCTCGCAGGAGGCCAAGCCTGCAGCCGTGCCCGCCGCTGCGCCGTCCAGCGCGGACAAGCCTGATCTGGCAAAGGGCGAGGCCAGTTTCATGGCGGTCTGCGCTGCCTGTCACGCGCCCGACGGCAACTCGCTTATTCCCGTCAATCCCAAGTTGGCGCAGCAGCATCCGCAGTATTTGATCAAGCAACTGCAGGAATTCAAAGCCGGCAAGCGTGCCAATCCGATCATGCTCGGAATGGCTACGACGCTGTCCGACTCTGACATGAAGAACGTTGCCTATTGGGTCAGCTCGAAGAAGGCGACCCCAAGTGTCGCCAAAGACAAGGAACTGGTGATGCTCGGAGAGCGCATCTACCGTGGCGGTATTGCGGATCGTCAGGTTCCCGCTTGCGCAGGTTGCCATAGCCCGAATGGAGCTGGCATCCCGGCCCAGTTCCCGCGCTTGAGCGGTCAACACGCAGAATATGCGGTGGCGCAATTGACTGCGTTTCGTGACGGTGTGCGTGGCAACAGTCTGCAGATGACCCAGGTGGCAGCCAAACTGAACGACCGCGAAATCAGGGCGCTCGCAGACTACGTGGCTGGTTTGCGCTAAGCGCCGACCGGAGACCTGAACATTTTGTCGCAAGGGCGACTACTTCGTCCCTGATGGCAAAGTGGGTAAACGGTTCGGGTAAGAATCGGCCCCGTCCGTTGACTCCTTTTGCAGCGCGGACTCCAGCATGCCCAATAACTCGAGCCGCGATGGCTTTTACCACCCGATCCCCAGTGAAATCACCTCCAGACGCGTCTATGAAGGGCGGCGTGAGCTGATCAAACTGATGGCCGCTGGCGCGGCCGGTGCGGCGCTGGCTTCGTGGTCGTCGCGTGATGCCCTGGCGCAAGTTGCTGGTGTGCGGCCCGGCAAGTTGGCCGCGTTGTCAGGCGTCAAATCTGGTCTGGCAGGCGCCGTCACGATGGAGAAACTGACCGATTACAAGGACGCCAGCAGCTACAACAATTTCTATGAGTTCGGTACCGACAAGGCGGATCCGGCGTCCAGCGCCCAGAGCCTTCAGACAAACCCATGGTCGATCGAGGTGGAGGGGCTGATCAGGAAGCCCGCCCGTTATCACCTGGAAGACCTGCTCAAGCTCAGTGTCCAGGAGGAGCGGATCTACCGCCTGCGCTGCGTTGAAGGGTGGTCCATGGTAATTCCCTGGATTGGCTATTCGCTGAGCGAACTGATCAAGCGCGTGGAGCCGCTGGGTAGTGCCAAATTTGTCGAGTTTGTGACGCTGGCAGATCCCAAGACCATGCCTTTTGTCGGCACTCGTGTACTGGACTGGCCCTACGCAGAAGGCCTGCGCATGGACGAAGCGATGCATCCCCTGACGCTGCTGACGTTTGGCATGTACGGTGAAGTGCTGCCCAAGCAGAACGGGGCGCCGGTGCGGCTCGTGGTGCCCTGGAAGTATGGTTTCAAGAGTGCGAAGAGTCTGGTGAAAATCCGCTTTACAGAGAAGCAACCAGGCACCGCGTGGAACAAGGCTGCATCCAACGAGTACGGGTTCTATTCCAACGTCAACCCCAATGTCGATCACCCGCGTTGGAGCCAGGCCAGCGAACGGCGAATCGGTGAAGATGGTCTGCTGAGCAGAAAGCGCAAGACGCTGATGTTCAACGGCTATGAGGCACAAGTCGGGCAGTTGTACGCAGGGATGGACTTAAAGAAGAACTATTGAAGTTGCGATCCTTCAATGCACTGTTGTTGCACCGCTTCGCCAAGACAGTAGTTTTTGGTCTGGCGCTGCTGCCGTTCTTCTGGCTGTTGCTTGCAATACTGACCAACCAGCTCGGCGCCAACCCGGCAGAGTTCTTGCTGCGCGCCCTGGGCGACTGGACCTTGCGCTTTCTTTGTCTTGTGCTGGCGGTGACGCCCACGCGCGTCATCTCTGGCAAGTCAGCGCTTGCGCGCTTTCGACGCATGCTGGGCCTGTTTGTCTATTTCTACGCCGTGCTGCACTTGCTGAGCTACAGCTGGTTTGACATGGGTTTTGAACTCGACGACATTGCCAAGGATATTGCCAAACGTCCCTTCATACTGATTGGATTTTCGGGTTTTGTGTTGCTGACAGCGCTGGCACTGACGTCCTTCAACCGTGCCATCAAGCTGTTGGGCGCCAAACGCTGGCAGCGACTGCATCGGCTGGTCTATTTGGTGGCAGGCTTGACCATTCTGCACTTCTTCTGGATGCGCGCGGGCAAGAATAATTTCGCTGAAGTGTATGTCTATGCAGCTATTCTGGGTTCGCTGCTGCTGTGGCGCTGGTGGTATCGAGTGAAGAAGAGACCAGTCTAACCAGCGCAGGTCAGCGCAGTGAGTCCCCGAACATTGGTTGCCTCGCCCACCTTCCAGCAGGCCTGCATCAGTGCGTTGCTCTGCTCCAAACCCAGCACCGGATCGGTCAGGCCATGAAACTTGGTTTCCAGCATGGCGTCGGTCATCGGCTTTTGCAATGAGCCAATGGCGTGCTCGACAGACACATGCACGCGCCTGCCGTCATGCAAAACTGCCGTCAGGTCCGCGCTGGCCTCCCCAATCGAATCGTCCACGGTGGCGACGACCTTGCGGCGCAACGCCAGCATGTCCGGGCGATTCACGATGGCGTCGGAAAACTCGTCCTCGCCAGCGCGACCAAAAGTCAGCCCAGCCGCGCAGCCATGATAGACGCTGAACTTGGCCTGCAGCCCGTCCTGCGGCTCCTTCTTGCCAGTGAGTTCAAGCACCAGAGAGTGCACCCGAAGTTCGATGCTTTGGACGTCTTCTGGCTTTACACCCTGAGCTCGTAACTGGGCGCAAGCGTCAATGCTGGGGTGAATCACAATACCGCAGGCGAAGGGTTTGTAGCTGTTGAAGGAGATCTCAAAACGCTGGCCCAGTTCCCGGGTGATCTCGTCCCAGTCGTTCTTGTTGGAAACGGTCTGCATCATGCCGCGCGCTGCCTCCAGAGCCCTGGAACTGGCGGTGAAACCCTGGCTCGCCAGCAGAGCCGACATCAGGCCGGCACGCGCCGCTGCGCCAGGATGAAAAGGTTTGGTCATCGTGCCAAATTGCTCGCGCATCCCAACTGGCTGCGAGGCGGCGATGCCCAAGGCCATCGCGGTCTGCTGCGCGTCGAGTTTGAGCAGTCGCGCGCACGCGGCGGCGGCGCCAAGGGTGCCAGTGGAACCCGTAATGTGCCAGCCGCGATCATAGTGATCGGGGTACATGGCGTTACCGACACGGCAGGAAACATCAATGCCCAACACCAGTGCGTCGATCAGATCGCGCCCGCTGGCGTCGGTGTGTTCTGCCAGAGCCAGCAACGCTGAGGCGACTGGCCCGGCCGGATGGATGATGGTTTTCAGATGGGTGTCGTCAAAGTCGAAAGTATGTGAACTGATGCCATTGATCAGTGCAGCGCTTGCCATATCAATTTTTTCCGGGCGCCCGAGCACACTCGCTTGTGCGGCAGGCTGCAGAAGGGCCACGGCAGCCAGCGCTGCCGTGGCCGCCTCGTGTCGTGCTGCGCCGACGGCGCAGCCCAGCCAGTTCGTGAATGTTCGATGCGCCTCGTGGTCTACTGCGGCGGTCCAGCCGCCGGCCAGGTAGCCGGGATGCGTCGCGACAAACCGTGCCAGCAGTTGGGTAACAGGGGGGGCGTTGAGGTCGGCACTGACCTGGGTGTTGCGGGCCATCGGCTTCTTCTTGAAAAATTAGGGGTGACACGCTCGACGCGTCAGTTGTCGAGTTGGATCTTGCGGTCCCTGGCCAGCTGTGTCCAGCGCTCGATATCGGTCTTGACAAAGGCGGCAAATTGCTCTGATGACATCACTTGGGTCTCAATGGCTTCGACTGACAGCTTTTCGCGCAGCTCCGGTGAGCGCAGCACCAGTGCCAGTGTTTCATTGAGCAGGCGCACGATGGGAGCAGGCATGCCGGCGGGTCCGACGACGCCATACCATTGCTGCGCATCAAAGCCCTTGAAGCCAGACTCATCAAGGGTTGGCAGATCCTTGAACTGCGGATGGCGCTGCAGGCCCGTCACAGCCAGCGGGCGCACCCGACCGCTGCGTATATGGGGAATGGCCGCCGCGAGTCCGGGGAACATGGCCTGTGTCTGCCCGCCTATCAGGTCGGTGAAGGCGGGCGAGATGCCACGATAGGGAATGTGGACCATGAAGGACTGGATCTGTTGTTTGAACAATTCCATGGTCAGATGTGTGAGTGAGCCTTGACCGGCCGAGCCGTAACTGATGCGACCCGGGTTCTTTCTGACGTATTCGAGGAATTCCTTGACCGTCTTGACCGGCAGGGCAGCGTTGACGACCAGCACGTTGGGCGTGGCACCGATCATGCCCACGGCGCTGAAGTCTCTAACCGGGTCATAGGGAAGTTTGCGCGTGGCCGGGCTGGTGCCGTGCGTGGCGACGTAGCCCTGCATCAGTGTGTATCCATCGGCTGGCGCACGCGCGGTGGCCTGGCAGGCGATGACGCCACCGCCGCCCCCCTGGTTGTCGACCATGAAGCTCTGCCTGAGCTGCTGGCCCCAGCGCTCGGTCACGGTGCGCCCGACCATGTCGCTGCCCCCACCAGCCGCCACTGGCACGATGTAGCGAATCGGCTTGGCTGGGTAGGTGGTTTGCGACTGCGCCAGTTCAGGTGCAATGACCAGAGCTGGCACGACTTGCAGCAGCGTGCGCCGTTTCATCATTGGGATTGTGCTCGGTTGGTTATGGCAAAGACTCGTTGCGTATCTGGTCCTCGATGGCCTCGCGTCGCCGGATCAGATGAGACTGGCTGCCGTCTACCAGAACCTCCGGCGCTCGACCGCGCGAGTTGTAGTTGCTGGCCATGCTCATGCAATAGGCACCCGCAGACAGAACGGCGAGCAGATCGCCTGACTTCACTGCCAGGGCACGGTCATGCCCGATCCAGTCGCCGCTTTCACAGATCGGGCCGACCACCTCCCAGATCTCCGGGGCCTGGGTTCGCGTCTGCAGTGGCACGATCTGGTGGTACGCCTGATACATGGCGGGACGCGGCAAGTCGTTCATGGCTGCGTCGACGATGCAGAAGTTCTTCTGCTCTCCGGGTTTGAGGTAAAGCACTTCCGTCAGGCAGACGCCCGCATTGCCAACCAGCGAGCGACCCGGCTCTATCATCAGCTGGCGCTCGCCGAAACCCCGCGCATCAAGGATTGCTAACAGCTTCTGCCAAAGTTGATCGGCAGGCGGCGGCGTGTCGCCCTTGTAGTTGATACCCAGCCCACCACCAAAATCGATGTGGGCAATGGGAATGCCGGCGGCTTCGATCGCCTGAACCAGATCCAGCATGCGCTCGACTGCATCGAGGTAGGGTGCTTCCTGAGTGATCTGGGAACCAATATGGCAGTCGATACCCTTCACACTGATGCCGGGCAGCGCGGCGGCGCGCTGGTAGGTTCGCAAGACCCGTTCGTGGGCCACACCAAACTTGCTGTCCTTCAGGCCGGTCGAGATGTAGGGATGGGTCTTGGGATCGACATTGGGATTGACGCGAATGCTGACCGGTGCACGCAGGCCCATCTGGACGGCCACCTCGCTCAGGACTTCCAGCTCTTCTTCGCTCTCGACATTGAAGCATGCAATACCGACGTCGAGCGCTTGCTTCATTTCCGCCCTGGTCTTGCCGACGCCCGAAAAAATGATCTTGTCCGCCCTGCCACCTGCGGCCAGCACACGCTGCATTTCACCACCGGAGACAATGTCAAAACCGCAACCAGCCTGCACAAAGACTTGAATCACGCCCAGCGCAGGATTGGCCTTCATGGCGTAACAGATCTGCACTTTGCGCCCGGCAAAGCCGCGCTGATATGCGTCGAGTGCGGCGAGCATCGCGGCCTTGGAATAGACGAACAGAGGTGTCCCATGCTGTCTGGCCAGTTCATGCAGATTGACGTCCTCCGAGAACAGGTCTTGGTCGCGGTAGGCAAGATGGGGCTGGCCGGGCAGGTCTTGGGTCATCATGGCGGGGCAGGGTTCGCGCCAGTGACTGGCGTCTTGGCGGGGCTGTCGGCAGGCGCGGGCGAGCGCTTTGCGGCATCGGGCTCGCGTGGCAGATACAGAGCCCCTTGCTGGCCGCAGGCCGACAGGGTTGCCACACCGAGGCCAAGGACAAGCGTACTGACTAGAATTTGACGGCAACTCAACATGGTGAAATTGTAATGACCGACTCTGAATTTCTGGACCTGGCTGAAAATCTTCTGCGATCTGTCGAGGCCAGCTGTGACCGGATCAACGACCAGAACCTGGCCGACATTGACAATCAGCGCGTCGGCGCCATGGTGACACTGGTCTTTTCAAACACCAGCCAGATTGTGATCAATTTGCAAAAGCCGCTGCACGAGGTCTGGTTGGCCGCGAAGTCAGGTGGCTATCACTTCAAATTTGACGGTCAGAAGTGGAGAGACAGCAAAGGGCAAGGCGAGTTTTTTGCCAGCCTGTCGCGTTTTGCGAGCGAGCAGGCCGCTTGCCCGCTCAGTTTTTGAACAGATCCAGGATTCTTTTCTTTTCGTCGGCGGGCGGGAGCGGCAACACACCCGACGCCGTTCCGGGTTTGTCATTGAGTCCCAGACTGCCGACACCGGCACCTTTGACGTATTCGTCGTAAAACCACTCGCCGCCTGAGTGGATCACGCCTTCTGGCGCATCAGGCTCCATAACCGGCGTGTCTTTCAAAGCGTGTTCCATGAACCTGATCCAGACCGGAAGGCTCAAGCCACCGCCGGTTTCGCGGTCACCGAGTTTGCGCGGTGTGTCATAGCCAATCCACGTGACTGCCGTCAGGGTTGGCTGAAAACCCGCAAACCAGGCGTCCATCGAGTCGTTCGTGGTACCGGTTTTGCCATACAGATCGGGTCGTTTCAGCGTTGCCTGCGCCAAGGCCGCCGTGCCAGAGCGGGTGACTGTCTGCAACAGACTCTCCATCATGAAGGCGTTGCGTGCATCAATGACACGCATTGACTCGTCAAGGACTGGGGGTTTTGTCTCAATAAAGAGTTTTCCTTTTTGCTCCGTCACTTTGGCGATCAGCCAGGGGTTGATGCGGTAGCCGCCATTGGCAAATACCGAGTAGGCCGAAACCATCTGCATCGGCGTCACCGAACCCGCACCCAGCGCCATGGTCAGGTAAGCAGGGTGTTTGTCTTCATCGAAACCAAAGCGCGTAATCCATTCCTGGGCGTTTTGCGGGCCAATCGCCTGCAGGATGCGAATGGAGATCATGTTCTTGGACTTTGCCAGACCCTGGCGCAAGGTCATTGGTCCTTCAAATTTTCCGTCATAGTTCTTGGGCTCCCAGGGTTGGCCACCGGTTACGCCAGCGTCGAAAAAGAGCGGCGCATCGTTGATCACGGTGGCTGGCGTAAAGCCCTTTTCCAGCGCCGCTGAATAGATGAAGGGCTTGAAGCTCGAGCCGGGCTGGCGCCAGGCTTGAGTCACGTGGTTGAACTTGTTCTTTTCAAAATCAAATCCACCGACCAGCGCCTTGATGGAGCCGTCGCGCGGATCAAGCGCCACAAAAGCGCCCTCAACTTCCGGCAACTGCGTAATTTCCCAGGTGTTTTTTGGCGTCTTGCTGACGCGAATCACGGCGCCCCGGCGAATCCTGATGTTGGGTGCTGCCCTGTCAGATAGACCGGACTGCGCCGGCTTCAAGCCTTCACCGACGATGTCTACCAACTCGCCGGTTTGCCGGATCGCCCTGATGTGCCGGTTGTCGACTTCAAGGACCATCGCGGCCAGGATGTCTCCGTTGTCGGGGTGATCTTCCAGCGCGTCATCAATCGCGTCATCAAGCTCCTTTGGATCGGTTGGCAGCACCACAAACCTTTCAGGCCCGCGGTAAATTTGTCGGCGCTCGAAGTCCATCAGCCCGCGCCGCAGAGCCTTGTACGCTACTTCCTGGTCTGCTGCCCGTACCGTGGTGTAAACGTTCAGGCCGCGCGTGTATGTCTCCTCGCCATACTGTGTGAACATCAACTGGCGCACGGTTTCGGCGACGTACTCGGCGTGTACCTTGGGATTGTCGGAGCTAGACCTGACCTTCAACTCTTCGCTCTTTGCCGTAGCAGCCTGTTGCGCTGTGATGAAGCCGTTTTCCTGCATGCGTTCAATGATGTGCAACTGGCGTGAGCGTGCTCGCTTGGGATTGCTTATCGGGTTGTACGCAGACGGCGCCTTCGGTAGCCCAGCCAGCATGGCCGCTTCTGCAATGGAGACGTTTTTCAACGGCTTGTCAAAATAGGCTTCGGCTGCTGCAGCAAATCCGTAAGAGCGGTTGCCCAGAAAGATCTGGTTCATGTAGATTTCCAGAATCTGGTTCTTGGTCAGGAGATGTTCAAGCTTGAAGGTCAGCAGGACCTCGTAAATCTTTCGCGTGTAGGTCTTCTCTGACGACAAATAGACATTTCGCGCCACCTGCATCGTGATGGTCGATGCACCCTGACTCTTGAAATGTCCCAGGTTGGCCAATCCGGCGCGTAGCATGCCCCGGTAGTCTATGCCCCCATGCTCGTAAAACCGGGCGTCTTCGATGGCCAGAACGGCATCCGTCATGACTTTGGGTATTTCAGCGATGGGTGTCAGGTGTCGACGCTCTTCGCCAAACTCCCCAATAAGGACTCCTTCAGCTGAAAAAACGCGCAGTGGCAGCTTCGGACGGTAGTCGGACAGATCCGAAATGTCAGGCAAATTCGGGAACGCAACTGCCAGCGCAATGGCAATGACGATCAGTAGCGACAGGATTGCGGCGAGCAGCGCACCGCCGCCCCACAAAGCGACGCGCCATGGCCAACTCCTCCTGTTTGAGCGAGTTGAACTTGGGGCTGGACTGATGTCGCCGGGCGGTGGTTTGGAAGGCATAGGAATTCAGTAATCGCGCATTGTCATTGCAACAATGATGTTATTGCAGTTTGGCGCGGTAGTATCCAATATTCTTGCGTCTGCGTTCCTGTTCGCCATTTGGCGAGTCGCTACCTGTAACATTCAGACACCGATCGTCTACTTTTGGCAACGTTGAAAACTTCCAAATAGTGAAATAGTCTTTGCCTGACAATACGCTTGCTGCTAGCATTCAAGTGAATTCTCAAGTTTTGCCAATCCACGATTGGCCCGTTTCAGGGGATAGTTTTGATCTCTTTGGGATCTTTGTTTAGTCGTCAACCCGCACCCATGCTTGGTCTGGACATCAGTTCTTCCAGTGTCAAACTGGTTGAACTGGGACAGGATAAGTCCGGAAATCTGATGCTCGAACGTTGTGCGATCGAGCCGCTTGAGCGCGGCTGGATCACAGACGGAAACATTGAAAAGTTTGATGAAGTGGCCGAGGCGGTACGTCGTCTGGTCAAGAAAAGTGGCACCAAAACCAAGAATGTTGCGATGGCCCTGCCTCCCTCGGCTGTTATCACCAAAAAAATTGTCTTGCCCGGTGGAATGTCGGACCAGGAACTGGAAATACAGGTTGAGATTGAGGCCAATCAATACATTCCGTTTCCGTTGGACGAAGTCAGTCTTGATTTCTGTGTTGTTGGCCCGAGTGCAACTTCGGCTGGCGACATTGAAGTACTGATTGCCGCCTCTCGCAAGGAGAAGGTCCAGGATATACAGGGGCTGGCTGAAGCGGCTGGTCTGAAGCCGGTTATTGTTGACGTTGAGTCGTATGCGTCGAGGCTAGCGACGAATCGACTGATCGAGCGTATGCCCGACCAGGGTGCCGGCGCGATTGTTGCGTTGTTTGAGGTGGGCGCACTCACTACCAGTATGCAGGTCATACGCAATGACGAGGTCTTGTACGACAGGGATCAGGCTTTCGGTGGCGCTCAGTTAACGCAACTGATTGTGCGTCAGTATGGTTTTTCTCTGGAAGAGGCTGAAACCAAGAAACGCAGTGGCGAATTGCCTGAAGACTATGAATCCAGTGTCCTGCGTCCGTTTGTTGAAAGCATGGTGCATGAAATCGGTCGTGCCCTTCAATTTTTCTTTACCAGCACGCCACACAACAAGGTTGATTGCGTGATGCTGGCCGGAGGTTCCGCAGCGCTGCCCGGCCTAACAGCGGCAGTGACGGAACATACTTCTTTTGCGTGTACGCTGGTCAACCCATTTGAGGGAATGGAAATTGGCAGTGATGTGCGTTTGAAGAAAATGACGCGCGAGGCGCCGTCGTATCTGACTTCGTGTGGATTGGCGTTGCGGAGGTTTATTCAGTGATCCTGATCAATCTGCTTCCGCACAGAGAGGCGGCGCGCAAGAGGCGCCAGGATATTTTCAACGTCAGTTTGGGATTTTCTGCCCTGATGGGCGGCTTGCTCGCGGGCATGATTTTTCTGTGGTTTCAAGCCCAAATATCCGGACAACAGTCGAAGAATCAGGTGTTGCAGGCAGAGATCAAACGCTTTGATGCGCAAATCAAGGATATCGCGGGTCTTGAGACCGAGATAACTGCTTTGCGTGCTCGCCAACAGGCCGTCGAAGACTTGCAGGCGGATCGAAATATGCCGGTCCACCTGCTGACGGAGTTGGTCAAGCAACTGCCGGATGGTGTGTACATAGCCAGCATGCGCCAGGACAGTCAGAATGTCACCCTGCAAGGCGTTGCCCAGTCGAACGAAAGGGTGTCGGAACTGTTGAGAAATCTGGGCAACAACACACCCTGGTTTTCCAGACCCGAGTTGGTCGAAATTGTCTCGGGTGCAGTGGCGTTGACGGCGCGTGACCAGCGGCGGATCGCCAATTTCACGATTCGTGTTCGTTTGACCCGTGCCGGCGAAGCAGAACAACAGCGTGTTGCTGTTGCCGTTACTGCGGCACAGAATGCGGCCTCAACTCCTGTGAAGAAGTAGGAGCCCAACGCTATGGCCGCCAAGTTTTCGTTGAAATCAGACCTTCCTGCAATGTGGGGCAAACTGTTGTCTCAGTTTCAGGGACTCGACCCGAAGGATCCGTCCAATTGGCCGACGCTACCGCGCAACGCGTTGTTCGTGGGTGTGGCTGCGTTGTTTGTGGGTGTGCTTTGGTTCCTCTGGCTGAATTCTTCGCAGCTTGACCTGGAGGCGGAGCAGACCAGGGAAGTCAAGTTGCGTGAGGAGTACCGCGTCAAACTGGGCAAGGCGATCAATCTCGAAGCGTTGAAGAAACAGCGGGAGCAGGTGCAGCAGTACGTTACGCAACTGGAGAAGCAGTTGCCGAGCAAAGCCGAGATGGATGCACTCCTGTCCGACATTAATCAGGCTGGTTTGGGACGCAGTCTGCAGTTCGATTTGTTCCGACCCGGGCAAGTGGCAGTCAAAGACTATTACGCGGAGTTGCCGATTGCGCTGCGGGTCACCGGTCGCTATCACGACATTGGGGCTTTTGCTTCGGACATCGCGAACCTTTCGCGCATAGTGACACTCAATAACCTGACCATTGTTCCGGGCAAAGACGGGTCTTTGACCATGGATGCGACGGCCAAGACTTTCCGCTACCTCGATGCCGATGAGGTTGCCACGCAACGCAAGGCGGCAGTGCCCAAGGGGGCCGCCAAATGAAATGTTTCCGCGAAATTGCAATCGCCGTGTTGGTTGCGACGCTGACAGGTTGTGGTGCCTCCAGCGAAAGCGAGTTGCGCCAATGGATGGCGGAACAAAAAAGCCAGATCCGGCCCAAGATTTCGCCAATTTCCGAGCCAAAGCAGTTCATCCCGGAAAGTTATAGCCAGGTCGCGACGATAGAACCGTTCAGCAATCAGAAACTGACACAGGCGCTGAAACGAGACTCCACACAGGCGGCAGCCAATGGCGCCTTGATTGCGCCTGAGTTGGCGCGTCGTCGGGAGGCCCTGGAGTCATTTCCGTTGGATGCTATGACGCTCGTTGGGAGTATGACTCAGACAGGTCAACCGGTCGCCTTGGTCAAAGTGGAAAATTTGTTGTATCAGGTGCGACCCGGCAACTATCTGGGGCAGAACTACGGGCGAGTCAGCAAGATTGCCGAGACTGAAGTAACGCTGCGCGAAATAGTGCAGGATGCGACGGGTGAATGGATTGAACGCACTGCTACATTGCAGTTGCAAGAGAGGTCAAAATGAATAGTCAGAAATGTGGGTTGGGCAGTCGAACGTGGCGTAGCGCCATTTTGGCGGCGACGATCATGTTGACGACTTTGATTGCGCAGGCGCAAGGTGCTATCGAAGCAGTGTCGGCGTCCATTCAAGGCGGCGTTGAGGTAGTGCGTATCGATCTGACGCAGCAGATGGAGTTGATCCCGACAGGTTTCTCCATTCAGTCTCCAGCCCGGATTGCCCTTGATTTTCCAGGAATTTCGAACGCCATGGGGCGTTCGACCGTGGAAGTGAATCAGGGAAATTTGAAGTCAGTCAACGTCGTGCAAGCCGGCGATCGAACGCGTGTAGTACTGAATTTGAAACAAATCACGCCTTACAGGGCACAGTTGCAGGGTAAATCTTTGCTGGTCGTGCTGGAGGCGGTCGCGTCTGCATCGCCCGCTGCCAGTGCGGCACCGGTCTTTTCCGAAAACCGCAGCCGTGACGCTTTGCCACTGAAGGATCTTGATTTCCGTCGCGGCGACGAGGGTTCGGGTCGTGTAGTGGTGGACTTGCCGAACAACCAGGTGGGTGTTGACATCAGGCAACAGGGTGAAACTCTGGTGGTCGAATTCATGAATTCAACCTTGCCAGAGGGTTTGCGTCGCCGTCTCGACGTCACGGATTTTGCCACCCCGGTGCAATCTGTAACGACCTCCCAGGTTGGGGATCGGGTGCGCATGGTGATTGAGCCCAAGGGGCTGTGGGTGCACAGTGCCTATCAGAGCGACCAGCAATTCGTAGTGGAAGTAAAACCACTGAAGATCGATCCTTCAAAGCTGACGCAAGGTCCGGGCTACAACGGGCAAAAGCTATCACTCAATTTCCAGAACATCGAAGTTCGTTCCTTGTTGCAGGTCATTGCCGACTTCACCAATTTCAACATCATTACCTCGGACTCCGTCACTGGAGCCGTCACCTTGCGCTTGCAGGATGTGCCATGGGATCAGGCGCTGGATATCATCTTGCAGGCCAAGGGCTTGGGTATGCGCAAGACCGCTAACGTCATCTGGATTGCTCCAAAGGATGAAATTATTGCCAAGGAAAAACTCGAACTCGAATCCAAGGCGGCTGTCCTGAATCTGGAGCCGGTTCGCACCCAGTCTTTCCAGATGAACTACGCCAAAGCCGAGGACATTGCCAAGCAGTTGACCGGTGCAGGCGGTGGTGAGAAGAGTGCGGGGCGAACCCTGAGTGCCCGCGGCAGCGCGACCGCCGATCCGCGAACCAATCAGTTGTTTGTGACGGACGTTCCATCACGACTCGAGCAGGTCCTGCAATTGTTGCAGAAACTCGATGTGGCCGTGCGTCAGGTCATGATTGAAGTGCGAATCGTAACGGCTGACGAAGCGTTCGGAAGATCATTGGGTGTCAAGTTTGGCGCGACAGACCTGCGAGCCAACAAGGGCGGAGACGGTGGCTACGCCCTGTCAGACGGTGGCAGCAACCGGATCGCCTTTGGCACAAGTTATCAGGACGCCGTAGCTGCAAGTGGCGGCGGCGGAACTGTCAATACGACAGGTAGTTTTATAACCTTGCCGGCGACGGCACCCAGCGCGGCAAATTTGGGGACGAATCCGGTACCGAGTTTTGCACTGTCCATCTTCAGCAATCTGGCGAATCGTTTTCTGAATCTGGAGATTTCCGCATTGGAGGCCGACAACAAGGGCAAGATCGTCTCGAGTCCGAGAGTAGTCACTTCCGATGGGAAAAAGGCGTTCATCAAGCAGGGGCAGCAAGTGCCCTATCAATCCTGCAGCGGTACAGGTGGAACGCAGACCTGTACGACAGCTTTCAAGGACGCCGCGCTCAGACTTGAGGTCACACCTCAAATTACGCCTGAAGGTTCAATCATCATGGACCTGGACGTCAACAAGGATGCCATCAACACATCGTTTACGTCGAATGCAGGACCCGTACTGGAGGTGAAGAACGTCACTACGCAGGTTCTTGTGGAGAACGGCGGCACCGTCCTGATCGGCGGTGTGTTCGAGTTGGAAGATTCAAGCAATCAAACCGGTGTACCGGTGTTGGCAGATCTGCCATGGGTTGGAAATTTATTCAAGTCAAAGCTTCGTAATAATTCGAAACGGGAACTTCTGGTCTTTGTTACGCCCAGGATTATTTCGGACAAAATCGGCGATCGCTGATCTCGCAGAAACAGCAGGAAACTGGCCATGCATTTATTGAAATACAGTTGTGCTCTATTGATCTTTGGCGTACTTTCCGCATGTGGCGGGGGCGGTGGTAGTGCTGGGACTCCGACTGGTGGTACGGTTGTATGTTCGGCACCGAAGGTTTTGCAAAATGGTGTGTGCGTTACTGCATCGGCCACACCGGTTGAGACTTTGTTAAGCGCGCAACTGAAAGACGCGACCTCCGGTGCTGTTGTCTCATCCGTTGCCGCTGCGGGCGGTACCGAAATCGTCGGCTTGTTGACGACGAAAGACGGCAAGCCAGTGTCCAGCCAACTTGTAGCGTTGGATACTGGGCCGAGTTCAAGTCTTCTTGTCTTTCCAAATGGAACCAGCGCCACATCCGATGTCAATGGGATTGTCAGAATACGAGTGGGAAGGGCAAATTTGTTTGAGTTTGGTACCGCGACGCTGTCTTTGACATTCAAAGCCACAGATCCCTATGGTCAGGCATTTTCATCTGCTCTACAAGTGCGGGTCGATCCGCCGATATTGCAACTGGAACTGCGTGACGCGGCCAATTCGGTCACCAATACCATTGGATCTTCCGGGCTGACGACATTAAAGGCCATTCTGAAGTTTTCCGACGGAACTGCGGTATCTCAAAAGAGGATTGATATTACGGGTGATCTGACCAAGATCACTTTTCCGGAAGGGAGTTCCCAACTCACCGACTCTTCGGGTGTCGCAACCATCAAAGTGACGAGAGCATCGGCCACCGTAGGCGGCGCCGGAACGCTGTCAGGCGCTGCTTCAATTTCGGGTTCGAATACATCGGGAACTCCGATCACGACGGTTGTTACAGGTGCGGTTGATTACTCGGTAGGTGCCGTGGTCGGCGCGGCCACCCTGACGCTGGATCCCCTTAGTTTTAAAGTGGGTACTGGCACGCTGGCCGCCTATGGCACGACGCAAATTTCGGTGACCGCCATGCTCGGTAGCAACGTTGCACCATCGGTGCAGGTCAGCTTTTCTTCCAGTTGTGGCCAATTATCGCCAGCGACCGCGCCGACGAACACCAGCGGCATAGCGACCGCCAGTTTCACTGCGACCGATGCAGCCGGAACGGCTGTCAGTACGCTAGGCTGTGGCGGCAAAACTGTTGACATATCGGTGAGCGCAGTCGGTGCCAGTACGGTAAGCAAGTCCATTAGCGTACTCGCAGCCCCAGCGACCAACCTGAGTTTCGTTGTTCCGACTGATGCAAGCAAGTCGCGGATTTACCTCGCAAATTCGGGCGGTGCTACGCAGGCCATGGTTCAGTTTCTGCTGTCTAACGTTCGAGGAGAGGCTTTGCCAGGTCAGGATGTACTGGTTTCTCTCAAGACATTGAATGGGGGCACTCCCAAGGCCACTTTCAATACAGTGGGGAATGTCGCGCCAGTAACCCTGACGACCGATTCCCTGGGCAAGGTCTCCGTGCCGGTGTTCTCTGGCACCGTGCCAACCAATGTTTTGGTGAATGCGGCCCTTAAGTCCACCGTCGGGACAGCTGCACTCATTCAAACCGATTCATCGGTGGTCGTAATTGCCTCAGGGCGCCCAGTCCAGTCACGGGTTAGTCTGGTTCCCGCCAAACACGCCATTCGTGGATTCAATTTCGATGGTGCAACGACGACCATAACCATGTCCCTTGCCGATCGCCAAGGCAACCCCGTGCCTGATGGTACGGCGGTTAACTTTGTTACGAAGGCTGGGGTCATGATTCCACCAACCTGCGTCACTGGCGCCGTGCCGGGCGACTCGCAATGCACAGTCACCATTCGTACACAGAATCCCCGTCCGTTTGCGGCGGGTAGCACCAAGAATGGCTATGTCTCGATTTTGGCCTACACCGCCGGCGAAGAGGATTTCACAGATACGAACTTCAACAACGTATATGACGCGGGAGATACTTTCAGCTTGATCAACAATGACTTGGGAACTGCCTACCGAGACGATTTCGCAACTGCGAATGTATCGCCTGGGTCCTTCAAGTTGAATGCTGATGGAACAACATCGACGATTCCGAGCTGGGATGGAACCATGTATGTGCACCAACCAGGCGAATTTGCCGTTCCGCGTGCGGCCGAAGCGGGTGGAACCACTCCACTGCCGAATCAGGGTGACGGAGTTTGGGGTGCGGCCGACGTGCGTGGACAAGTGGTGATCGTTTTCTCCACTGACGACCTCGTTATCAACAACCCCGTCTGGACCAGCGCGCCCGATGCCCAGTGGAACAACGCAATTGTTGCAACCGGGCTGACGGTCTCCATTCAGGACTTGAACGGAAGAAGTGTTCCAACGGGCAGTACGATTGCAGTAGGAGTTTCGGACAACTCACCAAAACTGCCCACGGACGGTTCTGCTACGCCGATATTTGGTACTTGTTCCCTTGTTGGTCAATCGCATACCGCTGTGCCCGATTCGCTCGAACCCCTGACATTGACGCTGAATTTGAAGCAGTGCGTGGCCGGGGATCAGGTTGGGATTACTGTTACCACGCCTGCCGGTGCGAAGACGTATACGTTCGCTGCGCCGTGACCTTGCATGAGTTGGGTGTTTGACCATTGATATCTCTCATTGGCCTGCCCGGCTCTGGCAAATCAACCGTCGGGCGTCAACTTGCCAGGCGACTGCAGCTTCCGTTTTCTGATTCTGATCATGTGATTGAGCAGCGTCTGGGTTGCTCCATACGTGAGTACTTCGAGCGCGAAGGTGAAGAGCGGTTTCGCGATGTCGAAGAGTCGGTGATTGGGCAACTGACACGGCGCGGCGCAGGTGTTCTGTCGACCGGCGGTGGTGTCATATTGCGGCCGGTCAACCGTCAGTGCTTGCATCAGTGTTGTCAGGTGGTCTACCTCAATTCTTCTCCCGATGAGTTGTTCAGGCGTTTACGTCATGACGTGAACCGGCCTTTGCTACAGGTTTCGGATCCGCTGAATCGTTTGCGCGAGCTGCACACAATGCGCGATCCGCTCTACCGGGAGACAGCGCATTTTGTCGTTGAAACCGGACGCCCATCGGTGGCAACTCTGGTCAGCATGATTGTGATGCAACTGGAATTGGCCGGTGTGTTGCCTCTAAACTCGCAGCTATGAATAGCCAGTCGGTTCCCATTGAATTACAGGAACGCAGCTATGGCATTGCAATTGGTAGTGCGCTTTTCGATGACCCGCACAGTTACGCCCAATTGCCTGGCGCCAGTCATGTCCTGATCGTGACCAACACCACGGTAGCTCCGCTGTACGCCAAGCGTTTGGAACGGGCTTTGCACTCGAAATTCGCCGCCATTCACACGGTGGTGCTGCCAGACGGGGAGGAATATAAGACCTGGCAAACTTTGAACCAGATTTTTGACGCCTTGCTCGGGAATCACTGTGACCGCAAGACGATCGTTTTCGCCCTGGGTGGCGGTGTCGTTGGCGATATGGCGGGGTTTGCGGCTGCCAGCTACATGCGCGGTGTACCGTTTGTGCAGGTTCCAACCACATTGCTTGCGCAGGTCGATTCCTCGGTCGGCGGCAAGACCGGCATCAATCACCCGCTGGGCAAGAACATGATCGGCGCGTTCTATCAGCCGCTCAAAGTTGTATGCGATCTCGAGACACTAAAGACCTTGCCGTCGCGCGAACTGAGCGCCGGACTGGCTGAAGTGATCAAGTACGGGCCGATCGCTGATCTGGATTTCTTTCAATGGCTCGAACGGAACATTGATGCCCTGCTGGCGCGTGAGCCGCTGGCATTGGCCTATGCAGTGAGGCGATGTTGCGAGATCAAGGCCTGGGTGGTAGCGCAGGATGAACGTGAAGCCGGTCTGCGCGCCATCCTCAATTTTGGCCACACGTTTGGCCACGCGATCGAGGCGGGTCTGGGTTACGGGGAGTGGTTGCACGGTGAGGCGGTTGGATGTGGCATGGTCATGGCCATGAAGTTGTCGCATCGACTCGGACTGGTCGATGCAGCCTATGTTCAGCGCGTGACAGTGCTGATCGAAAAGGCGGGTCTGCCGGTGCTGGGACCCTGTCTGGCGACAAGCGACAACGCGGGGCGTTACCTTGAACTGATGCAGATTGACAAGAAAGCACAGGACGGTGAAATCAGGTTCGTCCTGATCGATGGCACGGGTCGGGCCTTCGTGCGCGCAGCGCCCGAAGCACTCGTGCGCGAAGTGATCGATGCTGGCTGCCTACGCCTGTGATCCGGCTGTGTCGCGCGGTCGCCGCTTTGCGCAGACGCCGGCGCCTGGGCGCACCGAATACCAGCGCGACAGGGACCGCATTGTGCATTGCTCGGCGTTCCGGCGTCTGGTGTACAAAACCCAGGTTTTTCTGAACCACGAGGGGGACTTATTTCGTACACGACTGACCCATTCACTGGAGGTGGCCCAACTGGGGCGCTCCATGGCGCGCTCTCTGGGCTTGAATGAAGATCTGGTCGAGGCGATCGCTTTGGCGCACGACCTTGGGCACACGCCCTTTGGGCACGCCGGGCAGGATGCCGTGAATGATTGCATGGCACCTTTCGGGGGTTTTGAGCACAACCTGCAAAGCTTGCGTGTGGTCGATCAGCTCGAAGAACGCTACCCCCAGTTTGATGGATTGAATCTCACATTTGAGACGCGTGAAGGCATTCTCAAGCATTGTTCGCGCGTCCACGCCAAAGAGCTTGAGGCCGGCGAGCCCGGTGGTGTCGGCCAGCGCTTCCTGCTGGGTGGTCAACCCAGTCTGGAAGCCCAGCTTTGCAATCTGGCAGATGAAATTGCGTACAACGCCCATGACATTGATGATGGTGTGCGCTCCGGCCTGATTACGATGGAGCAGTTGCAGCAGGTTGCCTTGTTTGATGATTTCCGACGCCAGGCGTTGACCGAGTTCGAACACCTGCAGGACGCAGCGGCCGGACGGCGCCTGCTCTATGACAGCATTCGCCGCATGCTCAGTGCGCAGGTTGACGATGTCATCAGGGCGACCCGCAGCGCATTGCAACAAGCGGCGCCGCGCAGTGCCGATGAGGTTCGCCAGATGCCAGCCCTGGTGCAGTTTGGGGAAGAGATGAAGCTTAATTCACAGGGTCTGAAGCACTTCTTGCTGCATCAGTTGTATCGCCATCCGCGGGTTCTGCACACCACAGGGCAGGCGCGCCAGATGTTGCGCTCGCTGTTCAATGGATACCTCGCCCATCCCCAGCAGATGCAGCCCCGCTTTGTGGCTCGCTTCGATGCATTGCATGGGGCATCCGGTGGGCCAACGGCTGCGGCACGCGTCATTGCCGACTATATCGCCGGCATGACGGATCGGTTTGCCACGCGCGAGCATGAGCGCCTCATGAAACTGGATCTGTTGATCGAACCATCCGGTTCGGCGGGTGGAGCACGGTGAAAAAGAGGCCCCATTTGGTCAACGACGCCTCGGTGTCATCCGGTGCAGGGGCGCTGACGCCTGAAATCCGGCCCGGTCAATCAATAGAGTTGCTCAAGGAACTGCACATCCTCACCCGCGACGGCAAGCTTAATCAGGACACAAGGCGCAAGCTCAAGCAGGTCTACCATCTGTATCAATTCATCGAGAAGCTGCTGCTTGAGCTGCCGGATAGCGCGGCCGGCATCACGCTGGCCGATCATGGTGCAGGCAAATCCTATCTGGGTTTCATCATTTACGATCTGTTTTTCAAGCAGCGTGAGTCGGGTCACATCTACGGTGTCGAGACCAGATCCGAACTGGTCGAAAAATCGCGCACTTTGGCGGCCAGACTTGGGTTTGTGCGCATGTCGTTCTTGAACCTGAGTGTTGCCGAGGCAAGTGTGTCAAATCAACTGCCAGATCAAATCGACATGGTCACGGCACTGCACGCCTGCGATACCGCCACCGACGATGCGATTGCCTTCGGCCTGCAAAAGCAGGCGCGCTTCATGGTGCTGGTACCCTGCTGTCAGGCGGAACTGGCGCGCTGTCTGAACGAACATAAAGCCTTGTCCTTGTCGCGCACGACACTGGCCGAGTTGTGGCGCCATCCATTGCATGCGCGCGAGTTCGGCAGTCAGCTGACCAATGTCTTGCGCTGCCTTTATCTTGAAGCTTCGGGTTACCAGGTCAGCGTCACTGAGTTGGTGGGGTGGGAGCACAGCATGAAAAATGAACTCATCATTGCGCGCTTTACCGGCCACAAGAAACACAGCGCTGGCCAGAAACTGCGCGTTCTCCTGGAGGAGTTCGGGTTGACGCAACTGCTGACTACCCGGTATGTTCAATAATTGGGGTCAGACTCCAATTATTCATCATGGCCCGACTTCCCCGACTCACACTGCCTGGTTTCCCCCATCATGTGATCCTGCGCGGGAATAATCGACAGGCCATATTTCAAGCCACGCCTGACTACCAGAGGCTGATCAGATTGCTGGCCGAGAACGCGAGCAAGTTCGCCGTCGAAGTCCACGCCTATGTGTTGATGAGCAACCACTTTCACCTTTTGCTGACGCCTCAGACGGCAGACGGCCTGCCGCAACTGATGCAGGCCGTTGGCAGAAGCTACGTGCGCTATTTCAACGGCATCCAGAAGCGCACTGGTACTTTGTGGGAAGGGCGCTACAAGTCAACGTTGATCCAGACAGATCGCTATTTGCTTGCCTGTATGGCCTATATCGATCTGAATCCAGTGCGCGCCGGGCTGGTCGCTCAGCCGGGTGATTACCCTTGGTCGAGCTTTGGACACTACACCGGGCAACGTACTGACAAGTTCATCACACCGCATCCACTGGTGTGGGAACTTGGCAACACCCCATTTGCCCGCGAGGCCGCATATGCGGAACTGGTGCAGTCTGGCATCGGCGCTGGGCAGCAGCAGGCGTTGACAGACTCGGCCTTGCGGGGCTGGGCTCTGGGCGAGCCCGATTTTGTGGCGGATTTGCAGAAGCGGACCGAGCGTCGAGTGAGCAGAAGTACGGCGGGCCGGCCGGTTACTGTAAAAAGAACACCATAGAGATTGCCACCAAAGTAATCTGTCCCTAATTATTTCTTGATAAAGCTGCTAGATAAATAATTGGAATCTGACCCCAATTAATTTACTTGGCACTTTTGTTGCGTTGCGGTAACCTCTGCGGTTCTGAATATTTAGGAGTGCGCCATGACAACGGCTGCCGAGATCAAGCATCTCCAGGAAAACGGTCTGTATTCTTCTGCGCAGGAGCACGATTCCTGCGGTGTAGGGTTTGTGGCGCACATCAAGGGCACGAAGTCGCACGAGATCGTCAAGAACGCGCTCAAGATCCTGGAAAACCTGGACCACCGGGGTGCTGTTGGCGCCGATAAACTGATGGGTGACGGCGCGGGTATCCTGATCCAGCTGCCCGATGCACTGTACCGCCAGGAAATGTCAGCACAGGGCGTCTTTTTGCCGCCTCCTGGCGAATACGGCGTAGGCATGATTTTTCTGCCCAAGGAACACGCCTCGCGCCTGGCTTGTGAGCAGGAGATGGAGCGCGCCATCAAGGCAGAGCGCCAGATCCTGCTCGGTTGGCGCGATGTGCCGGTGAATCACGAGATGCCGATGTCGCCCACGGTGCGTGAAAAAGAGCCGATCATCCGTCAGGTCTTCATCGGTCGTGGCAATGACATCATTGTGCAGGACGCCCTGGAGCGCAAGCTCTATGTCATCCGCAAGACAGCGAGCGCCAGCATTCAGGCGCTCAAACTCAAGCACAGCAAGGAATACTACGTGCCAAGCATGTCGAGCCGGACTGTCATCTACAAAGGACTGCTTCTGGCCGATCAAGTTGGTACCTACTACTCAGACTTGCAAGATGTGCGCTGTGTTTCGGCCCTGGGCCTGGTGCACCAGCGGTTTTCCACCAACACGTTCCCGGAGTGGCCGCTGGCGCACCCTTACCGCTACGTGGCGCACAACGGTGAAATCAACACCGTCAAGGGCAATTACAACTGGATGAAGGCGCGCGAAGGTGTGATGTCGTCACCGGTGTTGGGTGCTGATCTGCAAAAGCTCTACCCCATCACCTTTCCAGGGCAGTCCGATACCGCGACCTTTGACAATTGCCTGGAACTGCTCACGATGGCCGGTTACCCGATCAGCCAGGCTGTGATGATGATGATCCCGGAGCCCTGGGAGCAGCACACCACCATGGATCAGCGCCGCAAGGCGTTTTACGAATACCACGCCGCCATGCTGGAGCCCTGGGATGGCCCGGCCTCCATCGTCTTCACGGATGGCCGCCAGATTGGCGCAACGCTGGACCGCAACGGCCTGCGTCCATCACGTTACTGCATCACCGACGACGATCAGGTCATCATGGCTTCCGAATCCGGTGTACTGCCAGTTCCGGAAAACAAGATCGTTCGCAAATGGCGTTTGCAGCCCGGCAAGATGTTTCTGATCGACCTGGAACAAGGGCGCATGATCGACGACGAGGAACTCAAGGCGAATCTTGCCAATGCCAAGCCCTACAAGCAGTGGATCGAGAACCTGCGCATCAAACTCGACGATGTGGTGGGCGCCGGCGAGTCAGGCGGGGCGCCTGATGGTGCTGCAAGTCTGTTGGATCGACAGCAGGCGTTCGGATTTACCCAGGAAGACATCAAGTTCCTGCTGGCTCCGATGGCTACTGCAGGTGAGGAAGCAATTGGCTCGATGGGCAACGATAGTCCCTTGGCGGTGTTGAGTGACAGGAACAAGCCGCTATACAACTACTTCAAGCAGTTGTTTGCCCAGGTTACCAATCCGCCGATCGACCCTATACGCGAAGCGATCGTGATGTCGCTGGTGTCCTTTATTGGACCCAAACCCAATCTGCTTGATATCAACCAGGTCAATCCACCGATGCGCCTGGAGGTAACTCAACCAGTACTCGACTTCACCGAAATGGCCAAGTTGCGTGACATCGAGAAACACACGCAGGGCAAATTTCGCAGCTATACGCTGGACATCACCTACCCGCTGGCCTGGGGTCACGAGGGCGTCGAGGCCAAACTGGCCTCCCTGTGCGCTGAAGCAGTGGACGCCATTCGGGGTGGCAAGAACATTCTCATCATCAGTGATCGGGCTGTCAGTGCCACGCAGTTGGCTATTCCTGCGCTCTTGGCACTCTCGGCGATACACCAGCATCTGGTCGGCGAAGGTCTGCGAACCATCGCCGGTCTGGTGGTCGAGACGGGTAGCGCCCGCGAAGTGCACCACTTCGGCGTTCTTGCAGGCTACGGTGCCGAAGCGGTCCATCCCTATTTGGCAATGGAAACCCTGGTCAGCATTCACCAGAGCCTGCCTGGGTGTCTGAGTCCCGAGAAAGCCATCTATAACTATGTGAAGGCAGTGGGCAAGGGGCTGTCCAAAATCATGTCCAAGATGGGTGTATCCACCTACATGAGTTACTGCGGCGCCCAACTGTTTGAGGCGATCGGACTGTCGAACGAAACCGTGAGCAAGTACTTTGCCGGTACGCCGAGCCGGGTTGGCGGCATCGGTGTATTTGAGATTGCCGAAGAGGCGATTCGCATGCACAAGTCGGCGTTCAGCGAGGATCCGGTTCTTGCAAGCCAGCTTGACGCGGGTGGCGAGTATGCCTGGCGCGCACGTGGCGAAGAGCATATGTGGACGCCTGATGTCATTGCGAAATTGCAGCACAGTACGCGCTCCAACAACTGGAGCACTTACAAGGAATACGCGCAACTGATCAACGACCAGAGTCGGCGCCACATGACCTTGCGCGGCTTGTTCGAGTTCAAGCTCGATCCGGCCAGAGCGATTGCCCTGGAGGAGGTTGAATCCGCCAAGGAAATTGTCAAGCGCTTTGCCAGTGGTGCCATGTCTTTGGGCTCCATCAGCACGGAGGCCCATGCGACGCTGGCCGTTGCGATGAACCGCATTGGCGGCAAGAGCAACACTGGAGAGGGCGGTGAAGATCCGGCGCGCTACCGCAACGAACTCAAGGGCATTGCGATCAAGGTGGGTGACTCGCTCAAGAGCGTGATTGGCGAGGATGTGGTGGAAGTTGATCTACCTCTGCGGGACGGGGACAGTTTGCGCTCGCGCATCAAGCAGGTGGCATCCGGCCGCTTTGGTGTGACGGCCGAATACCTTAGTAGCGCGGACCAGATCCAGATCAAGATGGCGCAAGGTGCCAAGCCGGGTGAGGGAGGACAACTCCCCGGTGGCAAAGTCTCCGATTACATCGGCAAACTCCGTTATTCGGTGCCTGGCGTCGGTTTGATTTCGCCACCACCGCACCACGACATCTACTCGATTGAAGATCTGGCACAGCTGATTCACGATCTGAAGAATGTGGCACCGCACGCCAGTATCAGCGTCAAGCTGGTCAGCGAAATCGGCGTCGGCACCATCGCCGCCGGTGTTGCCAAGTGCAAGAGCGACCATGTGGTCATCTCCGGCCACGATGGCGGGACCGGCGCCTCGCCCTGGTCGTCCATCAAGCATGCAGGCAGTCCCTGGGAAATTGGTTTGGCTGAGACGCAGCAGACACTGGTCTTGAACCGCTTGCGCAGTCGCATCCGGGTCCAGGCAGACGGCCAGATGAAGACCGGGCGTGATGTCATCATCGGTGCTCTGCTGGGTGCCGACGAGTTCGGCTTTGCCACTGCGCCGCTGGTTGTCGAGGGCTGCATCATGATGCGAAAGTGCCATCTCAACACCTGTCCAGTCGGCGTGGCGACACAGGATCCGCTGTTGCGCAAGAAGTTTTCCGGCAAACCCGAGCACCTGGTGAACTATTTCTTCTTCATTGCAGAAGAGGTGCGCGCCATCATGGCACAACTCGGTATCCGGAAATTCGATGACCTGATTGGGCGCGCTGATTTGCTCGACATGCGCAAAGGAATTGCCCATTGGAAAGCCAGAGGGCTCGATTTCAGTCGACTGTTTGCCCTGTCCAGCGCACCGCCGTCGGTGTCGCGTTACCAGACCGAGAGTCAGGAGCACGGCCTGGCGCATTCTCTTGACAATGTGCTGATCGAGAGATCGCGCGCGGCGATCGACCGTGGCGAAAAGGTGCAGTTCATCGAGGTTGTACGCAATGTGAATCGCTCCGTTGGAGCCATGCTGTCGGGGGCCGTGACCCGGATCCACCCCGAGGGATTGCCGGACAACTCGATTCACATTCAGCTCGAGGGCACGGGCGGGCAGTCGTTCGGCGCTTTTCTGGCGCGCGGCATCACGCTGTACCTGATTGGCGATGCGAATGACTACACCGGCAAAGGCCTATCCGGAGGCCGGGTCGTGGTTCGACCCAGCATCGATTTCCGGGGTGAAGCGATCCGTAACACGATTGTTGGCAACACGGTAATGTACGGCGCAACCAGTGGCGAAGCCTTCTTCAGCGGCGTAGGTGGCGAACGCTTTGCCGTGCGACTGTCGGGGGCTACCGCCGTTGTGGAAGGTACCGGGGACCATGGGTGCGAGTACATGACGGGTGGCACGGTGCTGGTGCTGGGGCGTACGGGACGCAATTTTGCAGCTGGGATGAGCGGCGGTGTGGCCTACGTTTACGACGAGGATGGAAAGTTTGCCCAGCGTTGCAACACCTCCATGGTGTCACTGGAGAAGGTACTGCCGGAGGCGGAGCAGCAAGCGACGATGGACCCGGGGCTGTGGCATCAAGGGCAGACCGACGAAGCGCAACTCGTGAAACTTCTGGGCAGCCACAACCGCTGGACCGGCAGCAAGCGCGCGCGCGAACTGCTCGACAACTGGGAGCAGTCACGTTTGAAGTTCGTCAAGGTCTTTCCGAATGAATACAAGCGGGCTCTGGCCGAGATTCACGCCAAAACAACCGCGAATCCGTCCTTGGAGATGAGCAGAAATTGAAGTGTTGGGGACAGAGCCAAAGATCTGTCCCGCAAAGGAGTAGAAAAATGGGAAAAGTCACTGGATTCATGGAGTTGAATCGGCTCGAAGAGGGATACAAGCCGGTAGCTGAACGGCTCAAGAACTACCAGGAGTTTGTTCTGGGGCTGGACGAAACTCAGGCCGGCAAGCAGGCCGCTCGATGCATGGACTGCGGCACACCGTTTTGTAACAGCGGCTGTCCGATCAACAACATCATTCCTGATTTCAACGACCTGGTCTATCGGGGCGAGTGGAAGAATGCGGTTGAGGTATTGCACAGTACCAACAACTTTCCGGAGTTCACGGGCCGCGTCTGCCCGGCTCCGTGCGAAGCTGCCTGCACGCTCAACGTGAATGACAGTGCCGTGGGGATCAAGTCGATTGAGCACGCCATCATTGATCGCGCCTGGGCCGAGGGTTGGGTGCAGCCGCAGCCGCCGCAACGCAAGTCAGGCAAGAATGTTGCCGTGGTCGGCTCAGGCCCAGCCGGCATGGCGGCAGCCCAGCAACTCGCACGTGCTGGACATGATGTCACGCTCTTCGAAAAGAATGACCGCATTGGTGGACTGTTGCGCTACGGCATTCCGGACTTCAAGCTGGAAAAGTCGCATATTGACCGGCGCGTCGCGCAAATGCAGCAGGAAGGGGTCACTATCCGCACCGGTGTGCTGGTCGGCTTGATGCCGACCTCCGGCGCCGGCGCCACGGTCACCAACTGGTCAAGTGAAACCATCAGCGCTGCGCAGTTGAACAAGGACTTTGATGCGGTGCTGCTGACCGGCGGCGCTGAACAGTCACGCGACTTGCCGGTACCCGGACGCGATCTCGACGGTGTGCATTTCGCCATGGAGTTCCTGCCGCAACAGAACAAGCTCAATGCAGGGGACGATCTCAAGCCAGAGTCCATCCATCAGATCAGGGCGGACGGCAAGCATGTGATTGTCATTGGCGGCGGCGACACCGGCTCGGACTGTGTCGGTACGAGCCGACGCCAGGGGGCCGCCAGCGTGACGCAGTTTGAAGTCATGCCGCAGCCGCCGGTAGAAGAGAATCGTCCCATGACCTGGCCCTATTGGCCACTCAAGTTGCGCACCAGTTCCAGTCATGACGAGGGCTGTGCCCGCGAATTTGCAATTTCTACGCAGGAGTTCGTTGGCGCTAAAGGCAAAGTGCATGGTGTCAAGACGGTTCGTGTCGAATGGCAGGATGGAAAGATGCATGTAGTCGCCGGTAGCGAGCAGCTTTTGAAGGCTGATCTGGTGCTGTTGGCAATGGGCTTTGTCAACCCCCTGGCGACCGTGCTGGAGGCTTTTGGTGTCGACAAGGACGCGCGCGGCAATGCCAGGGCCAGTACGGATCTGGTTGGCGGGTATGCCACCAATGTCAAGAAGGTTTTTGTTGCGGGCGACATGCGTCGCGGTCAGAGCCTGGTGGTGTGGGCGATCCGGGAAGGTCGGCAGGCGGCACGTGCGATCGATGAATTTCTGACGGGAGTAAGCCTACTGCCGCGTTGATCCGGGTAATCCCTTATGATGCAGGGACGGGCTCCACCCGGTATTGTTGTTGCTCATGCCCGCTACGTCTGCATCTCTGGTTGAATTGCGTCACCTGACTTTTGGTTATGGTGAGCGCATCGTTCTGGACGACGTTTGCCTGACCGTGCCGCGTGGCAAGGTGACTGCGTTGATGGGTGCCTCGGGTGGTGGCAAGACGACGATATTGCGCCTGATTGGTGGCCAAAACAGGGCACAGTCGGGTGAACTTTTGTTTGATGGCCAGAATGTCACGTGCATGGATCAGGACCAACTCTATGCCGCGCGTCGCCGCATGGGTATGTTGTTTCAGTTTGGCGCCTTGTTTGCGGACTTGTCTGTGTTTGAAAATGTCGCCTTTCCGCTTCGTGAACACACTGATTTGCCAGAGTCATTGATCCGGGATATTGTCTTGATGAAACTCAATGCAGTGGGCTTGCGTGGCTCACGAGACATGATGCCGGGCGAGGTTTCCGGTGGTATGGCGCGACGCATCGCGCTGGCGCGGGCGATTGCCCTGGACCCTGAACTCGTGATGTACGACGAACCGTTCTCAGGCCTCGATCCGATTTCTCTTGGCACAGCGGCTCGTCTGATACGCCAGCTTAACGATTCCATGGGATTGACCAGTATCTTTGTCTCACACGAACTGGAGCAGACTTTGGCCATTGCCGATCATGTGATTATTCTGGCCAACGGCAAAGTGGCTACCCAGGGCACACCTGACGACGTGCTCCACAGCACTGATCCCCTGGTTCACCAATATGTCAATGCCGAAATTGACGGCCCGGTTCGTTTTCATTACCCGGGGCCTGTGATTGAGCAGGATTTTGGCGTGGGGGTCGGGTCATGAGTTGGTACAAGCCGCGTGATGCCGGTTTCGCCGTGCGCGGCAAACTGGCTGACCTTGGTTTGGGCGCGCGCCTGTTCCTTCGACTGCTCAGGACGCTCGGTGGCAGTCTCAGGCGTTTTGGCTTGATTCGCGACCAGATTCATTTCCTTGGAAACTATTCCCTGGCGATCATTGCTGTCTCCGGCCTGTTTGTTGGTTTTGTTTTTGGCCTGCAGGGTTATTACACCTTGCAACGTTATGGGTCGTCGGAAGCACTTGGATTGCTCGTGACACTCAGTCTGGTAAGGGAACTCGGGCCGGTGGTTACGGCCTTGCTGTTTGCCGGGCGCGCGGGCACGTCGCTTACCGCCGAGATTGGCCTGATGAAGGCGGGCGAGCAAATCAGCGTCATGGAGATGATGGCGGTGGATCCCGTGCAACGTGTTCTGGCACCGCGTTTTTGGGCCGGTGTCATTGCCATGCCGCTATTGGCAGCTGTCTTCAGCGCCATGGGTATCATTGGCGGCTGGGTTGTTGGCGTGCTCATGATTGGTGTTGATGCAGGCTCGTTCTGGAGTCAGATTCAAGGCGGTGTCGATGTCTGGCAAGATGTCGGAAATGGCGTCATCAAGAGCATTGTCTTTGGCTTCACAGTGACTTTTGTAGCACTGCTGCAGGGTTTCAATGCTCAACCGACGCCTGAAGGTGTGGCCAGTGCAACGACCCGCACGGTGGTGGTTGCATCCTTGTCCGTGCTGGGTATGGATTTCGTCCTGACCGCCCTGATGTTTACCATATGAATATCGTCAGTTCTGTCACTAACTGATTTGAAGGAAGTTTGATGCAGCGTTCAAAAAATGACGTGTGGGTTGGCCTCTTTGTGCTGATTGGCGCCGTCGCCATCCTGTTCCTGGCTTTGCAGTCGGCCAACCTGTTGACCCTTAGTTTTCAGACCAGCTATAACGTCACTGCCAAGTTTGACAATGTCGGCGGACTCAAGCCGAAAGCGGCTGTTCGCAGCGCGGGCGTCGTGGTCGGCAGGGTTGAAAGGATTGTCTTTGACGACAAATCCTTCCAGGCTCGCGTTACTTTGGCGATGGAGAGCAGGTATGCGTTTCCGAAAGACAGTTCATTGAAGATCCTCACCAGCGGCTTGCTGGGTGAACAGTACCTGGGTATCGAACCCGGTGCCGACGAAAAGACGCTGGTCGCGGGAGACACGATATCAAGCACGCAGTCGGCGATGGTCCTTGAAAGTCTGATAGGTAAATTCCTCTACAGCAAGGCTGCCGAAGGTGGCAGTGCCGACGCCAGCAAAGGAAACAAATGACGGGTCAGCCATTGCGATCAATCGTTCCGCGGATGGGGCGCCTGCTCACGCTTGGGATGGGCTTGCTTCTGAGCATGGTTCTTGCCGGTTGTGCCACAGGTCCCAATGTCGATCGGCGCGATCCGCTGGAGCCATTGAACCGTGGTGTCTATGGTTTCAACAGTGCAGTCGATACGGCGGTTCTGAAGCCCGTGGCCAGCACCTACCGCGACGTAACGCCGGTTCGCGTGCGGCAAGGCGTGGGCAACTTTTTCGGCAATCTGCAGGATGCCTGGTCCTTTGTAAACAATGTTCTGCAGTTCAAAGGCCAGGCGGCCATCGACAGCTTGCACCGTGTTGCTGTCAATACTTTTCTGGGTTGGGGCGGCGTCTTTGATGTAGCCTCCGAGATGGACATTGAAAAGCACACGAAGGATTTTGGCCATACCTTGGGTTACTGGGGTTTTGGCAGCGGCCCCTATCTGGTTCTTCCCTTGTTCGGTTCTTCGACCTTGCGCGATGCCGTCGCGCTACCAGTCGACTGGAAGGGTGATCTGGTTGGCAACGTCTCGCATATTCCGACGCGCAATACGGCTGCGGTGCTCAGACTTGTTGATGAGCGCTCTGACTTGCTCAAGGCCGGCACGATGCTGGAGGAAGCTGCGCTGGATCCCTACACTTTTGTTCGCGAAGCGTTTCTTCAGCGTCGGCGCAGCGTCATCTTTGATGGCAATCCGCCAGAAGATGACAATACTGACTCTCGTTAGCCCAGAAAGTATGACCATGAGAACACGAATGTTGAGCCGCCTGCTGGGAATTCTTGTCATCAGCCTGTCAGGTCTGCTGACTTTTCCGGCAAGTGCGGCCGATGAGACAGCCGATGGCTTGATCAAACGCCTTTCGACGGAGGTGCTGGACAGCATCCGCTCTGACAAGGCGATTCAGGCCGGCGATGTGGCGCGGATTGTGGCGCTCGTCGATGGCAAGATCATGCCCAACGTCAATTTTCAGCGCATGACGGCAGCGGCGGTAGGCCCCGCCTGGCGTCAAGCGAGCGCTGAGCAGCAAAAACGTCTGCAGGAAGAATTCAAGATCTTGCTGGTGCGAACCTACGCTGGAGCGCTGACGCAGGTCAGCGATCAGAGCATTTTTGTCAAGCCTCTGCGGGCGGCGCCGGAGGACAAGGAAGTCGTAGTGCGGACCGAGGTGAAAGGTCGCGGGGATGCGATCCAACTCGATTACCGCCTTGAACGCACGCCAGGAGAAGGTGCAGGCTGGAAGATCTATAACCTCAATGTGCTGGGGGCCTGGCTGGTGGAAACCTATCGCAGTGATTTTGCGCAGCAAATCAATGTCAAAGGCATCGATGGTTTGATAGGCACTCTGACAGATCGCAACAAGGCGAATGCCAAGAAGGGGTGAATATTGTTGGTATTGCCTAATGAACTTACGCATTCCCAGGCAACCGCCTGTCTGGCGCTGTTGTTGCAGGGCTTGCGTACACACAGCCAGACGCAGGTGGTGCTTGATGCGAGCAGCTTGATCCGCTTTGATTCAGCGGCGCTGGCCGTACTGCTTGAATTCAGACGGGAAAGTCTTGCCGTGGGCAAGCATTTTTCGATTCGCGGCATGCCGGTCCGATTGCACGATTTGGCTGCGTTGTATGGCATAGCGGACCTGCTACCTGCAGACTAGTGGTCTGACATGTCCGCGATTGCCTTTCAAGCCATCTCCAAGTCCTACCCGGCACCACGCGGCGTCAAGGGTAGTACGTTTCTGGCGCTGGACCGGGTCAGTCTGAACATTGAAGAGGGTGAGTTTTTTGGCTTGCTGGGGCCAAATGGGGCCGGCAAGACCACCATGATCAGCATCCTGGCGGGTTTGTCGCGTGCCAGTGCCGGCCGCGTGTCAGTGTTGGGTCATGACGTGTTGCTGAATTACGCGCAGGCGCGTCGCAGCCTGGGCGTCGTTCCGCAGGAACTGGTTTTTGACCCATTTTTCAACGTGCGCGAGGCTTTGCGCTTCCAGTCAGGCTATTTTGGCATCAGGAACAATGAGGCCTGGATCGACGAACTGCTAGATAGTCTGGGGCTGACTGAAAAGGCCGACGCAAATTTGCGCCAACTCTCCGGCGGCATGAAGCGTCGTGTGCTGGTAGCGCAGGCGTTGGTGCACAAGCCACCGGTGATTGTTCTGGATGAGCCGACCGCGGGTGTTGACGTGGAACTGCGCCAGACGCTGTGGCAATTTATTGCCAGACTCAATAAAGAGGGCCATACGGTCCTGCTGACAACGCATTATCTGGAAGAGGCTGAAGCGCTGTGTGGGCGCATCGCCATGCTCAAGGCGGGGCGCATTGTAGCGCTCGACCACACCAGTGAACTATTGAAGACGGCGTCGAGCAACGTGTTGCGTTTCAAAGTGGACAATGAACTGCCCAGGGCGCTGGCAGATCAGGCTCGAATCACGGGGCGCATCGTGCAGTTTCCTGCGCATGACGCGCTCGAAATTGAGCGCTATCTCGCTGCAGTGCGAGAGGCTGGGTTGGTGGCGCAGGACGTCGAAATCCGCAAAGCCGATCTGGAAGATGTCTTTCTTGCCGTCATGAAAGGTTCCTCTGAGGGTGCCTTGAGCGACGCTGGGTCGCCCCAAGTCGCCGAGGTCCCCTTGGGGAGCGGCGCAGTACGCGAAGCGACAAGCGCGGGGGCCACATCTTGACTGGTTGGCAGACGCTTTTGTACAAGGAAGTTTTGCGCTTCTGGAAAGTGGCATTCCAGACGATTGCCGGCCCTGTGCTGACAGCAATGCTGTACTTGCTGATTTTTGGCCATGCGCTGGAGGCACACGTCAAGGTGTACGACCGTGTAAGCTACAGTGCGTTCCTGGTTCCCGGTCTGGCGATGATGAGCCTGTTGCAAAATTCGTTTGCCAACAGCTCTTCATCCTTGATCATGAGCAAGGTAATGGGTAATCTGGTCTTTCTGATGCTTACGCCGCTGTCTTACATGAATTGGTTTGTGGCTTATGTGGGAGCAGCTGTCATCCGGGGATTGGTGGTTGGCGTGGGCGTGTTTGCCGTCTCGGCATTTTTCACAGATGTCGGCTTTGCCACACCGATATGGATTGTGACGTTTGCTGTGCTGGGTGCTGGCCTGATGGGGACACTCGGACTGATTGCCGGCTTGTGGGCCGAAAAATTCGATCAGCTGGCGGCTTTTCAGAATTTTGTCGTGATGCCGATGACTTTCCTGAGCGGCGTTTTTTATTCCATTCATTCCCTGCCGCCGTTCTGGCAGAAGGTCAGTCATCTGAACCCGTTCTTCTACATGATTGATGGCTTTCGTTATGGATTTTTCGGTGCCAGCGATGTGTCGCCCTGGTTGAGTCTGAGCGTGGTGGCTACGGCGCTGGCACTTGTTAGCATCGTGGCGGTGACTTTGTTGCGCGTCGGTTACAAAATTCGCGTTTAGGCATAACTTATTGGATTGACGATATGACTGCAGACCAGATCAGGGACATGATAGCCGCCAGTCTTCTGTGCGAGCACATTACGCTCCAGGGAGATGGCCGCCACTGGTTCACCACGATTGTGTCGGCTGCGTTCGAAGGTAAACGCGCGATACAGCGGCACCAGATGGTCTATGCCACCTTGGGTGAAAAAATGAGAACTGACGAAGTCCATGCTCTGTCAATCAAAGCCTATACACCGGCCGAATGGGCCGTGCTGCCCAAATGATTACGCTGGCGTTGTCGAAGGGACGGATTTTTGAAGAGACTCTGCCGCTGCTTCGGTCGGCCGGCATAGAGGTGCTGGAAGATCCGGAAAAGTCGCGCAAGCTGATTCTCGCCACGAACCAGGCCGACGTGCGCGTGCTGGTCGTGCGGGCTACCGATGTGCCGACCTATGTGCAGTATGGTGGCGCCGATCTGGGTATCACTGGCAAGGACACTCTGCTGGAGCATGGCAGCGAAGGCCTTTACCAGCCGCTGGACCTGCAGATTGCCAGGTGCCGCATCAGTGTGGCCGTGCGTGCAGATTTTGACTACGCGTCGGCCGTGAGACAAGGATCGCGCCTGAAAGTGGCGACCAAATACGTCGCCATTGCACGTGAGTTTTTTGCCACCAAGGGGGTGCACGTGGATTTGATCAAGCTCTACGGCAGCATGGAACTCGCGCCGCTGGTTGGTCTGGCCGATGCCATTGTGGATCTGGTCTCTACCGGCAATACACTCAAGGCGAACCATCTGGTCGAGGTTGAGCACATCATGGATATCAGTTCCCGGCTCGTGGTAAACCAGGCTGCGCTCAAACTCAAACAGGCGCCCATTCGCAGGATCATCGAAGCGTTTGCTTCGGCGATAGGAAAAGAGTCGTGATCGCTTCTCCAGTCCGACTGGCGACCACCAGCACCGACTTTGAGGCCGAGTTCACGGCACGTCTGCACTGGTCCGCGCAGGCGGATGCAGAAATCGAGGATCGAGTGGCCGATATATTGGCCGATGTTGAGCTGCGTGGCGATATGGCGCTACTTGAATATACGGCGCGGTTCGACGCGCTCCATGCTTTGACGATGACCGAGTTGGAACTGACGCAAGCCGAACTCAAGGCCGCGTTTGATGCATTGCCAATAGTTCAGCGGGAGGCCTTGCTGGCAGCGGCCCGTCGCGTGAGAAGCTACCACGAGGCGCAGTTGCAGGCTAGCGGGCAGAGTTGGAGTTACCGGGATGAAGACGGTAGCTTGCTTGGTCAAAAAGTGACGGCGCTTGATCGCGTCGGGATTTATGTGCCTGGTGGCAAGGCCGCGTATCCGTCCTCTGTCCTGATGAATGCCATTCCTGCGCACGTTGCCGGTGTTGCCGAGATCATCATGGTGGTTCCGACCCCGCACGGTGAGAAGAATGCGCTGGTGCTGGCAGCGGCCTATGTGGCCGGGGTGAACCGCGCCTTTACCGTCGGCGGCGCCCAGGCTGTGGCCGCGCTCGCCTACGGCACACAAACCATTGCGAAAGTTGACAAGATCACCGGCCCCGGCAATGCTTACGTGGCCGCTGCCAAACGCCGTGTTTTTGGCACGGTCGGCATCGACATGATCGCGGGGCCGAGCGAAATACTGGTGCTGGCCGACGGCAGCACGTCGCCTGACTGGGTTGCCATGGACCTCTTCAGTCAGGCTGAACATGACGAATTGGCACAGAGCATTCTGCTGTGTCCGGATGGCGCTTACATCGAACAGGTGCAGTTGTCGATTAACCGCCTGCTGCCTGCCATGCCGCGACGCGCCATCATTACCAGGTCGCTGAACGACCGCGGCGCCTTGATCCTCACGCGCAGCATGGAAGAAGCCTGCCAGATCAGCAACCGGGTCGCACCCGAACATCTGGAAGTCAGCAGCCTTGAGCCGCATCGCTGGGAGCCGCTCCTGAAGCACGCTGGCGCCATTTTCCTTGGTGCCTACACCAGCGAATCGCTGGGGGACTACTGTGCTGGACCGAACCATGTGCTGCCGACCAGCGGCACGGCGCGTTTTTCCTCACCGCTGGGTGTCTACGATTTCCAGAAACGCTCCAGTCTGATTGAAGTGAGCCAAGCGGGTGCCCAGACTCTGGGCTTGGTCGCTGCCGAACTGGCGTATGGTGAAGGCTTGCAGGCGCATGCCAGGGCTGCCGAATTTCGCCTGAATCAGGTGCCGCCGATGAGGGGGGCCAAGTGACAACTGTCAATCCTCAGGCCCTGTTACGCATCCGTCAGGACATCCAGTCGATGCACGCCTACGCCATTCAGGAGTCCGAAGGCATGGTCAAACTCGATGCCATGGAAAACCCGCATCGGCTGCCGCTGGATTTGCAGGAGATGCTGGGACGGCGTTTGGGCGCGCTGGAACTCAATCGCTATCCGGCGGGCCGCAACAACGAGTTGCGCCGGGCACTGGCGAGTTACGCTGGCATGCCGGAAGGTTTTGAAGTCATGCTCGGCAATGGCTCGGATGAACTCATCAGTTTATTGGCGTTGGCCTGTGACGTTGCGGGCGCCAGTATCCTGGCGCCACTGCCGGGCTTTGTGATGTACGCCATGAGCGCCCAACTGCAAGGCTTGGCGTTTCACGGCGTGCCGTTGAGCAGGGACTTTGAACTCGATGAAGCCGCCATGCTGGAGGCGATTGCCCGTTACCGGCCGGCCATCACCTACCTGGCTTATCCGAACAACCCGACAGCCAATCTGTGGGATGCCACGGTGATGGAGAACATCATCCAGGCCGCCGGCCAGCATGGCGGACTGGTCGTGCTCGATGAAGCCTATCAACCGTTCTCCAGCAGGAGCTACATTGACCGGATCACGCGTCATGGCCATGTGCTGCTGCTGCGCACGCTTTCGAAATTTGGATTGGCAGGCGTGCGGCTTGGCTATCTGATGGGTCCCAAAGCCCTGATTGACGAGATTGACAAGGTACGACCACCCTACAACATCAGTGCGCTGAATTGCGAGTGCGCACTCTTTGCGCTGGAGCACGGTGAGGTTTTCGCGGCACAGGCGATCGACTTGTGTGTCCAGCGTGATGTGCTGATGCAAGCGCTTGTTGCGATGTCTGGCGTTGCGGCCTTCAAGAGCGAAGCCAACATGATTTTGATCCGCGTGGCAGATGCACAAAAGACATTCGAGAGAATGCGCTCGCGCAAGGTCCTGATCAAGAATGTATCGAATCTGCATGCGCTGCTGCACAACTGCCTGCGCATCACGGTGGGTACTGCGGACGAAAATGCGAAAATGCTCACCGCCCTGAAGGAATCACTCCAACCATGAATCGCACTGCTGAAGTCGAACGCAAAACCGCCGAGACCCATATCACGGTCAAAGTCAATCTTGACGGCACTGGTCAGTCCAACTTGCATACCGGGATTGGGTTCTTTGACCACATGCTCGATCAGATTGCCCGTCACGCCATGCTGGACCTGGAAATCCAGGCCGTTGGCGATCTGCATGTCGACGGTCACCATACTGTGGAAGATGTCGGCATTGCCTTGGGGCAGGCCGTGCACCGGGCAGCCGGCGACAAAAAGGGAATTCGCCGCTATGGCCACGCCTATGTGCCGCTGGACGAAGCCTTGTCCCGTGCCGTCATTGATTTTTCTGGTCGCCCGGGGCTGGTCATGAATCTGCCATTCAAGAGCGGCATGATTGGCACTTTTGACAGCCAACTGACGCACGAGTTCTTTCA
>CAIYMN010000392.1 GCA_903927295.1 uncultured beta proteobacterium | reverse complement strand
CGTCAAAGCATACTTGACTTTGTCAGGCGCTAACATCCGAGCATGCAAGCGCCCGACTCACTGCCACGCGACGCCCAGAGCATTCTGGAACTGGCGGCGCGTTCCATGTTCGACCTTTTCGCCAATGCCAGCGAGGGCATGATGCTGGTGGATCGACAGGCCCGCGTGGTCTGGATCAACGAGCAGTACAAGCGCTTTCTGCCGGCTTTGGGTTTTGAACGTGTGGAAGATTTTGTCGGTCACCCGGTCGCCAGCGTCGTACAGAACACGCAAATGCACCAAGTGCTGGAGACCGGCAAGCCGATTCTGATCGACTTGCTGACGAACCGAGCCGGCACCTTTGTGGTGAGCCGGATTCCCTTGCGCGACAGTGCGGGCGAGGTGATAGGGGCGCTCGGCATCGTGCTCTTCGACCACGCCGAAACCAGTCTGCAGCCGCTGGTGGGCAAGTTTGCCCTGCTGCAGCGTGACCTGGACGACGCGCGGCGTGAACTGGCGAGTCAGCGCAACAGTGAGCGCGCGGGCCAGCGCCAATCGCGCTACACGTTTGCCAGCTTCGTTGGCGCCAGTCCGGCAGCAGTTGAGGTCAAGCGCCAGGCACGCCGCGCGGCGCAGACGTCGAGTACCGTCCTGCTGCTTGGGGAAACCGGTACCGGCAAGGAATTGCTGGCGCACGCCATTCACGCTTCATCGGCGCGCGCGCAGCGCCCCTTTATCAGCCTCAATATTGCGGCAGTCCCTGACACCCTGCTGGAAGCCGAATTTTTCGGTGTGGCGCCTGGCGCCTACACTGGCGCTGATCGCAAGGGACGTGATGGAAAGTTCCGCTTGGCGCATGGTGGCACGCTGTTTCTCGATGAGATTGGCGACATGCCGCTGGTCCTGCAGGCCAAACTGCTGCGCGCGCTACAGGAGGGGGAAATAGAGCCGCTCGGCTCCAATAAGCTGCTTCCTTTTGATGCCCGCGTGATTGCGGCCACTTCGCGCGATCTGACCCGCCTGGTGCGCGAAGGCAGCTTTCGCGAAGACCTGTTTTATCGTTTGAATGTGCTGCCGATCCGGGTGCCACCTCTGCGCGAACGGCGTGACGACATCGCAGCACTGGTTGAGGTGCTTGGTGAAGACATGGCTTTGCGCAATGGGCATCAGCCACCCGAACTCAGTGCCGAGGCCTTGGCACTGCTATCTGCACAGGTCTGGCGCGGCAACATCCGGGAATTGCGCAACGTACTGGAGCAGGCCATGATGCGCAGCGACTCCAACCGCATTACCGTACTTCACCTGGAGCTCGTGCTGCGTGAATCCGGTGTTGAGCAGCTGGCCGTCGTGCCAGTAGCGCCAAGCACAGAGCCGGCTGGGCCTGCGGCTGCCGTCGGCATAGTGCCCTTGGCGGATCAGGTCGCGGAACTTGAGCGCAGGGCGATTGCACTTGCCCTGACTGCAACGCGTGGAAACAAGGTTTCGGCTGCGCAAATGCTCGGCATTTCCCGCGCAACGCTATACGACAGAATTGGCAGGACTGATTTTTAATTAGACATATGTATGAAAATAGTACATAACAATGTCTTTGTTTCAGACAATAACCAATTCAATGCACATTGGCCCCATGGAATCAAACGCTTGTAATTTGGCACGTTTGGTGCATCATCGTTCCTTAAACGGTTTACCACAACAGGAGATAAATATGTTTCGTCGTACTTGGGTAGCGGGCACTGCGCTGAGCGCGTTTGCCGTGGCCTGCGCCCTGGCTTCGCCACTGGTATTCGCTCAATCCAAAGAAATCAAGATTGCCCACATTTACAGCAAGACCGGACCACTGGAAGCCTATGGCAAGCAGACTGCGACCGGATTCATGATGGGGCTGGACTATGCCACCGGCGGCAGCATGATGATTGGCGACAAGAAACTGGTTGTGATTGAAAAAGACGATCAGGGAAAGCCGGATCTTGGCAAGTCACTCCTGGCGGCGGCCTATTCCGATGACAAGGCTGATCTGGCAGTCGGACCGACATCATCCGGTGTCGCGCTCGCGATGCTGCCGATTGCCGAAGAGTACAAGAAAATCCTGTTGGTCGAGCCGGCGGTGGCCGATTCAATCACCGGGGAAAAGTGGAACAAATACATTTTCCGTACCGGACGCAACAGTTCGCAGGATGCCATCTCTAACGCTGTTGCTCTTGACAAGCCGGGCACCGTGATCGCGACGCTGGCACAGGACTACGCTTTTGGCCGCGATGGCGTCAAAGCCTTCAAGGATGCAATCAAGAAAGCCAAGCTGGCGCATGAAGAGTACCTGCCGACCAGCACGACAGACTTTACGGCCGGCGCACAGCGCCTGATAGACAAACTGAAGGATCAACCGGGGCGCAAAGTGATCTTCATCATCTGGGCCGGCGCCGGTAACCCCTTCAAGATTGCCGACATGGACTTGAAGCGTTATGGCATCGAGATCGCAACCGGTGGCAACATTCTTCCGGCAATGGCCGCCTACAAGAACTTCCCGGGCATGGAGGGCGCGGCCTATTACTACTTCGGCATTCCGAAGAATCCGGTCAATGAGGCCATGGTGGCACGGCATTACAGCCAGTTCAAGACGCCGCCTGATTTCTTTACAGCGGGAGGTTTCTCAGCCGCCATGGCAGTCGTCACCGCGCTGAAGAACAGCAAAGGGGACGCCTCGGCCAATACTCTGATCAAGACCATGGAAGGTATGAGTTTCGAGACGCCCAAGGGAAAAATGACCTTCCGCAAGGAAGACCACCAGGCGCTGCAGAGCATGTACCACTTCAAGATCAAGGTGGACCCGGCATTTGCCTGGGGTGTGCCTGAACTGGTGCACGAGATCAGGGCTGAAGAGATGGCTATTCCAATCCGTAACAAGCGCTAGTTGAATTTGTCATCCCGGGCTCGACCCGGGATCCAGTGCCACAAGCACCATGGATTGCGGGTCAAGCCCGCAATGACAGGCCAACAGTAGCTCCCATCATTTTTGGGTCGGTCCCCCATGCTCGAAACCAAAGAACTCACGGTCCGCTTTGGCGGCCACGTGGCGGTGAACGCTGTCAGTTGTGCCTTCAAGCCTGGTACGCTGACCGCCATCGTCGGTCCCAACGGGGCTGGCAAGACCACGTATTTCAATCTGATTTCGGGCCAGCTCAAGGCAAGCTCGGGCGAGGTCTTTCTGAACGGTAACAGCCTGGCTGGCCTGAGCCCGTCGGCACGCACCCGCGCCGGTCTGGGGCGTGCCTTTCAACTGACGAATCTTTTCCCGAATCTGTCGGTGCTGGAAAACGTGCGTCTGGCGGTGCAGGCGGCGCGCACTGGCGCTCATCTCAGAGGGCTGAACCTGTGGAGCATCTGGAGTGACCACAAGGCGCTGACACAATTGGCTGAGGAAGTTCTGAGCGCCGTAGCGATGAATGATAAACGTCATACTCCAGTCGCCAGTCTGCCGCATGGCGACCAGCGCAAACTGGAAGTCGCGCTGTTGATGGCACTGGAGCCCGATGTCTTCATGTTCGATGAGCCGACGGCTGGTATGAGCGCCGACGAAGCACCAGTGATCCTGAACCTGATCCGCAAGCTCAAGGATGACCCACGCAAGACCATTCTGCTGGTAGAGCACAAGATGGACGTCGTGCGTGAACTGGCGGACCGAATCATCGTGCTGCATAACGGTGCTCTGGTGGCCGATGGCGATCCCTCGGCCGTGATTGCGTCGCCAATTGTTCAGGAGGCGTACCTTGGGGTGACGCCATCAAACGCAGGAGCGCGGGCATGAGCGGTGAACTTCTCAAGCTCGACGGTGTGCACACACACATCGGCGCCTATCACATCCTGCATGGTGTGGATCTGGTGCTGCCACGTGGTGAGCTCACCATGCTGCTCGGGCGCAACGGCGCTGGCAAGACCACCACGCTGCGCACCATCATGGGCTTGTGGCACGCCAGCCAGGGCAGGATCACCTTCGGTGAGCGCGATATCACGCGCCTTGCCACGCCGGACATCGCGGGTTTGGGCGTGGCTTATGTGCCCGAAAACATGGGCATCTTTTCCGACCTGAGCGTGAAAGAAAACATGTTGCTCGCTGCGCGCTCGGCCAGCCGAGTCAGCCAAATGGACGAACAGCGCTTGAAGTGGATTTTTTCCCTCTTCCCGGCCGTTGAAAAGTTCTGGAATCATCCAGCGGGCAAACTCTCGGGTGGCCAGAAGCAGATGCTGGCGGTGGCGCGAGCCATCGTTGAACCGCGTGAATTGCTGATCGTTGATGAGCCCAGCAAAGGTCTGGCACCGGCCATCATCAACAACATGATCGACGCTTTTGCCGAGCTCAAGGCAACCGGCACCACGCTATTGCTGGTGGAGCAGAACATCAACTTTGCCAAGCGTCTGGGCGACCGGGTTGCGGTGATGGACAACGGCCGCGTGGTGCACAGTGGCGCCATGCAGGCGCTGGCTGAAGACGAAGAACTGCAGCACAAACTGTTGGGGTTGGCGATATGAGTACAACACGACAAGAGTCTGAGGAGATGAGCGACGCCGGGCCGCCCCAAGGCGCGAAGGCCCCCGTGGGGGGCGGCGCAGCACATGAAATGGCAAGCGTGGGGGTGACATTTGATTGGAAGCCGCTGGTACTGGTGCCCTTGCTGGCGTTCGGGGTGTTGCCCTTCATCGGCTCGGGTTCAACGTGGTTGACGCTGACGGTGGCCGGGCTGGCCATGGGCATGATCATCTTTATCATTGCGTCCGGCCTTACGCTGATCTTCGGCCTGATGGACGTGCTCAATTTTGGCCATGGCGTGTTCATTGCGCTGGGCGCTTTTGTCGCGACCACCGTACTCGGGCTGATGGGCGACTGGACCGGCTCGGCCGAGCTCTGGCGCAACCTGCTCGCAGTGTTTATTGCCATGCTGGTCGCAATGGCCGTGTCGGGTGCAGTCGGACTTGCCTTCGAGCGCTTCATCGTGCGTCCGGTCTATGGCCAGCATCTCAAACAGATTCTGATCACCATGGGTGGCATGATTATTGGTGAGGAACTCATCAAGGTGATCTGGGGTCCGCAGCAGATCGCCTTGCCGCTACCTGAAGCGCTGCGCGGTGCCGTGCTGCTGGGCGACTCGGCAATCGAGAAGTACCGTTTGCTGGCCGTCCTCGTCGGCGGCGCCGTTTTTGCGTTGCTGGCCTGGACCCTCACGCGCACCAAGATTGGTCTGCTGATTCGCGCAGGTGTGCAGGACCGCGAAATGGTGGAGTCACTTGGCTACCGCATCCGGCGCCTTTTTGTCGGCGTCTTTGTGGTCGGCAGCGCACTCGCTGGTCTGGGTGGCGTCATGTGGGGCATGTACCAGCAAAACGTGGTGCCGCAGATGGGCGCACAGGTCAATGTGCTGATCTTCATTGTCATCATCATCGGTGGCCTTGGATCAACCGGTGGTGCATTGATGGGGGCTTTGCTGGTAGGGCTGATGGCCAACTACACCGGCTTCTTGTTGCCCAAGGTGGCGCTGTTTTCGAATATCGCGCTGATGGTCGCGATCTTGCTGTGGCGGCCGCAGGGTGTCTACCCGGTCGCAAACCGATAAGGATAGGAAGAATTGCACAAACATTTTCGTCATCGCGAGGCCACAGGCTGTGGCGATCCATGGCCCTGGATTGCCGCGCTGCGCTCGCAATGACGACTTGCAAAGGACTCTGATGTTGACAAGACTCCTCTCCAATGACTTCCCGCGCAGTCGTGTGCTGGCAGTCCTACTCGTGCTCGTGCTCATTGCATTGGCCGGTACGCCTTTCATTTTTCCGGGGGTGAAGGCTCTGAATGTGGCGGCCAAGGTGCTGGTCTTCATTGTGCTGGTTGCCAGTTTTGACCTGTTGCTCGGTTTCACCGGTATTGTCAGTTTTGCCCACACCATGTTTTTTGGCATCGGCGCCTATGGCATCGCG
>CAIYMN010000391.1 GCA_903927295.1 uncultured beta proteobacterium | reverse complement strand
CAGACAGCGCAGAGAAGTCCTGGGCTGCAGGCCGCAGGATGATCAGTACGCCGATCAGGCCTGCGATGATGCCGCACCAACGCCGCCAACTGACCACTTCACCCAGAAACGCCGTAGCGCCCAGAACCACGATGATGGGCGTGGCCTGAAGCAGCGCGGTAGCTGAAGACAAAGGCGTGAGTGCAATGGCGAGCCCATAGAACAGTCGGCCTACCAGTTCGAAGACCGCACGGGCCAACATGACCCTGGACCACACTTGCACCGTGACCAGGCTGGTGCCATTGCGCCAGGCCAGGCAGGCGAACAGGATGGCGCCGCCCGCACCGAACAACATCAGCACCTGACCGATTGGCAACTGCTTTGACGCGGCCTTGATGAAAACATCCTCGACCGCAAACACGGCCATCGCCGCGATCATCCAGAAGATGCCTGTGAGGTTCTCCCTTTGGAGGATCTGTTGCCGATGCATGCGAACCATTATCCACAGTAGCGACAGTGCAGCGGGAACCGACCCTCGTCTATAGTCGTCTCAGCCGCGACTCTTCATCGTGCGCAATATTCTGGAATTCCCACATGGAAATCAAAGTCAACTTTCTCGACAAGCTTCGCCTTGAAGCCAGGTTCGATGATTTCACGGTGGTGGCCGACCAGCCCATCCGCTACAAGGGCGATGGTTCGGCGCCCGGTCCTTTCGATTACTTTTTGGCTTCATCGGCCTTGTGCGCGGCTTACTTCGTGAAGTTGTACTGCCTGACCCGCAACATTCCTACCGACAACATCCGGCTGTCACAGAACAATATTGTTGATCCGGAAAACCGGTATCAGCAGATCTTCAAGATTCAAGTTGAGTTGCCGACCGATATTTCTGCCAAAGACCGCCAGGGCATTTTGCGCTCCATCGAGCGTTGCACAGTGAAGAAAGTGGTGCAGGCCGGCCCTGAGTTTGTGATTGAAGAGGTTGAGAATCTGGACGCCGATGCCCAGGCCTTGCTGACCCTCGCTCCGGCCTCTGCAGCGAGCACCTATATTGCGGGCAAGGATCTGCCGCTGGAGCAAACCATCGCCAATATGTCGGCTGTGTTGGCGGGCTTGGGCATCAAGATTGAAATCGCGTCGTGGCGCAATCTTGTTCCCCATGTGTGGTCACTGCACATCCGCGACGCGCACTCGCCGATGTGTTTTACCAATGGCAAGGGATCAAGCAAGGAAAGCGCGTTGGCGTCGGCCTTGGGCGAGTATATTGAGCGCCTCAACAACAACCATTTCTACGCAGGTACGTTCTGGGGCGAAGACATCGCCAACGCCGCGTTCGTGCACTACCCCAACGAGCGCTGGTTCAAGCCGGGCCGCAAAGACGCGTTGCCGGCTGGAATTCTGGATGCGTACTGCCGGAAAATTTACGATCCCGATGCCGAACTGCGTGGCTCGCATCTGGTCGACACCAACTCCGGCAACGTGCAGCGTGGCATCTGTTGCCTGCCGTATGTGCGGCAGTCGGACGGCAAGGTTGTGTATTTTCCGTCCAACCTGATTGAGAACCTGTACGTTAGCAATGGCATGAGCGCCGGCAATACGTTGGCCGAAGCGCAGGTGCAATGTCTGTCCGAAATTTTTGAGCGGGCGGTAAAACGCGAAATTCTGGAAAAGGAAATCGCTTTGCCTGATGTGCCGAATGAAGTGCTTGCGAAATACCCTGGCATCGTGGCAGGCATTCAGGGACTGGAAGAGCAGGGCTTTCCGGTGCTGGTGAAGGATGCGTCGCTGGGTGGGGTGTACCCAGTGATGTGCGTCACCTTGATGAACCCGCGCACCGGCGGTGTGTTTGCCTCGTTCGGTGCGCATCCCAGCCTGGAGGTGGCGCTGGAACGCAGTCTGACAGAATTGCTGCAGGGCCGCAGTTTTGAAGGCCTGAACGATTTGCCTGAGCCCACCTTTAACAGCCACGCCGTGACGGAGCCCAACAACTTTGTTGAGCACTTCATTGATTCCAGCGGCATCGTGTCATGGCGCTTTTTCAGTGCGAGGGCCGATTTCAATTTTGTCGAGTGGGATTTTTCCGGCCAGGGGGACAATTCCAATGCCGAGGAAGCCGCGACCTTGTTCGGCATTCTGAAAGACCTGGGCAAAGAAGCGTACATGGCGGTGTATGACCAGCTCGGCGCCACGGCCTGCCGCATCCTGGTGCCGGGTTATTCGGAGGTGTATCCGGTAGATGATCTGATCTGGGACAACACCAACAAAGCACTGTTGTTCCGTGCCGATATCCTGAACCTGCATGGCCTGGACGACGCGAGTCTGGCAGCACTGCTTGAGCGTCTGGAGAACAACGAGCTGGACGATTACTCCGACATAGCCACCTTGATCGGCATCGAATTTGACGAGAACACGGCCTGGGGCCAGCTGACCGTTCTGGAGTTGAAGCTGCTGATTCATCTCGCGTTGCAGCAGTTCGAGGCGGCGCAAGAACTGGTGCAAGCCTTCCTGCAGTACAACGACAACACAATCGAGCGCAAGTTGTTTTATCAGGCCTTGAATGTGGTGCTGGAGGTGCAACTTGATGGCGACCTGGAACTGGCGGATTACCTTGTCAATTTCCGCCGGATGTTTGGCGAACTTCGGATGGACGCGGTGTTGGGCTCGGTGGACGGCAGCGTGCGCTTCTTCGGCTTGACGCCAACGAGCATGAAGCTGGAGACGCTTGAGCGGCACCAGCGCCTGATCGACAGCTACAAGAAATTGCACACGGCACGGGCCAAGGTGGCAGATCGATGCTAGGACCTGTGCCTGAGTCAACGCTTCTAGAATTGGCGCCCTCACCAAAATGGTGGCAGGAACAGGGCGACCCGGAGTTGGTGGCGCTGATTGAGGTCGCGCAGGCAGCGGCGCAAGAATCAGGCGTAGTAGCGGCTGCGCATGCGCTGGCAATAGGCTTCGAGTTGCGGGTACTTTTGCGTGTGCAGTTTCAGCTCTGACTCCAGCGGCGGCCAGACCAGATTCGCCAGAAACGCGTAGGCACAGGCGTCCAGCGAAGACGGTTGCGCGCCCATGAAGAAGGGCTTGTCCGCCAGAAAAGCTGCCAGTGCGTCGATGTCGCGTTTGCCGATCGCCATGATTTCTTCCCGGCTGTGGCGCCCCATGCCATGGCCGTGCAACTCCTTGGCGATGCCGCGCCGCGCCATTGGCGGAACCAGCCATTTCAGCGGCGCCGACATCTTGCCAAAGAACGCGCTCTTTGTCAGTTCCCAACCCTGCGGCTCAACCCAGCGCGTGTAGACCACGGCCCAGTACAGGTTTTCTTCCAGCAGACGCTGAAAGGCCAGCGCCACGGCGCGTTGCCCTGCATCCATCCAGCCATCGAGCGGGTCGCCGTAACGCGCCTTCAGGTAGCCGATGATGAAGCTGGTGTCGGCCAGGATGCTGCCCTCATCTTCGATGTAGGGCATCTTGCCCTTGGGTGCCTTTTGCAGATGACTCAAACTGGCCTTCGGAATCTCGAAAGGCAGTGCGGCCATGCGCAAATAGGTCTCCAGCTTCATGCAAAACGGGCTGGCATTGGCAAGCCCGAAGGCGGGCTCGAATTGATAGAGTTTGATCATGCTGTTGTCCTGTCAATCACTTTCCCCGTCATTGTCCTCATCCTTGGGCACAAACACCATACCTGTCTTTGCATTGAAATCCATCAAACCAGCGTAGCGGCCCCAGGCAATCATGGTCTGGAAAGTCTTCTCCGGGTTGTCGTAAGGCAGTGCACTGCCAATGTCCTTGATGATGCGTTCGGCTTGCACTTCTTCATGCTCGTGAAGCAGGGCGATGATGATGTGAAAGATGCGCAGCTTGAAGACCTGCTCGGCAAAGATGGCATGCCGGACGGTCGGGTCGGCCGCAATAAATCGTCGCCCCAGTTCAGTGAAACGGACTTCGTCCTTGGGGGTGTCCACCAGCTCCAGAATCTCGGCGGCCTTGACCAGGGAGATGGTCTCACCAAACTCCTTGCCAATCTCGTCCGAAATGTCGTAGATGTTGGACAGTTCCGGAGAGTCATGAAGGATGCTGAGCAAACCCAGAATCTGTGCCACCGGCACCAGCGGTATCGACTCCATGCGATTGCGGGCGCGTGAGATGGGTTGCCCCGCAACCTGGACTTCGATCGGAAGATCGGGCAACGTGGTTCTTGTGATGGTCTCGTGAATGATGCTGACCAGCCGCTGGAACTCAGGACTCTTGGTATCACGCGGATAGGGCAGTGGGTTGTCCAATACCAGCCCGAGTCGTCCCGGGCGCGGAAACAGCACAACGATGCGAGTGGCCATTTCCACTGCTTCCTCGATGTTGTGGGTGACCATGAAGATGGCGCTCAGTCCAGTGCCAGGTGTGTGCCAGAGACTTATCAGTTCCTGACGCAGATTTTCGCCGGTCAGCACGTCCAGGGCGCTGAACGCCTCGTCAAGACACAAGAGCTTCGGCTTGGCTACAAGAGCCCGCGCAATACCGACCCGCTGGCGCATGCCGCCTGACAACTCGCGCGGATAAGCCCCATGGTAGTTTCCCAGGCCGATCAGCTCAATGGCCCGGTCCACTGCAATGTCGCGCTCGGCGCGGCTGAGGCTGTGCGCCATCAAACCCACGGCGACGTTTTGCTCCACCGTCAGCCACGGATACAGGGCAAAGGTCTGAAACACGACCGATGCCTCTTCATTGATGCCACGCAAGGTCTCACCCTTGTGCAACACGCGCCCCGACGTAGGCGCAATGAGCCCGGTCAGACAGCGCAATATGGTCGATTTTCCTGAACCCGACTGGCCCAACAGTGCCAGCAGTTCGCCCTCGTGGACCGCCACATCGATCTGCTCCAGAACTTTCAGCTCATGGCCGCCGGCAGTGATGAAAGACTTGTTGACTGCGCGCAGTTCTGCGATAGGCGGCGCTTTCGTGTCCGTGTTGATCAGGTTATTCATGCTTGTTCGCCAATGGGTCAAGTATCAGTCCAGCCGGAAGCGGCGCTCTGCGTAGCCATAGAGACGGCGCCACACCAGTTTGTTCATGACGACGACAAACAGCGACATCACGCCAATGCTGGCAATGATGAGCGGTGTTTCGCCGCTCTTGGTTACCTCGGCAATAAAGGCGCCCAGACCTTCAGCTTTGAGGGTGGTGTCGCCCCAGGTCGCGAACTCCGCCACGATGCTGGCGTTCCAGGCACCCCCCGCCGCGGTGCATGCCCCCGTCACCCAGAATGGGAATATCGCCGGCAGGATCAGCGTGCGCCACAACTTCCAGCGACGCAAACCATAAATGCTGGCAACTTCCTTCATCTCGTTCGGAATCGCCATGGCGCCGGCAATCACATTGAAAAGGATGTACCACTGCGTCCCCATGGCAATCAACAGGATGCTGCCCCAGTTCATCGACGTGTTCGTTGCTACAAACAGCCCCACCACAATAGGGAAGGTCATGTTGACAGGAAAGGAGGCACCGATTTGCGCCAGAGGTTGTGCAAATCGGGCGACCTTGGGATGGAAACCAATCCAGACGCCCACGGGGGTCCAGATGAGTGTTGCAAGGAGGGTCATTGCCAGCACTCGCAGCAGCGTCAGGAAGCCAAGCCAGACGATGTGTAGCAGCATGCTCGCAGTGAGCGCCCCGTGCAGGGCGGCAATGGCCGAAAAGACACCGTGCATAGCCTCGTAACCCAAGCCGACCGCCAGCACCAGTCCAGCAACGCGAAGTGTCCAATTGGCCAGGCCCGGTGTGGCTCGCTTGCCCGGCAGTTCGATACGCCCGATGGTTTGACCCAGCACATCCTGCAAGGGTTGGCGGACCTTCATGTCGAGCCACGTGAACAGGTAAGTGCGGCGCAGCAGGTTGTAGACCCAAGACGTTGGCGCCAGTCCGGATTCGGTTAGTTCCATCTTGAATTTGTCTGCCCATACCAGGAGCGGCCGCCAGATCAGCTGGTCACTCAGCAGAATCAGAAAGAGCATTGCCGCGACGGCAAGCAGCGCAGCATGGTTATCGCCTTTCTCAATCGCGCTGGCCATATAGGAACCCAGTCCCGGCAACTTGATGTCCTTGTTCATGACGCTGATGGCTTCGCTCTGTGCAACGAAGAACCAGCCGCCACCGAAGGACATCATTGAATTCCAGATCAGGCTGTGCGCGGCGGCGGGCAGCTCGACGGTACGAAAGCGTTGCCAGCGCGTCAACCCATAAGTCGAAGCAGCCTCCTGCATGTCACTGGGAATGGTCACCATCGAATGGTAGAAACCGAAGGCCATGTTCCACACCTGTCCCGTAAATATGGCGAAGATGGCGGCGCACTCCACGCCGAGCAGGCTGCCGGGAAACAGTGCCATAAAGCCGGCTACGGTGGCCGACAGAAAACCCAGCACCGGCACCGACTGCAAGACATCCAGCGCCGGCAGGATGACCGCTCTGGCCAGGGCATTCTTGGCGGCCACATAGCCCAGTGCAATGGCGAAGAACAGGGAGAACGAGAACGCAATCCACATGCGCAGCAAGGTGCGACCGGCATAGTAGGGAATCTGGCTCGTCGAAAAGTCAGCCTCTGCAACTGTTGCCGGGTTGAACGCAACCAGCATGCCGCGGCCAAAGTGCATGAAACTCCAGAACACGCCAAACAGGCTCAGCAGCACCAGGCCATCGACCCAGGAGAAGCCGGGCTGCTGGTCGCCTATTGCCAATTGCGGGGAAGTGCTTTTCATGGACGGTCGATTGTCTTACTTTGACACGGCAACTTTAAGTCAATTCAATGGTGCGTATTCCGGCGATCGTGACCGGTGATTCCGGTCGATCGTGACCGGTTGCGCAGCGTGCAAGAGTTGCGCTGCGCAAATTGTAGGGCAGGAGTTGCGCATTGCTCCAAACGGTGCCCGGTTTGGGCTGTTCTGGAGGTGTAAAAGGGAATTCAAGAAGTCTGGGGGTGGGGCCACCGGGCCAAGCCCGCAGGGGCGGGGCAGGACGCTGCCCCGGGCAAGCGCAGCGCGTCAGGCCCAAGGCAATGCCGTGGAGCAGTGGGTAACTGATGCACCGGCGCTCAGCGCCGGCTGTCCACACCCTGGTGGTGTGGGCAGATCAGTTATCCACGGCGGGCGCGAGTCGCACATACGGGTGTAAATGGCCTGTGCCCGCTGGTGCGTTCAGGCAGCCTTTTGATGGTGCTCCTCTTTGTCCAATGTGACTTTGGCAGGGGTTGATTTTTTGTTGCCCCGCAACGATTCACCCATCAAGTTGAAGCGGTGATTTTTTTGCATCACCCGGTCCAGAATTGCGTCGGCTATTGTTGCGT
>CAIYMN010000390.1 GCA_903927295.1 uncultured beta proteobacterium | reverse complement strand
TCGCTGACCGTCTGCGCGGTCGCTCTGGCGACGCCTGGGCGCTGGCCTTCATGGGCGACCGGATGGAGTTCGGTCAAACGCCCGATGCCTACGAAAGAGGGGACGCCCTGATCGAGTCCCTGACGACCGAGCAGGTCAACATGGCATGGAAGAAGTTTGTGAAGCCGGAAAAACTGGTCTGGGGTGTTTTTGGCGACCAGTCGACAGTGCGCTAAAGATGGCGGTCAATAAGCAGCATTCACGATGGCCGCCAGGTAGACCTGGCAAAAATCGGGCGGCATGCGGCGTACACGGCCGCTGCTGAGTTCAATGCAGACCAGATCCCAGCGACCACGCAGCACGGTGGCCTGATCCGCGTTACGAACCAGTTGAAAACGCCGCTCCATCGTCAGCTTGCCGTCGCTGGCAGTCAACCAGGTTGCCAGCGTGAGTTCTTCGTGCAGCGTGGTCGGCAGCAGATAGTCGTACTCGCCACGCCGGATCGCCATCGCGCGGTCCAGCCGCTGATAGTCCGCCAGATTCAGGCCCAGCGATTCGGAGTGCGCCCAGCCGATTCTCTCGCACCACTGCACATAGACCGCGTTGTTGGTGTGGTTCAGCCCGTCAATGTCCCTGGCTTGCGGCCGCGCCGGCAAGGTGAAGGGATGGGGGTAGTCCCAGACCATGCGCAGTCAGTGAGCGGCGTTTTGCATCGCCTTACCAACTTCGTTGGCGCCCTGCGCCGCGCCACTTTGCGGCACGCTGTCGCCGGTGCGGTCAGTCACCTGCGCCAGCTGTTCGGCCAGGCGTTCGGCCGCGTCCGCTCCGGTGCCGATCCAGACACCGCTGGTCATGGTGATGTGCGCCGCCTCAAAGGTGCCGGCACCAGCGCACAGCGTGGTGCGGGTCGGTGCGTCCTGTGACACCAGCACCAGCATGGCGGGCACCACCGCTTCGGGCTGCAGCGCGTCAAGCACTTCCTGCGGCATCAGGCCTTCTGTCATGCGGGTGTAGGCGGTCGGTGCCAGGCAGTTGACGCGAATGTTGTTCTTGGCGCCTTCAAGTGCCAGCGTCTGCATCAGGCCGACCAGCGCCAGTTTCGCAGCACCGTAGTTGGTCTGGCCGAAATTGCCAAACAGGCCGGTGGAGGAGGTGGTCATCAGGATGCGGCCGTACTTCTGCGCATTCATGATGGGCCAGACCGCCTTGTTGCAATGCACGGCGCCCATCAGATGCACCTGCAGCACCAGTTCAAAATCGGCTAGATCCATTTTGGCGAAGGTCTTGTCGCGCAGGATGCCGGCGTTGTTGACCAGAATATCAACGCGGCCCCAGGCCGTCATGGCCTGTTGCACCATGGCTTGCACGGCTGCAAAGTCAGTCACCGAAGCGCCGTTGGCAAGCGCTTCGCCGCCAGCGGCGCGAATCTCTGCAGCCACTGCTTCGGCAGCGCTGACCGAGCCACCGGAGCCGTCACGTGCTCCGCCCAGGTCGTTGACCAGTACCTTGGCGCCGCGCGCAGCCAGCGCCAGCGCATGGGCGCGACCGAGGCCGCCGCCGGCGCCGGTCACGATGGCCACCTGGCCTTTGAAATCAATTGTCATAGCTATTTCCTTTGATGTAAAACCTTGGCTACCGGGTTGTGACGCAGCCGGAACGCATCGGGCATGCCGGAGCCCAGCAGCGGCCGCAGATAGAGCCGAAACGCGTCGGTCACATCGGTGCCACTGGCAGTGATGAATTCATCCTCCATGACACGCGTCTTGCCCGCTACGGCGTCGAGTTCCAGCAATTCGTAGTCAACCGAGTAAAAACCGGTGCGCTTGATGGCGACCGAGCCATTGCGACTGCCCCACATGGCAAACTGCACAGCCTTTTCTCCAACCTCACGCGCTTCGCGCTGATCGACATCGGAGACACAGCCGATGAATGATCTCTGCAGGTAACCAAAGGTGTCGCCGCGCACGCGCTTGATCTTGAGCTTGGACTTGATCTCCTCGCACAGCAGATCGGCCAGCGCCCCGTTGCCCGACAGTTGCACATTGCCGTGCGCATCGTGCTCCAGGTCTTTCGCCAGCAGTGCTGCAATGGCGGTGCCGCTGGCATCGTGGATACCTTCCGAAACCGCAATCACGCAGCGACCGTAGCGCTCGTAAACCGCTTTCACATCGGCGAGGAATTTCTCCAGCACAAAGGTGCGCTCCGGCAGGTAAATCAAATGCGGTCCGTCATCCGGAAACTTCTTGCCCAAGGCTGATGCTGCCGTCAGAAAGCCGGCATGGCGACCCATCACCACGCCGACATAAACGCCTGGCAGGGCCGCATTGTCCAGATTGGCGCCGGCAAAAGCCTGCGCGACAAAGCGCGCGGCTGAAGGAAATCCTGGCGTGTGGTCATTGCCTACCAGGTCATTGTCTATCGTCTTCGGAATGTGAATGGCACGCAGCGGATAACCGGCCTTATGCGCTTCCTGGCTGACGATCCGGACGGTATCACTGGAATCGTTGCCGCCGATGTAGAAGAAGTGCTCTATCTCGTGCGCCTGCAGCACCTTGAATATCTCCTGGCAGTAAGCCAGATCCGGCTTGTCGCGCGTCGAGCCCAGCGCAGAGGAGGGCGTGCTGGCGACGAGTTCCAGGTTGTGATGGGTCTCCTGCGTCAGGTCGACAAAGTCTTCGTTGACGATGCCCCGCACGCCGTGGCGTGCGCCGTAGATGCGCTCAATCGAAGAAAAGCGCCGCGCCTCCATGGCTACACCGACCAGAGACTGGTTGATGACTGCCGTCGGCCCGCCGCCCTGGGCCACGAGTATTTTTCCGGATGCCATAAATATCCTTTTGCAGATGTGCTGCAAGTTTAGCTTGCGCGATCAAGGCGCTCGAGCCTTGATCGCGACTTGGCACAACTTCGCCACAGTTGGAAAATGCACTTTATACTTTGCCCAAAGGGTACTTTCCTGTTCTGCAACCAGCGAGGTTTACACATGACTATCAACGTAACAATCGATCTTGGCTATGAGTTTGAGGTCAAGGCCAAGGCGGCAGACGTCTTTGACGTACTGGCCGATGTGCCCACTTCAGCGAGTCATTTCCCGAAGGTGGACAAACTGGTAGATCTGGGTGGGGGCGCCTATCGCTGGGAGATGGCCAAGATTGGCATAGCGCAGATCAATCTGCAAACGATCTATGCCTCCAAGTACGTCTCGAACAAAGCCAAGGGCACGGTGGTATGGACGCCGATCAAGGGCGAAGGCAATGCCCTGGTGTCAGGCAACTGGAAGATCAGCGACAAGAAGAAGTCGACCCTGATCGCACTGCAAATCAACGGCGATTTGACGCTTCCCTTGCCGGGTCTGATGAAGATGGTGGTGGCCCCGGTGGTGGAGAGTGAGTTCGAAAAAATGATCGAGCAGTACATTGCCAACCTGACCAAGCGCTTCGGCGGCGAAGCCTGAATTTCTACGTCACCTAGGGACAACACTATTGCCAGTGTGACCTATTTGATCAAAATGGGCTCTTCATTTGACTGGAGAGTTCCATGGTCGCACCCGTTGTCCTGTCGCCCGATGACCTGACACTGCCCTGTTTTTACCGTTGGGAGAAGGAGCGCGCCGGGCAGATTTACCTGACACAGCCGACCGGTGGCGGCAAGGTACAGGACATCACCTGGGGCGAAGCCGGCAATCAGGTGCGGCGCATGGCGAACTGGCTGCAGGCGCAAGGCTGGCCGGCCGGCAGTCGGGTCGCGATCATTGGCAAGAACAGCGCGCACTGGGTGCTGGCGGACCTGGCCATTTTGATGGCTGGTCATGTCTCGGTACCGATCTACCCTACGTTCAACGGCGAAGCCCTTTCCTACATCCTGTCGCACAGCGAAGCACGCGCCTGCTTTGTCGGCAAGATGGACGAGATTGCCAATTTGCAGACCGGGTTGCCTGAGCACTTCCCTGTCATTGCCCTGCCGCTGGCACCTTCGATCAAGGCCATGCAATGGTCCGATCTGGTCGCCAGCAGCGAGCCTTTGCAGTCATCACCAACGCCCGATGGCGAGGCAGTTTGCACCATCATCTACACGTCCGGCACCACTGGCAAGCCCAAGGGTGTGGTGCATACATTCAACACCGTCGCCTGGGGCATCTCCAGCGCAACGCGGCGCGTGCCCATGAGTGCCGAAGACCGCTATCTCTCCTACCTGCCACTGGCCCACGTGGCCGAGCGCATGCTGATTGAACAGGGCAGCCTGCGCTACGGCGGTCACATCTTCTTTGCCGAGTCGCTGGATACTTTTGTGCAGGATCTGCAGCGTGCCCGCCCCACTATTTTCTTCTCGGTACCTCGTCTATGGGTCAAGTTTCAGCAGGGCGTACACAGCAAGATGCCGGCCGAAAAACTCAGAAGACTGCTAGTCTTGCCGCTGGTGGGCTGGCTGGTCCGGCACAAGATTCTCAAAGGCCTGGGGCTTGATCAATGTCGCATCGCCGCTGGTGGTGCAGCGCCCATGCCGGCCGACGTCCTGCACTGGTATCGCAGGCTGGGGCTCGATCTGGTTGAGGTCTATGGCATGACAGAAAATTGTGC
>CAIYMN010000389.1 GCA_903927295.1 uncultured beta proteobacterium | reverse complement strand
GCCACTAGCGCCTTGAACTCGAAGCCGTGAATTCTTGCGCTGTCGATATTCACCGTTTGAAATAGCAGCGGGTCGCCGGCAACACCGGTTCCTCCGAGTGGCTTCTTGTCAACAATCAACTGGTAATAATTGCCGGAAAAAAAGGTCAGATCGAGGCTGCCGACGCCGAACCTGGCGCGCATGCCAAATTCCAGACTGCTGCTGGTTTCGGGCTTCAAGTCGGGATTGGCCAGCAGTGTCACAAATGTGCTGGGCGTCGGGTTCTCGGTAAAGCCATTGATCTGTGCACCGCTGGGTGCGCGAAAGCCGCTGGCATAGTTGCCAAACAATCGCAGCTCGGGTGTCAACTGATAGAGGACTCCCAATTTGGGCGACACATTGGAGCCGGAAAGCGACTTGCCCGGGGTTGGCGAGGGCGGCGAATAACCGGCCTGCGTCATGACGTCCAGAGAGAACTGTTCAAGACGCAAACCCGGCGTCACGCTCCAGCGCGGTCTACTGAACTCGCTTTGAATGTACAACGCGGCACTGCTGTCGCGCGTGTCGGGAAAGTATTTTTTTGGCACGTAGGCCGGCAGCGGCAGCGGGTCGAAACCGCCGAACCAACTGGTGACGTCAGTGCGTGCGTAGTCCATTCCATAGGTGATTCGTTGCGACCACTGACCAGCTAGCATCAGCGTCTTGTCCGCCTGCACACCGGCTTGCAAGGCACGCTCGCCGTACTCGGTCTCGCGCACGCGCAATCCGGCGTCGTTGCGCAGGGTATTGCCATTTTCCTGGGCAGCACTGTTTTGCACACTCAGCACCGTCTGCAATCGATCAAACCAGGCGGCGTCCTGCGTGTAGCTCGCGTGCCAGGCCAGGCGTTCGCGTAGCAGGTTCCTGGCGGCACTTTCATCGGCCACCGATGCGGCGCCAAGCGGCGCCTTGGCACGACTCGAAAGCAGTTCAACGTCGGAACTCTTCTGCACATATTCGAGGGTCAGCACATGCTTCTGCGAGGGGTCAGGGCGCAGCACCACTTTGCCAAGCAATGAACCACCCCGGTCTGCCTGCGGGTTGGGCGTTGTTCGATCCACATTGGCACTGTCATTCGTTCCCATGTTGGCCAGACCCGCGGAGCGCGTTGTCGTTCCCGTCAGCAGCCACTGCAGGGTCGGATCGACGCTTGCCGCAAGCGTGGCCGCCAGAGTGAAGCCGCGATCATCGCCACTGGAACTTAGCGCCAGCCTGCCACCCGACATCCTGGCAGCACCGTCACTTGAGCGCAGGAAGTCAGCCGGCTCCTGGGTGATGAAGTTGACCAGGCCGGCCAGGGCGTCAGACCCGTAAAGGACAGAACTCGGTCCGCGCACCAGCTCAACCTGCTTGAGCAACTCCAGCGACAAGGTATCGCGGCCAAAGGCGTTGTTGCCATTGATGTAGCTGCGCGGCAAGCGCACACCGTCAACCAGCATCAGCACCCGATTGCCATCCTGACCGCGCACGTTGAATCCGGCATTGCCGTCGCGACCGATAGAGTTGCCCGCTCCGGTCACCGTGAAACGTGACGGTGCACGCTTGACTGATACGTTGGCCCAGCCATTCGCCATGTCGCGAATATCGCCGATTTGCCCGGATTCCAGATTGGCGGCGTTTAATACCTCCATCGATAACGGCAGATCATCGTGGAATTGCTCATTGCGCGAACCGCTGACTACGACTGTCTGCAGTGCCACCAAAACCTCAGGACTGCTTGTCTGCGCGCAGGCATCGGCGGCAGCAAAACCGGCCAGACCCAACAGGCAGATGATCGGGCACAAGCGGCGACCGGCGCTTGCCTCGGGGGCGTTAGAGGTCGCGTGTTTCATTCAAAAAACAATATGTCTGAAGCGAGGCCGAATGCTATCGCATCAAGTGCCTGAGAGGCGGCTTCGGTAGCGTGCAAGCCCCTGGTTTTCAGATCTTCCTGCAAATTTCTTAAGCCAGATGAAGGAACTCACCTCTGCTTTGAGACAAAGTCGTCACTACTCGCGCATCGTCGCGCTTTTATTATTTCAGGAGACTCCATGTCGCAAAACAATCAGTCCGACGCAGCACATGATTCAGGCGAACCGATTCCGTTCATGCAGCAGTTGCTGGACAACCCGTTCATTCTTCTTTTTCTCGGCGTGATGGTGCCCATGGTGGTCTACACGCTGTGGGGCGTGATTGACATTCTCACCGTACCGCTGGCCAAGTAGCCTTCGTTCGTCGACCCCCGATTCAAACGCGCATAAAAGGAGACACTCACAATGAGCGCCATATTGCCCCCTGCTGAACGACTTTGGTGGAATCATCCGCTGGACCGTGTTGAAGGTACCTGGATCGTCATCGCGCTGGTCTGGTGCCTGACGATGTTTGCCATGATGATTGGCTGGCACATCTGGGGTAAACAAAACCTCTCGACTGAGACTTACAAGACCACGCCGGAGAAATTCACACAAAAGGCGCAGGCGGTGGTGGACAAGTACACCATCCGCACCGAGACGCACAAGAATGCGGGCGGTCAGGACGAGAAGATTCCGGTCGTCGCACCCCCGGCCGGAAGCGACGTCTATCTGGTGGCGCGACTGTGGAATTTCTGGCCCATCATCGAACTCGAGAAAGACAAGACCTATCGCCTGCACATCACGTCACTGGACTACAACCACGGCTTTTCGCTGCAGCCGGCGAACATCAATATCCAGATCGTGCCCGGCTACGAACATGTGGTGAAGGTCACGCCGAACCAGGCCGGCACCTACTCGGTTGTTTGCAATGAATACTGCGGCATCAACCACCACACGATGGTAAGTCGTATTTACGTGAAATAAGGTGGCACAGATGACAACAACAACTT
>CAIYMN010000388.1 GCA_903927295.1 uncultured beta proteobacterium | reverse complement strand
GTCCATGCGTTCGTCATTGCGAGGAGCGTAGCGACGTGGCAATCCATGCCTTACAGTCTGCGCTTCAGAACTATCCAATAGCCGATGCAGCCCGCCGTCTACATCCTGGCCAGTCAGCCGCGTGGCACGCTGTATGTCGGCGTGACGTCCCATCTGATTCAGCGCGTCTGGCAGCACAAGGAAAATCTGGTCCAAGGTTTCACCCGGCAATATGGCGTTCACATGCTGGTCTACTTTGAATTGCACGCCACCATGATTGAGGCCATCAGCCGCGAGAAGCAACTCAAGGCCGGGTCGCGGGCGAAAAAAGTGGCCTTGATTGAGGCGATAAATTCGAGTTGGCGAGACTTGTATCCGGACCTGCTGTAACCGAGTATGGATCGCCGCGCTTCGCTCGCGATGACGAAAGAGGGCGGCCTCGCGATGACGAAGGGGGACGCGATGACGACACTCTCGTCACTGCGAGGAGCGCGGCGACGTGGCAGTCCATGCGTGGATCGCCGCGCGGGCCGTCATTGCGAGGAGCGCAGCGACGCGGCAATCGCGATCACGAAAGAGGGCGGCCTCAGCCCAGGTACCGGCGCTCGCGCTCGGCCTTGCTGACATAGCGCTGGATCAGTGCGCGCTCGCGCTCGCGCATGCCAACGAATTCGCAGCCGACGCGGCGGTGCACGGCGCCATTTGCAAATCGGATGTCGAAGGTGCCCCGCACGATGAGGGTCGTAATGACTTCAACCCCCTCGGGCCGGCCCAGACTCTGCGTGCTGCCATAGAGGGCGCCAAAACTCGTGTCCTTGCCCAAATCGGGCAGCGGAATGCGGCAGCGGTTAAGGCGTGTGCCGGTCTCGATTTCGGCGGCACCCTCTGGCAGCGCCAGCGCCACACCGCCGCAGCTGATGTCGACAATGTCCATTTCATCGGGCAAGCGCAAGGCCCGTGAATCGGCAATGATGCAGACCGGCGGGTCGCCGCGTGGCGTGCCTACGCGGTAGCTCTCGCGGCGCTGCAAGCGCAGCAGGGTCTCGGGGATCCTCATGCCAAAGACCTCGCACCCCTCAAAGTGTGCAGCGTGTAGCGCCTCCACACTCATCTGGATCCGGATCCCGTCGAGTTCGGTCACGCAGATAATTCTGCTGGCGCTCAAGGCACGCTTGTTGGTTTCAGCGTTGGATCCGATATCGAGCAACACCAGGTTTTTCTCGGGCATGACCGCCACAACGGAAGTCAGAATGAAGTCGTCTCCGATGTGGCCGATGTAGGCCATGACGGCGGCACCCGACTTGCGCAGCGCGCCCAGAATGGTGGTTACTTCGTTGCGCCCGCGAACCGCGTATTTGCTCAGATCGGTACTGCTTGCTGGCGTCTGATGAGAGAGATCGGTCATTGAAATATCGCTCAGATTTTGTTGAAACGGCTAGAGTATCTCCGATATGCCGGGAGGTACACTATTTTCCAGCCGGTAAACCCAGGCCAGAAGTTCTGCCACGGCGAGGTAGAGCGCGGGCGGGATGCGCTGGTCCAGGTCAACCTGCATCAGCAGCGCCACCAGCTCTTTGGATTCATGCACATACACGCCGTGCTGATGCGCACGCTCAATGATCGCCTGGGCGATCAGGCCGCGACCCTTGGCCACCACACGGGGTGCATCGTTGTCGCCGCCGTAGGCCAGGGCAATCGCCGACTGTCGTGGGTCAGGTTTGCGCATGACGAGCAATGGCAATTCGTGCGGCCGGCAGGCCGGCTGCCGCCAGCGCCTCTTGCAAAGCCGCACCATTCGACTGCAAAAGCACAGCACTGGTAGCCTTGTCGGCCTCGACACGGATCATGATGCCGCTGGCGTCAAAGCTCAGCATCGCATTGAGCTCTCCCAGCCTTGGCAAGACCAGGCGCAGCCGCGTGTTCCAGTTGGCTTGCAGCGCGTCCTCAGCCTGGGCATTGGCCTGAGCGTCGGTCGGCTGTTCTTCCACCGTCCACTGCATCCATTGCTTGGGCCAGATTTCAAGTTGCATCATCACAACCGAGGTATCGAGTGTTGCAAGCTGCATCTGAACCAGTGGCAGCGCTTGCGGCAGGATGGCCTGCGCCGCGGTTTGCGCGTCAGCCTGCGCCGAGCGCACCAGCCGGGCCTGGGGCTCTTGCAGGATCTGCGGTAAATCTCGTGTGCCGGCCACCCACTGCGCCTGATGCGATTCGTAGAACAGGCCGCTGGTGCTCAGAGTTTGGGCCAGCTGGCCCGACAAACGTGTGCCATTGGCTGGCGCTGCGCTGAGCAGGGGGCCGCTCACCGCAGCGGTGGTGGCCATGGGCGCCTCGCCAGCCTGAAGCATGGTGGCGGCCACCAGACGGCCGGCCGTTGACAGGGTGGGCGCCTCGGCCGCGCCCTGCGGCAAGACGCTTTGCAGCTGAAAGGTTGGGCTTGGCTCGCGCGTCACAAAGGCCAGCTCCAGCATGTCGCCGGGGGCGACGAAAGCCGGCAAGCTCATGCGCAACTCCTGACCCGCTACCATAACCTTGTAGCTGCCATCGGGCAGCTTGGCATCCACGCGCGCCGTGAGGATCTCGCCGGGGTCGAGCTGCGGCAACAAGCGCAGGGCGTCCGAGCGCCCAGTGGCCACAGAGCGCACGCCGATGACCGGCTCTGTGCCCTTGAGCAGGATGGCCGGAATCATCATGGGGATTGCCCCGGGCGCAGCGTAGCGGCTAGCCGCCGGGGCTGCCCCCGTAAGCGCATTGCAAGCGCTGTTGCTGGCGCCCGCTACCCAGGTATTGCGCAAGCTGGGCCATCCAGGGTTCGGTGCATTCCCGCACCTTGGCGTCGTCCGCCAGCGCCTTGCGCAGCAGCTCGAACTTGCGCTCGCTGAAATACTTGCCTTCGGCCGGCCCGACATCGGCGCGGCGCAGGTCATCGGTCAAGCCGCGGCAGTCTTGCTCCAGCGCAACCAGCCGCTCCCAGTCGCTCTGCCGAGCGGCCTCGACCATCTCGCCGGTCTTGTCCGAAATCGACACATAGAGGCCAAGAATCTGTTCGTGTTGGTCCATGACTCAGCAGGCTCCGTAAGCGCTCGCCAGGCGGCGCGATTGCATTGAAACCACCGGCGCCTGACTGCTCTGAGGTGGCGCTGCGCGCAGGGCCGGTGCCGGTGCCGGATTGGTACCGATGCTCTCCCAGGCGCTGCCGATTTGCTCCAGCAGCGTGCTCACTTCGTCGAGCGCGGCCGGGTCGTTCTTCAGATTGGCCTGCAGCAGGCGCTGCGTCATGTAGGCATACAGGTCCGACAGGTTCTGCGCCAGCTTGCCACCCACGTTCAGGTCCAGGCTGGCTTTCAGGCCGCCGTCGATGATGGCGATCGCCTGCGAAATTGCCTGGCACTTGGCCGCAACGTCATGGCGCTGCATATGCAGGCTTGCTGCCGCAACGGCGGCGCGGGCGCCGTCGAACAGCATCTGCACCAGGCGCTGCGGGCTGGCTGATTCGATGATGGACTCGACGCCTACGCTGCGGTAGGCGTTCATCGCGGTGCGGGAACTTGCGCTGTACATCAGAATCATCCTTTGTTGTTGTAGTAGTTGGGCAGGTTGCTCAGCTGCTGTGTCAGAAACGTGCTGGTTGTGTTCATCCCACTCATCAAACTATCGAGCGCCGAAAACTGCTTCTGGTAGCGAACCTGGGTTGCGTCCAGGCGGCTTTGCAGCTTGACGCGCTGGGTTCCGATGTCGGTGATGGAGCGGTTGATGCCAGCGGTCGCGGTCGGTATCGGTCCGCTGAAGCCCAGCAGGCCATCGGCAAAGGTCTTGACTGCGCTGCCCAAGGCCGCCGCCAGCGCCGACACGCTGCTGACATCGGCCGTCACGGCCGCATTGAGCTTCGTCGCGTCCAGGGCCAAAGAGCCGTCTTTTTGAAAACTGATGCCCAACTGCGACAGCGTGGTGTAGCCGCCGCTGACAGACTGCACGCCACCCAGGATGGTGCGCACCTGGCGCTGAATGCTGAGCACGGTCGAATTACCCTGCAGCACAGCGCCTTTGACGGTGGCGCCCGCCATCGCCCGGTTGGCGCTGTTGTAGGCACTGACCAAGGAACTCAGCGCCGAGCTCAGCGAACTGTTGTTGCGCTGCACGCCTACCGTCACGGCGCTGGTGGTCTCTTTGGTCAAATTCAGCGTCACGCCCTGAATCGCGCCAGCCACGCTGTTGCTGGCGCTGCTGACACTGACGCCGTCAACCGTCAGCTGCGCATTGCGCGCGGTCTGGGTTTCATTGAGGCTCTGGCTGGGCGCACTCGGGTCGAAGCCGACCAGCGAGTTGATGGAGGCATCGCCGCTGACGGTCAGCTTCATGCTGCTGGCCGCGCCGCTGCTGTTGGACGTCAGCGCCAGGCGATACGGGGCGCTGCTGCCGTCGTTGATGATGCTGGCCGTGACGCCGGCATTGGCGGCGTTGATGGCATCGCGGATGCCACCCAGCGTGTTGTTGCTGCTGTCGATGTTCAGCGTTACCGGCGTCTTGGCTGGGTCGGCCACGAAGCCGGCAGACGCGTACTGGCCATTCACCGGGGTTCCGCTGGTGGTGCCCAGCGTGATGGTGATGGTGGTGGCGCTTCCGAGCCCGACGGCGCTGGTGGTTGCGGCGAGTCCGGGCGCCTGGGATACCAGTTTTTGCACCTGGGCCAGCTTGGTCACCTGCACCGCGTAATTGCCGGTGGCGGCCGTGCTGTCAGCCGTTGCCGACAGTATCGTGGAATCACTGACGCTGCTTGAATAGGCAGCGGTACCCGCCGTCTGCAGCGATTGCGCCACCGTTTGCAGGGCTGACAAGGAACCCTGCACCGAGCCCAGGCTCGAGAGCTTGGCCTGGTATGACGCTTCCTTGCTGGCCAGCAAGCTCAGCGGGCGTTGCTCCACAGCCATCAGCTGGCTGACCAGACCCTTCACGTCGAGACCGGATCCGACACCCGAAGCGGTCAGCGTGCCGGTGTTGGCGCTCAGGCTGGGCAAGGTGGTTGCCATGGAAGATGCCCCTTGTTGTTGAACTTCAGTATCCTACTATCGGCCAATAGCGGCCAATCCTTTAAGCAGCGCTGGAAAAGCGCTGCTATCAGGCTTTTTGCGCCAGCAGCAAGCCGGTCATGCGGTCCAGCGCGTGCGAGATGGCAACCATTTCTTCCGTCGGCACCTGGCGTATCAGCTGCTTGGTTTCGGTGTCAACAACCCGCACGATCACACGGTCCGACTGGTTGTCGACCTGGAACTCGATACCGGCCGACGACGATTTCAGAAAATCGTTGATTTCCTTCGCCGCCTGCGCCGCTTTCTGTGGATCAGGCGGCGGCGTGGGTTTTTTCACGGCGGTGGGGTTGACCGCATCGCTTGCCGTCCCGGCAGCGCCGTCTGCAACTGGCGCGACGCTGTTGACTGTCACGCTAAAAGGGGAAGTCCCGTCGATCTTCATTTCGGTACTCCTTCAAAGGTGTAAAACCCCGGACGGGTCAATTCCGGCCGGGGCTTGCTGGGCGGGCGTTAACTGCTTACTTGAGCAGCGACAGCACGCTGTTCGGGAGCGAGTTGGCCTGCGCCAGGATCGCGGTGCCGGCCTGCTGCAGAATCTGGCCGCGTGTCATGGCCGCGGTTTCTGCCGCAAAGTCAGCGTCCTGAATCCGGCTGCGCGATGCGGTCACGTTTTCAGCAGTCGTCGCCAGATTTGCCACCGCCGACTGGAAGCGGTTCTGGTAAGCACCAAGAGCGCCGCGCGACACGTTGACCTGGTTCAGCGCCGCATCAATCACAGAAATGGCCAACTGGGCATTGGCACCGGTCGTGCCGGTGAGGTTCATGCCGGCCAGAGACGAGAAGCTGCTGGTTGTGGCATTAAAGACAGTGCCGCCAGTCGTCGCTCCCAGCGTGATTGCGCCCTGAGTGCTGCTGAGTGATACGGAACCTGTCTTTGTAGCGGAGTCGGTTACCGAGGCCGCGGCGCCGCTCAGTGACGTGCCACTGAAACTCACGGTCTTGGCACTACCAGCATCGGTAGTGAAGTCTGTGACGCTGATGTCGCTGCCGTCGGCACTGGTCAAGGTAATGCTGTCCTTGGCCGAGCTGCTGGTAAAGGCCGCGGTCACCTTGGTGACGCCCGCCGCGCCGTTGATGGCGCCAACCAGATTCGTCAGGTCGGTTGCCGACGAAATGACTGCCGAAATGGCTTGGCTACCGGTGCCGCCCAGCGTCATGGTAATCGTGCCGGCATTGCCGAGCGCGCTGATGGTGGCGGTGTTCGTGGCCGTTGCGGTCACACCCACGCCGGCGGCATTGGTGTTGATCGCCGCGGCGATGGCTTTGGCGTCAGCAGCGAGTGCAATGTTAAAGGCGGACGTTGTGCCGCCGTTGACGGTGTTAACGGTCATGCTCGGTTGCGCTGCAACGCCGTTGGCAACTGTGGTGGCTCCCGCGGCAGTGGTGGCACTCATCGCGGTGCCCGCCACCGCCAGGGTATTGCTGCCCAACCCGGTGGCACGTGCATCGGCAATCGAACTTACCGAAATCGTCTGGTTGGCGTTGGCGCCGACCTGGAAGGCCTGGCTGGTGAAAGAGCCGTCCAGCAGGTTGACGCCGTTGAATTGCGTGGTGCTGGCAACGCGCGTAATTTCCGCCGACAGCTGCTGGGCTTCTGCGTCCAGTGAAGCGCGGTCGGAGGCGCTGTTGGATGCGTTGGCCGACTGAACCGAAAGCTCGCGCAGGCGCTGCAAGTTGTCGGAAATCGCATTGAGCGAACCTTCAGCCGTTTGCGCGAGAGAAATGCCGTCGTTGGCATTGCGTGCCGCCTGATTCAGGCCGTTGATCTGCGAGGTCATCCGGCTGGAAATGGCCATGCCGGCTGCGTCGTCCTTGGCGCTGTTGATGCGCAAACCGCTCGAGAGGCGCTGCAGTGAAGTGGCCAGAGACATTTGCGAATGCGTGAGGTTGCGCTGAGCATTCAACGACGATATGTTTGTGTTGATGACTGATGCCATGATGAAACTCCTTACTAGGTTTAAGAAATTCCGGCGGTGCTGCCGGTCACTTCGGTTTGCCTCATCTGCGAAGCATTGAAACCTCAGTTGGACAAGCTATCGGTTGTTTTTGGAGAAAGGTTTAGCCCTTTTTTTTGCGGCTCACAGAGGGCGGCGCACTATCGGCAATTGTCTGGAATACTGTAATTTCAGTGTGTTTTCACTGGAGACTGGCTGACAACTGGCTTGTCGTGCGACCGTGGAATCGACGCAAAAATAAATTTGGCCAGGGATCGAATGCGGGGAGAAATGGGCGGGGTTCGTCATCATTGCGCCCCTCGTCGTCATTGCGAAGTGAAGCAATCCATGCACTCTGAAGTCATGGATCGCCACGCTTCGCTCGCGATGACGCGGGGGGCGCCTCGCGATACAAGGGGGGCTCGCGATGAAAATGGCAATCGCAGTGACGATCAGGTGATTTGACAGAATCGAAAAAGTGTTTAAAAATGCACCAAATTAAGCACATTTTAAACATGGCCACCACCCAAACCATTTACGCCAGAACCACGGTTAGCATGACTGACCTGCGACGAAATCCCAGCGGCATTCTGGACGATGCGGGCGACTCGCCCATTGCCGTCTTGAACCACAACAAACCTGCTGCTTATCTTTTGTCCGCTAACGCCTATGAAGCCCTGCTTGACCGGCTGGAAGATGCCGAATTGACCAAAGTTGTCAAAGAACGTCAAGGCGGAAAAACGGTCAAGGTGAAACTTGAAGACCTATGAACTCGAATTTGATGTGGACGCTCTCAAAGAGTGGCACAAACTCGATGGCTCAATCCGGGCGCAATTCAAGAAGCAACTAGCCAAACGGCTGCAGGCCCCGCACGTAGCGTCTGCCAAACTGCACGGCGATCTGCAAGACACCTACAAGATCAAGCTCAGAGATGCGGGGTATCGACTGGTCTATGAAGTCATAGAGCTGCGTCTGGTCATGGTGGTTATCGCAGTGGGGCGGCGTGACCACGATGAGGTGTATTTGGTGGCATCCAAAAGACGGGACACTTGACGATCGCCAGTTGCATTGGCGTGGATCAAATGGGGCCAGAAATGCGCAAGCTTCGTCGTCATTGCGCCCCTCGCCGTCATTGCGTCCCTCGCCGTCGTTGCGTCCCTCGCCGTCGTTGCGAACGAAGTGAAGCAATCCATGACTTCCGAAAGCATGGATCGCCGCGCAAGGCGCCCTAGTGAGTTCTCTTGAGCAAGGCCTGAAAAGCCTGAAACACCTTTTGCATGGCAGGCACTTTGTAGGGAAACAGATCCGGCGGATCCATAGAATGCACGATCGCTCCCGGATCCACCTCAAACACGAACAATGCACCGTCAGGCGTCTCGGCACAGTCGATCACCAGGTATTCCAGACCAAAGCGCTCATGCACGCTACGCAGACCTATGCGCTGGCGTTGCGCAAAGCTCTGCTCAAAATCGTTCATGAAGCTTGCTTCTTCAGCGCGTTTTTCGGCACTTTCGACCATGCCGGCGTTCAGGTAGTGGATCATCCAGTGGGATGAAACCCCCATGTGCCCGGCAAACGGCACACCGTCCACCAGCACCACCCGGTACTTGCGATAAAGCCCGTCGGGCCCGCTGTAGTCGATGAACGAGGCGATGAAAAAATCAGCCTCCGCGCTGGCTGTCAGGTAGCGCGCCAGCGCAGCGACGTCATCGACCTTTTCCAAGCCATGGCCAGCGTGCGAGTCCAGCGGACGAATGATGAGCGGAAAGGCCCCGTCCGGCAGCAGGTCCTGCAAGTTACCGTGCCCCGAAACAAACGCCGCCAGCGCCGCACGCGTGGTCTGCGCGGTAGGAGCGACATACACACCTGGCGCATCTTTGAGCAGCGCATAGGCGCATTCGCGCGAGGTGCGCAAAATGCCCTCGGGGCGCACCAGCACCGGCTTGGGCCAGGAAGGCACCGCTTGCGCCAGTGCTTGCAGCAAACCATGGTTTTGGCTGGAGTCCGAAATGGCGATGAACGCCAAGTCATGTTCAGGCAAGTGCGTGGGCAAGGGCTCACCTGGTAGCAGGTACAGCATGGTCAGCGCAATGTCGGACGCTTCAAACAAGAACGGCAAGGGGGCGTTGGCCATCAGATCACCCGGAGCCATGATGGCCAGCAAGCGCAGTGCCGGGCTGCGAAGTGCGGGTAGTTCGTAGACGCGACTGCACTGCAAGGCAAGCGACAAGGTCGACAAGCCGACATCGCGCAAACCGTGCAGTTGCAGCGCAGTTGACAGGTCCATCAGGGCGTTCGCGTCGTCAGGATTCTGCTGCGCCCGTGCTTTGAGGGTCTCCGCCAGTGGCATCAGACTATGGCCTTCAAAGGCGCTGCGCATGAGGCGGGCAAGCCCCATCAAAGGCGGAGTTGCATGATTCATGGAAGCTTTCGGCAGTTTCTTTGTAGGTTGCTGATCGGGCGATGTCAGTGCCTGACCAAAAGACACCGTGGCATCCAGCAAGGCATCTACATCAGCGCTCACCGTGCGGTGGTTGACGATGGCCGCACGGATCACCGTGTGGCCGTTTACTGTACTTGCGGACGGCACTGCGATCCCCGATTCATGCAACAGAGCAACGATCTCGGCATTGACTTCATCTGCCTTGCCGCTACGAAATCTGTAACAAACAATGTTCAATTCCACCGGCGCCATCAACTCCAGTTCGGAGCTGGCCTCAATGCGCTGCTTCATGTATTGAGCCAGCGCGCAGCTGTGCGAGATCACGGCGCCCAATTGTTCCGTGCCGTGGCAGACAAAGGTAAACCAGGTCTTTAATGCCCGAAAGCCACGCGACAAATCGGGTCCCATGTCACACGGCCAGGGCGATCCTGCGGCCAAGCCGCGGGTGTGTCTTGTCAAATAGGCAGCAGGTGAGGCAAACGTGTCAAGCTGATCTGCCCCGTCACGCACCAGAAAATACCCGGCGTCGTACGGCACCTGACCCCATTTGTGAAAGTCCAGCGCAATCGAATCGGCCAGTTCAATGCCTTTGAGTTTGGGAGCCACGTCGCTTGACATCATGCCCAGTGCACCCAACGCGCCATCGACGTGAAACCACAAATGCTCTTTTTTCGCAATGGCTGCCACCTGCTCAAGAGGGTCGACTGCACCCGTGTTCACCGTTCCAGCGGTGGCGACCACACAAAACGGCTGCAAGCCGGCCGCACGGTCAGTGGCAATCATCCGGGCAAGCTCGCTAACGTCCATTTGGCCCAGCTCATTCACGCCCACCAGTCGCAAGGCCTGACTGCCCATGCCGCTCATTTCCATCGCCTTGACCACACAGCCGTGCGCGCTGCTGGCCGCATAAGCCACCAGCTGTGGCTGCCCAAGCAGGCCGACAGCACGCGACTGCGCACCCAGGGCTTTGGTACGCGCCACCAACACACCCATCAGATTGGCGGTGGACGACCCGGTGATAAACAGGCCCGCTGCTGTAGCCGGAAAGCCAAACAAATCGCGCATCCACAATCCGATCTGGCGCTCCACCTCCAGAGGCATCTGGTCACGCCCGCCCAAATTGGCGTTCAGGCCAGCGGCCAGCATCTCGGCCAACATGCCCACAGGCGTACCGCCTCCATGCACCCAGCCCATGAAACCAGGGTGCGTGTTGCCCACGGCATATGGCAACACCTGGGTCATGAATCTGGAGTGAGCCTGCGTCAGGCTGACCGCCTGTTTGGGCAAAGGTTCGCGAAAGGCCTCACGCACTTGCGCTGGAATCGGTTGCCAGACGGGCCGTTGGCGAATACTCTGGATGTAATCCAGCATATCGTCGAGCATGCGGTGGCCCTGCTGGCGCACAGCTTGCCAATCCTCGGGGTCAAGGCTGGTGCGGGAGACGTCGTTCGGTAAGTCCATAAAGCGTAGGCATTCCTGTTGCTCGAAGACAGAGCAACCATTTGCCCCAGCATAAGACCCACAACGTTGGCCGTTCGCTCAAACAGAGCTGGAATTGCATCGCTTCTTGAGGGATTTGGTGTCCGCGGGTTCATCGGGTTCATGATTTGGGACGGATTGCCGATAAGTTGGATGCCGCAAAAAGTGTGCGACGCAAAGATTGCAAGGACCTCTCTGATGCAAGCAAGTAGTGTGTTTAGTCTTGGCGTGATCGTGCTGCGCAGGCTTTCTTTCTCAAAAAAGATTGCGCTGATCGGTTTTCTCACGGCCATGCCCATCCTGGTAGTCAATTGGGCTTTTTTTATCGGCACCGGGCCGCCAGAAGCCTTCAGAACGGTGGTGGTACTTTGCGCTTTGGATGCATCGGCTCTGGTGGTTTTGCTACTGTCTTTTTATGTCAGTGTTACCCAGGATATTGCGCACCTCGCGTCGACCGTGGAACGCATGACCTCAGGCGATTTGCGCCAGACCGAGGTCGCCCACAGCCACGACGAACTCGGCGCAACGGTGACGGCTTTGGGGCATCTGGCCCGCACGCTCTCGGCCGTGGTGGCCAATGTGCGCGGCAATGCGGCTTTTGTAATGCATGCCGGCACGACGCTGGCCGGCGATAGCCAGGATTTGTCAGACCGTACTGTGCAGCAGGCCGCGAGCCTGGAGCAGACGGCGTCGCGGGTTGAGGAGTTGTTGTCGGCCGTTCAGGTGAACGCCGGCTCGGCGCAAAGCGCCAATGGGCGCGCCACGGAAGTGCGCGATGTGGCAGTTGGCGGCGCGGCCATGATGGCCGAGGCGGTGGTGTCGGTTGAGGCCATTCAGGCCAGTGCCAAGCGAATGGATGAAATCGTCGGGGTCATCGATGGCCTGGCATTCCAGACCAATATCCTGGCGCTCAATGCGGCGGTGGAAGCGGCGCGGGCGGGCGAGTCGGGGCGCGGCTTTGCCGTGGTGGCCACCGAAGTGCGGTCGCTGGCGCAGCGCTCGGCAGCGTCGTCCAAAGAAATCCGGCAGCTCATTGGCACGTCTGCAGCCCAGGTTGCAAGCAGCGTGCAGAAGATTCATGCGGCTGGTGTCACGATCAACCAGATTGCGACGGGCATTCGCGAAGTGGCCACCAGTGTGGCGCAGATTTCGGCATCAAGTGCTCAGCAAAGTACCGGCTTGAGTGAGATCACCGCGGCAGTGCATCATCTGGACGAAATTACCCAAAGCAACGCCACGATGGTGGAACATGCCGTGGACAAGGCTGGGGACATGGAGGCGCGCGCCACAACGCTGGTCGAGTCGGTGGCGATGTTCAAGCTGCTGCAGGGTTCGCCAGACGAGGCGGTGGCCCTGGTCAACCATGCGGTGGCGCAGCGCAAGCGCGGGACCCGGGGCAGTTTTCTGCGCGATTTGACCAATCCGGTCAATGATTTTTATGACCGCGACATGTATGTCTTTGCGCTTGATGCTCAGGGCACCTATCTTGCTTTCGGTGGCAACGAAGCCAAGGTTGGCACACGGGTGCAGGATGTTGCCGGTGTTGACGGCAGCGGGCTGCTGCAGACCATCATCGACCAGGCTAGCCAGGGGCCAGGCTGGGTCGAGTACAACTTCACCAACCCAACCAACGGGCAGGTGCAAACCAAGATGTCGTACGTGCAGGCTGTGGATGATCTCTATGTGGGCTGTGGCGTGTACAAGAATCTGGTGGCTGCCAGCTGAGTTTCCCCGCATCCTGAACGGGGTTTAGGGACAGCCGGCGAAGACGAAAAGCCCGAGTAAGGGTCAAATGGGGGTCTTGTTCGGGCTTTGGCGGTATGGCGATAGGGTTATCGTGGAAAGAGTCGAGTTGCCGGAGCCCTCATGAAACACCAGACCATTGCACCGCCCGAGCCTGCCGTCTATCGGCCTGCCGCGAATTTGCCTGCGTTGTATGTGACTCTGCAGTTGGCGGTGCATCACCACAACTTTGGTCAACTTCAGGAGGCTGCCCGGCTTTACTGCGAAGTGCTGCACAGCCAACCGGCCAACGCAGCGGCCAGCCACAACCTCGGGTTGCTGATGCTGCAACTCGGCGTGCCCGAGGCGGCGCTGGCGCATCTGGAAGCGGCGCTGGCGCAAAAGCCCGAGTCGCAACGTTACTGGTTGAGCTATATTGAAGCCCTGAACCAGCTCGGCGAGACTGCGCTCGCACGGCAGATGCTGGCGCTGGGGCAGCAGTACGGTCTTGACGGCGACGAGGTGGAAGCGCTGGCAGGTGCTTTGACCCCAAGCCGGCGCTCGGGACGCGCGCGCAGCAGCTGCTCGGTGCAGCGCCGGCGCCTGGCATCTCGGCGAAAACTTCGCCACTAGCCGCTCAGGCGGCGACGACCACGCAATTCTTGCCCTTGCGCTTGGCTTCGTACATGGCTTTGTCAGTGCGTCCGATGAGGGTCGGCTCGGTTTCTGCGGGACGCAGGGCGGCCACGCCAACGCTGAAGGTCACGCGAAGTTCCTGGTTCTCCCAAACGATGGGTTTCTGGGCAAGCTGGCTTTGCAGGCGCTGCATGACATCGCAGGCGGCTTCGAGTGGCGAGCCAGGCAGCAGCACGAGGAATTCTTCGCCACCGTAGCGTCCAATCAGGTCGTTGGTGCGCAGGGTGTCCTGGATGATGTCCACGATGTGCACCAGCACCTTGTCGCCAGCCTGGTGACCGTGGGTGTCGTTGAGCTTCTTGAAGTTGTCAATGTCGATCATGGCAATGCACAGTGGCGAGCTGGTGCGAGCGGCGCGGGCGACTTCGCGCTTGAGGGCCTCCTCCAGACCGCGCCGGTTCAACGCTCGGGTGAGCTGGTCTTCGCGCACCAGGTGAGTGACGAGCTCGAGCTCACTCTTGAGACGTTCGATGCGCTCTTCAGCGTGGGCCACCTGCTGTCGCGCCGCGGCCATCTCGGTGCTGGTGTGCAGGGCGCGGGTTTCGCGCAGCGCTTCTTCCAGCGTTTCGATGATGCTGTCGATGTTCTTGGTTTGCCGGATTTTGCGCGCATAGAGCTCGATGCGCTGAAAGTATTCGGCCGCCGGCGCCGCCGACTTGCTCTGGCCTGGCGACTTGCCGCCCACCTTGCGCCCGGTAGACGCCGGGGGAATTGCCAGATGCACTACGTTGTTGTCATTTTTTGCTTGAGCTGCCACGGCCGGTTCCTCCATCGCCTGCCAGTGGATGGCTCTCCATCGACTTCAGGCAGACAAATGGTAACACCGAGGGGCCAGGTTTGAGCTGCAAACAAAGGGCGAAAACCGCCCTTTTTCCGAATTGCAGACGATGCCTAATCCGGCTTGGCGGGCTGCCACTGTTTTAACAGTTCGGCGATCAATTCGGCGGCCCACACCGGAGCCTGTGGCGTCTCTCCTGTTGGCGTGCCCCCGGCCTCTGGCGCTGGCTCGGCAGTCGTCTGGCCACTGACCTCAACATAACATCGCTGGTAATTTTCAGGCGTTGGGGTCAGGCCACGCGACGCCAGCAGACGCAGGGTATCGCGGACTACATCGGATGCGATCGCGTTGGCTTCGAGCCTCACCGCTGGCGTCTCCGGACGAGAATCGATGAGCTTGTTTTTCAGCACGTAATGGGTTAGCTCGGCATTGTTCTTGAGCTGCATCTTTTCGAGCAACCGGGCACGGTAGACACTGACGGTCTTCACACTCAGGTGCATCTCGTTGGCGATCGCGGTGAGGGTGCGCCCGGAAGCGATCAGGCGCATTGTTTCGTATTCGCGGTTGGACAGGGTCGTATGGGCGGGTTGGTCGGTAGTTGCAGTGGCAGCCGCGTCGGCCAGGGCCTCAGCCGTGGCCGCGCTGATGTACCGCCGCCCCGTGGCCACCTGGCGTATCGCCGTTACCAGCATGGTTGGCGCGCTTTGCTTGTTCAGGTAGCCCGATGCGCCGGCCTTGATGGCGCGTAGTGCGTAAATCGTCTCGGGGTGCAGGGTGAGCATCAGCACCGCCAGTTTCGGTTTTTCAACCTTGAGCAGCTTCAGAGTGTCGATGCCATTGCGGTCAGGCATGTCGATGTCGAGCAGCACCACATCGAGGCTGTGATCGCGCACAAACTTGAGGGTCTGGGCACTGCTTTCTGCCTCGCCGACCACTTCCATATCGCCCGCTTCCGAGATGATCTCGGCCAGACCACGGCGCAGGATGGCATGGTCGTCGGCAATCAGCACCCGAATCATGCTTGCTCTTGGCTCAGAGGCTGTGGGGAACTGATCCGCGGGATCCGCAGCATGACCGTCGTGCCGTTGCGCGTGCGTTCAACGCTGGCCTGGCCACCCAGGCTGCGGGCGCGCTCCTGCATACCAAGGATGCCGAACGACTGCGGCTTGTCGAGGTCTCCACTACCGATGCCGCAGCCGTTGTCGTGGACTTGCAGGGTGACATAGTCCTCCTGCGCGTCAAGCTCGACTTCCACCCGCGTGGCTTGGGCATGTTTGGCGACATTGGTCAGCGCCTCCTGAAAAGTTCGAAACACCACGCTGCTGCGCTTGCGATCGAGCTCAATCTCTTCGGGCCCAGACATGATCTGACACTTGATTTCCATACGCTTCTCGAATTCAGCTGCGTGCCACTCGATCGCTGCCAAAATGCCCAGATCGAGCATGGCCGGCCGCAGCGAAGTGGCAATGCGCCGCGTGGTGTCGATAGTGGAGTCGACCAGACCTCCGGTGGTCTGAACGAGCTGCAGGGCCTTGGTGCCGGTCAGCTCGGCACTCAGGCGGTTCAGCATGATCTTGATGGCGGTCAAGGTGCCACCCAGCTCATCATGGATCTCGCGCGCAATATGACTGCGTTGCTGCTGTTCGACGGTGTCTACGTGCTTGGTCAGGCGCGCCAGTTCCTCGTGTGCGCGTCGGGCTTTGATGTCGGCGACCCGGCTTCGCGTGATGTTCAGGACAATGCCGTCCCAGCAAGTTGATGTATCGGCGCGCCGGCGCACTTTGGAGCGCAGGTCTATCCATTTGACCTCGTCCATTTCAGCAATTCGGATGCGTCCGGTCCAGTTCCAGTCGATTTGCATCATAAAGGCCGCGTTGCGGCTTTGCGCGAATAGGGTCAGATCTTCTGGCACCACTCTGCTGCCAATGGCATCGCGATCCTGCATCAGCGATTCGGGTGTTGTGTGGAACAGGTCGCGGGCGCCCTCGCTGACGGTGGCGAGGAAGGAGGTGCCGTCGGGTGCGAACTCCATTTCGAACACCATGCCAGGCATGTTGGAGACGGCCGCCTTGAAGCTGGCCAGACTCTCCTCCAGAGCGAACTGGTCCTGGCGCGCCTTGGCTCGCTGCTGTGCGACGCTCAAGCTGCGCTGGATTGCCGGGACGAGTTGCGACGGCTGGTCCTTCATGACGCAGTCATTCATGCCGGCGCGCATCATCGCCATCGCCTCTTGCTCGCCCATCGGCGCCGATACGACGACGAAAGGGATGTCGGCAGAGTGCGCACGCAACAGTTGCAGGGCTTCTGGTGCACTCAGTCCGGGCAACAGATGATCGCAAAGCACGATGTCCCAGGGCTGCTCCTTGAGTGCCGTGGCCATTGCGGCGCCGTTTTCGACGCGCCGCAGCGCAGGCGCAAAGCCGCCGCGCTGCAATTCCTGGTTAATCAGATCGGTGAGGCAACCCGTATCTTCGAGCAACAGGATATTCATCGTGCCTTCCTGTCTTTGTTTCGCATGCGCACACTATAACGCCGGGAGCCCGAATGCGTCGCTTGGGGTCAATGGGAATAGAGTAGGTTTTGGTCTTCTGCTCGCGGCCTGACACAGGCACAGGCCTGATATGGTAAAGCAATTGTTTTTTGGAGAACCATGTAAGTGCAAGGCAACACTGTGCGCAGATGGGCGCTTTTGACGGGAACGGCCTGGACGCTGGCGGTGGGGGTCGGCCTTGTCTGGTTCAAGTTGGTCAGCGCAGTGCCGATAGATACAGTATGGCCGCTAGGGATCGTTGCCCTTGGCTGGGCTGTGGTGTCGTGGTTGGCGCTCAGCGCGGCGCAGGCGGCGGCGGCCGAATCCGCCAAGGTGGTCGAGCATGAGACACGCGCCATGATCGACGCCCTGGCGCGGGTGGTTTGCGTCGAAGTGCAGCGGGCACGCAGTGAATTGGTACTGGGTGACGAACTGCTTGAGCACGCCATCCGTGAACTAATGGTGGCATTCGAGAGTGTGCGTGATGTAAATGGAGTTGTGATCGCGATGCAGTTTCGTGACGTGGTGGGGCAGAAGCTGGGACACGTGAGAGGCGAGCTCGACACGCTGGATCAACTGATGCAGCGAATTTGCGAATCGAGGCAGGAGAATTTTGCAGCCCGGGTGCAGGAGTTGTTGCACGAAATCGGGCACAAGAAGGTCAGCAATCCGGCACAACAGCAGATGATGCATGCCGGCGAAGTGACCTTGTTCTGAAATATGAAAAGAACCGAGAAAAGGAATTCGTGTGGCTAAATGCATATTGGCGGTCGATGATTCGCCGTCCATCCGGAGCATGGTGTCTTTTACCCTCAAGAGCGCCGGTTATGAAGTGATAGAGGCCGTCGATGGCGTTGACGCCTTGAACAAGGCCAAGGCCAAGGCCATGGATCTGGTGCTGACCGATCAGAACATGCCGCGCATGGATGGCCTGGCCCTGGTCCGGGCCCTGCGGCAACTCCCTAGCTACAAGACCTCGCCGATTCTGATTCTGACCACCGAGGCGGGGGTCGAAATGAAAAGTCAGGGTAAAGCCGCTGGCGCTACCGGTTGGCTGGTCAAACCGTTTGATCCCAATCGACTGATCGAAGTGGTGCAAAAGCTGGTGGGCTGAGCTCCATGGAACACACACCGAAAAATCCGCGTAATCAAGCTATTGAGGTACAGCAATGACCATCGACATGAGTCAGTTCTACCAGGTGTTTTTCGAGGAGTCGGCTGAGTTGTTGGAGGAGATGGAGCACTTGTTGCTCGAACTCGACGTACAAGACCCCGGCAAGGACGCGCTGAACGCGATTTTTCGCACAGCACATTCGATCAAGGGCGGCAGTGCCACCTTTGGCTTCAATGAGATTACGGAAACCACGCACATCCTTGAGTCTCTGCTGGACAAGCTGCGCAATGACGAGTTGCAGTTGCGCATCGAGATGGTCGATGTGTTTCTCAAAGCGGTCGATGTAATCAAGGCCCAGCTTGACGGTCGGCAGTTCGAGAGCGAGGTCGACGCACAGGAGGTGGCAGCCATCTGTTTGCGCCTCAATCAGCTGGCCCATGGCACGCAGACGGACGTGCCGGCCGCGCCGCCCGCAGCCGCGGTCGCGCCCGCGCCCGCGCCGGAGCCGGTGCCAGCGGCAGAGCCAGCCCCGCAGCCGGTCGCGCAGGACGACGAACCGGTTGATCCGCGGTTGGAGAACCTTTACGCCATCCTGACCGAAACCGTCGCTGCGCCTGAACCAGAGAGTTCGGCCAATCCAGCCAACACGGACGTGGCCGAGCCATACGGGTTCTACGCCGCACTACCGGCGGTCGGCAATCCTGACAAGGCGGCAGAACCGGCAGGGCTTGCCGAAGCACCGGCCGAAGCTGTGCCGGGTCGCCGCGCCACGGACCCCCCCGGCGTTGAAAAGCGCCGCAGCAACGACCGCCCCGACAACGAGGCAACCTCGATTCGCGTTGGGGTCGAAAAAGTCGATCAGCTCATCAACCTGGTGGGCGAACTGGTCATCACGCAGGCCATGCTTGCGCAGACCGCGTCGCGCGTGGACACTGCGCTGTATGAGTCCTTGCGCACTGGCCTGGGGCAACTGGAGCACAACACGCGAGACCTGCAAGAGTCGGTGATGTCGATTCGCATGATGCCTATCTCGTTCGTGTTCAGCCGCTTCCCTCGCGTCGTGCGCGACCTCGCCAGCAAGCTCGAAAAACAGGTCGAACTGAAAACAGTTGGCGAAGGCACTGAGCTCGACAAGGGCTTGATAGAAAAGATTGCCGATCCGCTGACGCACCTGGTACGCAATAGCCTCGACCATGGCATCGAGTCGCCGCAGACGCGGCTGGCCGCGGGAAAGCCGGCCATGGGAACGATCACGCTGCGCGCCTTCCACCAGGGTGGCAACATCGTCATTGAAGTGGGAGACGACGGCGCCGGACTGAATCGCCCAAAAATCGTCGCCAAGGCGCGCGAGCGCGGCTTGACGGTGAGCGACACCATGTCCGATCAGGAAGTGTGGCTGCTGATATTCGAAGCCGGTTTTTCTACCGCCGATGTGGTAACAGCGGTATCGGGTCGCGGTGTCGGCATGGACGTGGTCAAGCGCAACGTGCATGCCATGAACGGGCGCGTGGAGATCGAGTCTACGCTCGGTGTGGGCACCCGCATTTCGATCCGACTGCCCTTGACGCTGGCAATTCTGGACGGCATGTCGGTCTCAGTCGGGCAGGAAATCTTCATTGTTCCGCTAACTTTTATCACCGAATCGCTTCAACCGGCCAAGCAGGACATCCGGACCATCGCTGGCGGAGGCACCGTCGTGCACGTGCGCGGTGAATTCCTTCCGGTGGTGGCGCTCAACGAAGTTCTGAACATCAAGTCCGAGGTCACTGACTTCGAACGCGGCATCATGGTCATTGTGGAGTCCGAGGGTAGCAAGAGCGCCATGTTCGTGGACAACCTGCTCGGACAGCACCAGGTCGTGATCAAAAGCCTGGAATCGAACTACCGCAAGGTGCCGGGTGTGTCGGGCGCGACCATCATGGGCGATGGCAAAGTGGCGCTGATTCTCGATGTTGATGCGCTGGTGCGTACTGTTTCCTACGACGAGATCAAATGATCGGTTTATCTTGCTCAAGAATTCGCCGGCCGGGTCGCTAAAGGGGGTAGAACGCTTCGCGGCAGTGGATTGATTCCCATGAGGCGTACCCCATTGATGGGGATTGATTGAATCCAACTTCCAAGGAGATTCAGGACATGAGCGAAGCAGCGCAGGTATCGGCCAGTGTGGCCAAAAAGGGGCCAGGCACGGACACTGCCCCCCAGGAATTTCTGACTTTTACGCTGGGCAAAGAGGAATACGGCATCGAGATCCTCAAGGTCCAGGAAATCCGTAGCTACGAGGTGGTGACAACCATCGCCAACGCGCCCGAATTCATCAAGGGTGTGGTCAACCTGCGCGGCACCATCGTTCCCATTG
>CAIYMN010000387.1 GCA_903927295.1 uncultured beta proteobacterium | reverse complement strand
CATCGACGCCAAGCCGGTATAGCGGTTGCCCCTGGAGACGAACTCGCCGACCACTTGGGGGGAAAAGCTGACAAAGTTCGATTTGAGCGAATTTGTAGCGTCCGACATCAGGTTGTCGTTGTAGCCGTAACTGGTGGACAGCGTCGGGTAAACATGCAGCCCGTTTTCAAACTTGAGCGGCAGGCCTGCTCCAGCTGGCGCGGTGAGTATGGGCGCCATGGCTTTTGAGCTGCCAGAAATACTGGTGCCCGAGAGTTCGTAATTTGGGCTATCAGCTGACTGCGCGAGTGCTACTGAGCCAAACGGAAACGCAACCAGCGCTCCCAACAAAAGAACCGGACTAGTCTTATTGATCATCACTTCCCCTAAAAAATTTATGCTATTTGAGCATTATAGGAGGGCGATTATTGCAGCATTTCTCAGCGCATGCATTGACCTCAGCGCTGCGGGTAAATTACGGCACCCGCAGGGGCTACGTGTGAATTGGAAACCACAGGCGTGATCTGAAGCGCAATGGTGGGGCCCGGATCGTAGGGCATTTGCACGGAATACTGCTTGCCAGCGTACTCGTAGGCCACGTTGTAGGCGACGGTTCGGTTTTCATAAAAGTTCTGCATCCGGCAGCGCTGCACAGTTTGTGTCTGCGTCTGCGGCGCGCCTTCGATGCTGTCGCCGACGACCGCTCCACCGATCAGACCCAACATGGTGGCCGCGGCCTTACCATTGCCACCACCTACGGCATTGCCCATGGCGCCCCCGGCAATGGCGCCCATCAGTGCGCCGGCACCAGACTTGGGTTGCTGCGTTGTGACCTGCTCGGGGCTGCACACCTGGCGCGGAACGGTGACCTGCTGGATGATGGGTGTTGTAGAAACAACACGCGCCTGTTCCTGCTGGGCCAGAGCAAGGCCGCTGGAGGCCATGGCTGCAGACAAGAGAAGTAGTTTTTTCATGGTGCTCATTCTTGAAGTTATGCGAGTGGAAGAATCATGAACCCGTGAGGACTTTGGCCCGAGCAAGTTCAGTGAAGCAAAGGTAAAGAATGTATCGATATGGTGGTGGAGAGGATGAGGATCGAACTCACGACCTCTGCATTGCGAACGCAGCGCTCTCCCAGCTGAGCTACCCCCCCGACCATGTCCGAAGTCTAGCAATAAATCAGCGCCCGCGCAAAAAGAGGGCGTCGAGTTCGCGCAGGCTGATCTGGCGCCAGGTTGGGCGGCCATGATTGCACTGGTCCGCGCGATCCGTTGCTTCCATCTGCCGCAGCAGGGCATTCATTTCTTCCAGGCTGAGGCGCCGGTTGGCGCGCACGGCGCCGTGGCAGGCCATGCTGGCCAGCAATTCGTCCTGGGCACGCTGCAACACCGTGCTGGCATCGCGCTGCGCCAATTCCGCAAGCACACTGCGCGACAGTTCTGTTGCGTCGCCCTGCGCCAGCGTGCTGGGCACGGAGCGCACCGCCAGTGTTTTCGCCGAAAAGGCGGTGATCTCCAGCCCCAGGGCCAGCAGGGTCTCTGCGTGCGCATGCGCGGTGGCGACTTCCGTTTCCGTGGCAGCAAAGGTGGCCGGAATCAGCAGCGGCTGGCTGCTCAGATGCGGAGAAGAACCGCCATGACTGCTGAATTGAGCCTTGAGGCGCTCGTAAACGATGCGTTCGTGGGCGGCGTGCATATCGACAACAACGAGCCCCTGTGCATTTTCGGCCAGGATGTAGACGCCCTGCAACTGTGCCAGTGCCCGGCCCAGAGGCCATGAATTGGCGGCTTCCTGGTTTGGCTCCGTTGCCGCCGGGGACGCGTTCCAGAGCAGCCCCACGTCGCTGACCCGGTGACCCTGCGCCGGCGCGAAGCTCATACCACTCTGCGAAGCGTAGCGAAAGCTGCCAGGCGTACCCGGTTCTTCCATCGGCGACGTCTCAACACCGTTGGCGAAAGCAGCGGGGGACTGGCCGAGCCGGGGCGTTGCCAGCGCGTCTTCAATCGCGTGGCGGACGGCCTGGTGTACTTCGCGGCTATCGCGAAACCGCACCTCGATCTTGGTCGGATGGACGTTCACATCAACGCGTCGCGGGTCTATTTCAAGGTAGAGCGCGTAGACCGGCTGGCGCTGGCCGTGCAGCACGTCTTCAAAGGCGCTGCGCGCTGCATGGGAGAGCACTTTGTCGCGCACGAAGCGACCGTTGATATAGAAGAATTGCTGGTCAGCGCGTGCTCGTGCCGCCTCCGGTGTGCCAACCTGACCCCACACCGCCACGGCCGCTGCAGCGCTACCGGCTTGACTTTCGCGGCGGTAGTTGAGCAGCACGGAGTGTTCCATGAATTCACTGCCCAGCACGTCCGTCAGACGCTGTTGCAGGGCCTGCGGGCCTTCACAGCAGCGCCACTGTTCCATCAGCTTGCCCTCAGCCCACACCGAGAAGCCAACGTCGGGTCGTCCCAGCGCCTGGCGTCGTACCGCTTCAATGCAATGCGCCAGTTCGGTGGCGTCGGTCTTGAGGAATTTGCGGCGCGCTGGCGTACTGAAAAACAGCTCCTTCACCTCGACCGTGGTGCCCTGGCTGCGCGCGACGGGCTTGAGTTCGCCGCTGCGGCCATCGAGCAGGTAAGCACTGGATTGACCGGTGGCTCTGGACGAAATGGCACAGTCGGCAATCGAGTTGATGGCAGCGAGTGCTTCGCCCCGAAAGCCCATGGTGCTAACGGATTCGAGGTCGGACAGGCTCCTGATCTTGCTGGTGGCGTGACGCTTGAGCGCCATGGGCAACTGCTCACGCGGGATGCCTGCGCCATCATCTTCCACCGCAATCAGGCGCACACCGCCGGCCAGCAAGCGGACCGCAATTTGACGGGCCCCGGCATCCAGCGCGTTGTCAAGGAGCTCGCGTACAACGGAGGCCGGGCGCTCGACCACTTCGCCAGCCGCGATCTGGCTGATCAGTTCGCTGGGCAATTCGAGGATGGGGCGGCGCTGTGCGGTGGGGAGGTCGGTGTTCACCCGGCTATTATCCAATCCATGGAACTAATCGGCTTTCTCCTGGACTTCATCCTGCACGTTGACAGATACCTTGAGGCTTTCGTTCGTGACCACGGTGTTTGGGTCTACGCCTTGTTGTTCGTCGTGATCTTTGTTGAAACCGGACTGGTCGTGATGCCCTTCCTGCCAGGTGATTCCCTCCTGTTTGTGGTTGGCGCCATGTGCGGCCTGGACCTGATGAGTTACCCGCTGTCAGTGGGTTTGCTGCTGGCGGCGGCGGTCATGGGAAACCAGTCGAACTACGCGATAGGCCGCTACTTTGGTCCGCGCGTCTTCCAATGGGAAGACTCGCGGTTTTTCAACAAGGCGGCGTTCGACCGGGCCCATGATTTCTACGAGCGCTATGGCGGCATCACCATCGTCGCAGCGCGCTTCATGCCTTTTCTGCGCACCTTTGCACCGTTTGTGGCTGGCGTGGCGAAGATGACGCGCCGTCGCTTTACCTTTTTCGATGTCAGCGGTGGTGCGCTCTGGGTCGGTGGCGTCATCACGGTGGGCTACTTCTTTGGCAACTTCCCGTTCGTGAAGGCGCACCTGGACAAGATCATTTGGGCCATGATTTTGATTCCCGGCCTGATCATCATGGCGGGTGCGTGGAAGTCGCGGCGCAAGGTCTGAGCGCGGACAACTCTAGCTGACGGTCCGATTCCGGGCCAGTGGTGGGTTCTTGGAAAAGTAAGCCTCGATGCCGCGCATCAGCGCGGTGGCAAGCTGCTCCTGAAATTCGTCGCTATTGAGTTTGACTTCTTCCTCGGGATTGCTGATGAAAGCGGCTTCCACCAGCACACTGGGAATGTCAGGGGCCTTGAGCACGGCGAAGCCCGCCTGCTCGACCTTGGGTTTGTGCAGCCTGCCGACGCGGCCAATCTCGCCAAGCAGGGCGCCACCCAGCTTCAAACTGTCGTTGATCTGGGCCGTGGTGCTCATGTCGAACAGGGCACGCTTGACCTCGGGGTCTTTGCTCCGGACATTCAAGCCGCCGATCTGATCTGCCTTGTTTTCCCGCTCCGCCATCCAGCGTGCTGCCGTGCTGGAAGCGCCGCCATGACTGAGCGCAAAGACACTGGCGCCCTGGGGATGTGGCGTAAAGAAAGCGTCGGCGTGGATGCTAACGAACAGGTCGGCCTGCACGTGTCTGGCCTTTTGCACACGAACGTGCAGCGGGACGAAGAAGTCGGCCTCGCGCGTCAGGTAGGCGCGAATCGCGTTGCCGTTGATCGGTCTCGCATTGAT
>CAIYMN010000386.1 GCA_903927295.1 uncultured beta proteobacterium | reverse complement strand
TGGTCTTGTAGTCGGCCGTGTCGTACTTGTGGTTGCTGGCAGCCTTGAAGACAGGCGTCATGTAAATCGTATTGGCGCCCAGGTCCTGGATGTAGTCGAGCTTGTCGATGATGCCCTGCAGGTCACCGCCAAAGAAGTCGTTGTTGTAGACACTGTCAGAGCCATCGCCGCTACCCGGTCGCCACGGTTTGTCGAGCCAGTTTTTGTGCAGTTCGACCGTCTTGTCGTGGTACCGCGCGACGCCAGGCTGCGGGTCGTTGCGCGGCTCGCCATTGCGGAATCGATCCGGAAAGATGTAGTAGTAGACGATGTCAGGTGCCCAGGCAGGCACCTGGAAATCATGGGCGTAAACAGTCTGGCGAAAACGTCGCACGAAGCCGGCGGTGATCGGTTTGTCGACCACTTCTCCAGTACCGCCGGAGCCTTTTTCCCGTGTCCAGAATACCGGATCAGCATTGTTCTGGTAAACGAAAGTCTGGTCACCGATCTCGGCTTCAAACCAGTAACCGTAGACGCTGACCTCGGTGAATCGGTGGCTGGCACTCCAGCGCTCCTGTGTGCCTCGCGGGCTGCGCGTCATCGCCAGTCGTACGACCTCAGTGTATTCCAGCAGTTCCTGATTGCCTTCCATGCGACGCTTCTCAACCACCAGGGTGAGCTTCTTGACGCCAGGCATCGCGTTGACATGAAAATCCATGGTGCTGCCAACGGGCACAGCGCCGAACGGGGACTTGTCAGCCAGCGCGCGCGAGTCAAAACGAAGGCTCAGGGCTGTCGGGTCGGTGACGGCACGTGCGCTTGGGTCGGCAAAAATCTTGGCGCCAACGTCAAGCTGTGGCCGGCCACCCGGGAAAGCCAGTCGGATGGTGTGTTCACCGCTGAAGTTGTGCGACAGGTTGCCGGTGCCACCGGCCAGCAGAGCGGCGCCGGCGCTGCTGCCGAAACTGGAGGCTTCCAGCCAGGCGGCGTCGGCGATCTTGAACTCGTGCCGCGTCGGCAGGTTGACGTTGAGGTAGTACGCGTCACAGCTGTACTTGAAGGCGTATTCGTCCAGCGCGGCCCAGTTGTTCATGCTGCCCCTCAGGAACAGGGTGGTTTGTCCCAGCGGTGCGTCGGTCGGGCAGGTCTCTATGCGCAAAGCGGGATCGGTGTTGGCTGAGTCCATGGTCATGGTGAGGCGATGTATGCCCGTAAATAGTAGTTGCAGTTCGGATCCCTTGAGCGCAAGTTGCTGCGAAGCATGGCCACGACCAAAGTCTGCATCTGGCGACCATGCTTCGTCGGCGATTTTGAATCTGTGCAGACCACTGACTTGGGCCACCAGTTCATACCGGTTGCAGGCCCAGGTGAACTTCTGGCTGTCCGCTGCGTTCCAGCTGTTGAAGGTTCCGCGCAGGTAAAGCGTGCGACCGCCCAATGGTGGCGTCTGGCAGCTGGCGTCGGCGCCGACCGATGCCGCCTGCGCGGCGCCCTGAGCCAGCAGCAAGGCAACGCAGCAAGCGAAGTGCCGCAGCAGCGCTCGCCCATGTGCTGGCGCCTCCAGCCTCACCCTTTGACGCCACCTGCGGTCAGGCCCGACACAATCCAGCGCTGTGCCGCCAGAAAGACGAGGGTGATGGGCAGGCCCGAGAGCACGGCGGCGGCCGCAAAATCACCCCACAGGTACTTCTGTTCATAGAGATAGTATTTGGAGCCGACGGCCAGCGTGAGATTGGGCTCCTCACGCAGCAGGATCGAGGCCACCGGGTATTCAATGATGGTGCCGATGAAAGCCAGAACAAAGACCACCATCAGGATCGGCACAGCCATGGGCAGGAGCACCAGGCGAAAAGCCTGCCAGAGTGTGGCGCCGTCAACCTTGGCGCATTCCTCGATCTCGGCCGGTATCGTTTCAAAGTAACCCTTGATGGTCCAGATATGCATGGCTACGCCACCCATATAGGCAACGATGAGGCCGGCGTGGGTCTCGATGCCGAGCCAGGGCAGCTTGGCGCCGATGCCCTCGAAGATGGCGTAGATTGCCACCAGTGCTACTGCGACAGGGAACATCTGCAGCAGCATCATGCTGTTGAGAATCAGTCCTTTGTGGGCGAATTTCAGGCGTGCAAAGGCGTAGGCCGCCGTGGTCGAGATGGCTACGATGAGGCTTGCCGAGATGGTGGCAATCTTGATCGAATTCCACAGCCACAGAAGTACCGGAAAGGGTGGCTGCGTTACGCTGCCATCGCTCGCGGTGTAGGACATACCCAGTGCCAGCTGCCAGTGTTCCAGGCTGATGCTGCTGGGAATCAGGGAGCCGGTGGCGTAATTGCCAGGGCGCAGCGAGATGCTGAGGACCGCCAGCAGCGGGAACAGCGTCAGCGCCAGCAGCGCCCACAGGCCAAGGTGCGCTGCGAAGACACGCCAGCGTTGTTTTTTTCCGGTGACGATGGCCATGGTCGACTACCTTTTCGGCTCGGTTTGCCGAGTGATTCTGAGTTGCAGCAGTGCCATCAGGGCGACCATCACGAAGATCAGGGTCGAGATGGCGGCGGCCAGGCCGAAATTCTGGCCGCTGTCGGTGAAAGCAATGCGGTAGGTGTAACTCACCAGGATGTCGGTGGTGCCGGCCGGCAGCTTGGTATTGAGGTAGTCGGGCCGGCCATCCGTGAGCAGGGAGATCAGCACGAAGTTGTTGAAGTTGAAGGCAAAGGCGCTGATCAGCAGCGGTGTCAGCGGTCGTGCGATCAGTGGTGCGGTGATCTTGAAGAAGTTGGTCAGCGGCGTGGCACCGGCGATGGCCGAGGCTTCATACAGGTCGCCCGGGATGGACTTGATCAAGCCGCTGCACAAAATCATGATGTAGGGATAACCAAGCCAGGTGTTGACGATGAGGATCATGGTTTTGGCAAGCAGCGGGTCGGCGAACCAGGCCGGGCGCACACCAAACAAGGCGTTCAGAATGGCATTGATCTCGCCAAAATTCTGGTTGAACAGCCCCTTGAATACAAGAATGGAAATAAAGCCAGGTACGGCATAGGGCAGGAACAGCAGCGTGCGATAAAGCGTGCGGTACTTGAGCGTCGGCCATTCCAGCAGCACGGCCAGTGTCATGCCCAGAGCCGTTGAAAAAAGCACGGTCAGGCCGGCAAACAGCACGGTCCAGACGAAGATGCTGACAAAGGGGCCGCGGAAGTCGGCGTCGAGCAGCATGCGGCTGTAGTTGGCCAGCCCGATGCCGACCTTGAAGCCCGGCTGCATGTGCTCACCAGCGTCAGTCTCGAAAAAGCCGCTGCTCCGGTTGGCCCGGTAAACGCTGGCGCTGGCCACTTGGGTCAGTGAGCCATCGGCATTGGCGCGCCACAAGGGCTCAATCGGGCCGAATTCGCGCAGACCCGCGTATCTCAGCACCTGGCCGTCGGGCAGGCGCAATTGCAGCGCGCTGAGTGCATCGCGATACTCCAGCAACTCGCGCAGGTTCAAAGGTGCCTGCAGCACGCTATCGCCCAGCGCTTGCATTGGCAAGGGCTCTGACCCGGCGCTGCGGCTCAGGTCCAGTGGCGGCGAGATCAGGGCGGCATTGCTCTTGCCGTCCTGGGCGCCGAGCTTGAGAAGCAGTTTGCCGCCATCGTGGTGGAGTGTGTAGGGTCGGCTCAGTTCCTGATCCACTACCGACTGTTCGAGCAGGTAGGCGCGCGCATGCTCAAAGTCCAGCAGATGGCTCGATGAAAAATTGGTGAAACCGATCTGCACCGTGTACAGCAGAGGAAAGGCGACAAACAGCAGCATGGCGGCTACACCCGGGAACAGGTACTTCCAGGCCACCGACTGTGCTTTGCTGTAAACCAGCAGGGCCGATCCGCCCAGAGCCAGGGCTCCAACCGCCGTCAATGCCTGCCCGGACCACCAAAGACTGTAGCTCAGCCAAAGCAGGCACAGTGCAAGCACGGCAAGCAGGAGCCGCGACAGGTTGCGGACCAGGGGGTTGGGGCGCTGTGAACTTGAACTCATGTCATTGGGCCAGCATGCGAGCTGCCGCACCATCGAGCGCATCGCGTGCCGACTGGCGGCCGTTCGTGATGGCCTCAAGTGCTGCATCGATGGCCGGGAAGAAACGGCCCATTTCCGGGATGTTGGGAATGGGCTCGCCGGCTCGGGCGTTGGCCATGGTGGCGACGATGTTCGGATCGCTGCTGAGTTCCTGGTAATAGGCTTTGTTGGCAGGCGTCCCCAGGGGTACATCGGCGCCTATCATCTTCAGGCTCTCCAGCGTCAGCAGATGATGCTCGATGAACTCGCGCGCGACGTCCTTCTGCTTGCTCGGCGCCGTGATCATGCAGCCGAGCACACCGACAAAGGGCTTGGCCGGTTTGCCAGCGATGCCGGGAATCGGTGCTACGCCGAAATTGATGCCGACCTTGCGTACGTTGTCCCAGGCCCAGGGACCATTGATCATCATGGCGACCTGGCCCCGGGCAAAAGCGCCTTCCATCTCGGCATAGCGTGCGCCCCGTGGCATGTGTCCGTCGCGGATCAGGCGCTCGAGCATCTCCGCCCCCTGATAGGCGCCGGCGTTGTTGACGCCGACCTTTCTGGGGTTGAGCTCGCCCTGATTGTTTTGCTCGAAGATGAAGCCACCCGGGCCAGCCAATAGGGGCCAACTGAAGAAAGAGTTGTTGTAGGCCCAAAGAATGGCGTGCTTGCCCTGCGTCGCGAGTTTGCGATCGAGCTCGATCACCTCGTCAAAGCTGCTTGGTGGCGTGGCCACCATGGCCTTGTTGTAGATCAGGCCAATGGCTTCGATCGCCAGCGGATAGCCCCAGACCTGGCCGTGGTAGGTAAAGGCCTTCCAGGCACTTTCGTCGATCTGTTCGCGAATGTTCCTGGCCGGACGGATCGGTACCACCAGCCCGGACTTGGCCCATTCACCGACTCGATCATGTGCCCAGCACATGATGTCTGGTCCTTTGCCGGCGGCGGCCGCCGCAGTGAACTTGTCGGGTGCTCCCTCGGGGTGCTGCACCACCACCTGAACGCCGCTGATTTGTGTGAAAGCGTCGCCAACCTTTTGCAGACCGTTGTAGCCTTTGTCACCGTTGATCCATACCAGCAGACGCAGAGGTGGGCCGGCAAGAGCACTGCCGCAAAGCAGCAGGGCTGCCGCCAAGGTGCTTGCCACCCAAAGAAGTGGACGCCGGTTTGCGCGCTTACCTGGCACGGTCTTGCTCCGGCTGCACAGGACGACGAAAGGCATGCCCCTGCGCATCAAACAGATAGGCACGGGCGCTTGGAATTCCCAGGGCAAGCGCATCACCACTGCGCACCGCCATCTGACGCTCCACCGCAGCGGTCAGTACTTCCTGACTGGCCGCGTTGCTGCAATAGGCGTAGGTGATGCTGCCCAGCGATTCAACGAAGGTGACTTCGGTATGCAGCGCGTTGACTGTGTCGGCGATCCGAAAATCTTCCGGTCGTACACCTAGGGTCACGACGTCACCCGTGCGCGCCCTCGATGCGTCGACCCGGCATTCGATCAACTCGCCACCACTGAGCCGCACGCTGGCAGCGTCAGCGCTCGCGGACACGAGTTCACCCTCAATCAGGTTCATGCCCGGAGAGCCGATGAAACGTGCCACGAACAGGTTGTCCGGGTGCTCGTAAAGCGTCAGTGGCGATCCGACCTGCTCGATCCGGCCTGCTGACAGCACCACGATGCGATCAGCCAGCGTCATCGCTTCAACCTGATCGTGCGTCACATAGACCATGGTGGTTTTGAATTCTTCGTGCAGCTTGGCGAGTTCGTAGCGCATGCGCACGCGCAGAGCCGTGTCGAGATTGGACAGCGGCTCATCAAACAGAAACACCTCGGGCTTGCGCACGATGGCGCGGCCAATCGCCACGCGTTGCCGTTGCCCACCCGAGAGATCTTTCGGTTTGCGCAGCAGGAGGTGCTCGATATTGAGAATCCTGGCGGCCTGGTGGACGGCCCGATCAATCTCGTCTTTGGGCATTTTGGCAAGTTTGAGCCCGAACGCCATGTTGTCGTACAGGTTCATGTGCGGATACAGCGCGTAGGACTGAAACACCATGGCGATGCCACGTTCTGCCGGCGCGACATCATTGACGCGTTTGCCGCCTATGCTCAGCTCGCCATGCGTTATGTCTTCGAGACCGGCAATAATGCGCAACAGGGTGGATTTGCCGCAGCCCGAGGGCCCGACGAACACCATGAACTCGCCGTCGTGAATTTCAAGATCGACCTGCTGCAGGATGAGGTTGTCGCCAAAGGACTTGCTGACACTCGAAAGCTTTACATCCGCCATGTAACACCTCAGCGCTCGCGCGCAGGAACCGCCCGGTGCGCCTATCCCGGCGACGGGCGCTGCAATGTTTTTGAGTATACATTGAATAAATGTAGTTATACAACGGGAAAATATTGATCAACCCGAACTACAAAACAGTCAAAATTTATTGTTAGGATAGGGATGTTGATCTGCTTAATGTAATTTAACTACAGCTTTCAAGACGACTCTTCATGATTTCTGAACTCTCACTTGTGTCGGATCGAGACTCCTTGTTGCGCGCTGTTGCTGCCGCGCCAGCCCTGCATGCACAGTTGGCACAACGCTGGGCCCGAACCCAGTCCAATGACAGCAATTCAGTCGGAAACGGCTCGGTGCGCCGCGTCCACTATCTGTCCATGGAGTTCCTGATGGGTCGGGCACTCGGCAACGCGCTGGCGGCACTCGGTCTGGAAGAGGATGTACGCCGGCAGCTCGAAGCCAGCGGCCTGCAGTTGTCCGATGCGCTGGAACTGGAGAACGATGCGGCGCTGGGCAATGGTGGTCTGGGTCGTCTGGCAGCCTGTTTTCTTGACGCGTTTGCCGAACTCGGCCTGCCCTCGTTCGGTTACGGCCT
>CAIYMN010000385.1 GCA_903927295.1 uncultured beta proteobacterium | reverse complement strand
GCGCTGAGCATGCCCGCCTCGTGCGCCTTGGCACAGACTGTGGCAGCGAGCAAGACCACCAGTTCGGCAGCTGCGGCAAAAAGTCCGGCATCCCCTGCGAGTTCGTCCAAGCCAGCGTGGCAGGACCTGACGCCGGTGCAGCAAGTCTCGCTGAAACCTCTGGCGGCAAACTGGAATACCTTGGGAGTATCGCAAAAGCGCAAATGGATCGCGCTTGCCCAGAATTACCCCAGTCTTGCACCAACCGAGCAGATCAAACTGCACAGCCGCATGACGGAGTGGGTGGCCCTGAGTCAACAACAGCGCGCGCAAGCCCGTTTGAATTTTGCCCAGGCCAAGCAGCTCACGCCGGACGAAAAGGCTGCCACCTGGAAGGCTTACCAGGAACTCAGTCCTGAGGAAAGGCAAAAGCTCGCCACCTCTGCGGTAAGCAAGCCGATGGGGGCGGCCGCTGCCGCCAAACCGGTGCCGGCGCAGAAGCTGGCAACGGTACCTGTCACACGGCACAGCCCGAAAACAGCGCCCAAGATGGCCGCCTCAGACCAAGCTCTCAATCACAACACCTTGCTGCCGCAGGTACAGCCTGCGTCGGAACCTGCCACACCACAGAAGAACTGAACGGCGCCTGTGCTGCCCCGATGAAATCCGCTTTGCAGCCCCCCAGCCTGGCTCGCCGTATGGCCTGCTGGCTGTATGAAGGCGTTCTGATGTGTGGTGTTATCTTCATTGCTGGCTATCTGTTCGTCACCTTGAGCCAAACACGCAACCCGATGGACAACCGACATGCCTTGCAGGCCTTTGTCTTTGTCGTTTGCGGGATTTATTTCGTATGGTTCTGGGCCAAGGGTCAAACCCTGGCCATGAAGACCTGGCATATCACCGTGCTTGACCTCTCCGGCCAACCTATCTCCCAAAGACGTGCCCTGTTGCGCTACCTGCTTTGCTGGCTCTGGTTTGTACCGGCCCTGGTAGTCTTGGCTCCATTCCAGTTGTCGGGACCCGAATCCGGAGTCATCCTCCTGGGCTGGGTGGCAATCTGGGCTATCCTGAGCTACCTTCATCCACAACGGCAGTTCTGGCACGATGCCTTGGCCGGAACTCAACTAGTCAGAACGCCGCCCCAAATTCCTTGACGACCATGCCTTCAGCTTTCACTATTTGCGTTTATTGCGGCTCCCGACCCGGTCTCAATCCGGCATTTTCCATGGCAGCACAGCAAGTTGGCACTTGGATCGGTCGTCATGGCGGGCAACTGGTTTACGGCGGCGGCAAGAGTGGATTGATGGGACAGGTCGCCGACGCTGCGCTTGCAGCAGGTGCCCCGGTGATAGGTGTCATCCCAAAGGCCCTGGTGGACAGGGAGTGTGCCCATCTGGGCTGCACCGAGCTTCACATCGTTGATACCATGCACGAGCGCAAGCGCAAGATGGCCGAGCGAGCTGACGCCTTTTTGGCACTGCCAGGCGGTATCGGAACCTTCGAAGAATTGTTTGAAGTCTGGACCTGGCGCCAACTTGGCTACCACGACAAACCCATAGGACTGCTTAATGTGGCTGGCTATTACGACAAGCTGCTTGACTTCTTGAACAGCGCAACGGCTCAGGACTTCATGGGAAACTGGCAATTGAGCCTGTTGCGCTCTGCAACAGATGCCCCGGGTCTGCTTTCGGAGCTTGTTGGTGCCGCCGGCATGTCGCCGGCACCCCATCTCGACCAGATCTAGACCGCGGACTCGTCCTGTTCACCGGTGCGGATCCGCACAACACGTTCCACACTGGTCACAAATATCTTGCCGTCGCCGATCTTACCGGTATGTGCTGCCTTGACGATGGCGTCAACACAACGGTCCAGGTCTTGCGTCTTGACCACAACTTCCACCTTGACCTTGGGCAGAAAATCCACCACGTACTCGGCACCGCGGTAAAGTTCGGTATGACCTTTTTGGCGGCCAAACCCCTTGACCTCTGTGACCGTCAAGCCGGTCACCCCGCACTCGGCCAAGGCTTCTCGTACCTCTTCAAGTTTGAAGGGCTTGACGATGGCGGTGATCTGTTTCATGTCGGCGTTCCTTTAGTCTGTCGGCAAAGCTGATCCAATTATCACGCTCGAAACCGGTTGGTTATAGGATAACGCCAATCCTTGCCAAAACTGCGGTGCGTAACGCGAATACCCACAGGTGCCTGGCGGCGCTTGTACTCATTGATTTTGATAAGTCGAGTCACCCGCTCCACGTCGGCGCGTTCAAAGCCGGCAGCAATGATGTCCTCGATGCTCTGATCGTTCTCCATGTATCGCTCCAGAATCGCATCCAGCACCTCATAGGGCGGCAAACTGTCCTGATCCTTTTGATCTGGCCGCAACTCGGCGCTGGGCGGTCTGGTGATGATGCGCTCGGGAATCGGCTCGCTGCAGGTCTTATAGGGGTCGTTCGCATTGCGCCAGCGCGCCAGCCTGAACACCGTCGTCTTCGCCAGATCCTTGATCACGGCAAAACCACCCGCCATATCACCGTACAACGTGCAATAACCGGTCGCCATTTCGGATTTGTTGCCCGTCGTCAGCACAATGCTGCCGAACTTGTTGCTTAGCGCCATCAGGAGCGTACCCCGGATGCGGGCCTGAATGTTCTCCTCGGTTGCGTCCTCGGCGCGTCCTTTGAATTCCTGCGCCAGGGAAGCCTTGAAGGCTTCGAACTCCGGCACGATCGAAATCTCGTCATAGCGCACCCCGAGTCGCTGCGCCATGGCACGCGCGTCAATCCAGCTGATGTCGGCCGTGTACGGCGACGGCATCATGACACAGCGCACACGTTCCTTGCCCAGTGCATCGACTGCCAGCGCCAGCACCAGTGCCGAATCAATGCCCCCAGAAAGCCCCAGAATGACACTTGGAAAACCATTCTTCCCAATGTAGTCGCGGACACCCAGCACCAGCGCGTCCCACAGGTCGGCATCGGTCGAGTGCTCCGGCGTCACGGGTCCCGCCACGTGCAAACCAGTCAGTTCGTGTGTCGCCTGAACTACAAAACTGTCCTCCACAAAACTCGGTGCCCGGCCAGCAATCATGCCGTCCGCGCTCACGACAAAGGAGCGCCCCTCAAACACGACTTCATCCTGTCCTCCAACCAGATGGGCATAAACCAGCGGCAACCCGCAGGCGCGTACCCGCTCGCGCATCATCAGCTCTCGCTCATTGCCCTTGCCCAAATGAAACGGAGAGGCATTGATGACCGCCAACAACTCGGCGCCAGCTTCCTTGCTCAATCGCGCTGGCGCCTCGAACCAGGCGTCCTCGCAAATCAACAATCCGACTTTGACCTTGTACCCGGCCACACCTGCTTCAAATACACAAACCCGGTGCCCAGGGGTGAAATAGCGGCGCTCGTCAAAGACCTGATAGTTGGGCAGTTCGCGTTTGGCATAAGTCGCCACCACCGCACCCTCGCAAAGCACGCTTGCGGCATTGTGGCGGTTCTGAATCGCCACGGAACGCGTTCTGCTGTCATCTCCGCTAGGATGTCCGACCACGAGCGTGAGATCCTTTAACCCGGCCAGTTCACGGGCCACTGATTTCACGGCATCATCGCAGGCGGCGATGAAGGCAGGACGCAGAAAGAGGTCTTCGGCGGCATAACCGCAGATCGATAGCTCGGGCGTCAACACCAGGCGTGCACCGTCGGCGTAAGCTGAGCGTGCGGCAGCCACGATCTTTTGTGAATTTCCGGGCAAATCGCCCACCACCAGATTGAGTTGGGCGACGCAGATTTTGAGTTTCATGAACCGTAGTTATGAATGGAAAGGATAGCCATTGAAGCGAGAGTCGAACGATTATGTCATCCGGGTGCTTGATTCGCCCGATCAGGTGAATGCTGCTGACTGGAACGAACTGCTAGGTTTGCAGAGCGAACCGACCCCCTTCATGCGCCACGAGTACCTGCGCGCCTTGCACGGCAGCGGTAGCGCCACGTCAGTGACCGGCTGGACACCGCGCTTCATCACACTGCAGCAAGACGGCGTCCTGGTGGCCGCTTGTGTCCTCTACCTCAAGACTCACTCCTACGGCGAGTATGTGTTCGACCATGCATGGGCCAATGCCTACGCACAGCACGGCTTGAACTATTACCCCAAGGCACTGGTGGCGGTGCCGTTCACACCGGTGCCAGGATCGCGCCTGCTGGCACGCAGCGCAACTGACCGTCAACTGCTGGTGAAGGCACTGCTTCAATGGTGCGACGTGGAAAAGTTGTCGTCCCTGCATCTGCTGTTTTGCAGCGTCGATGACCAGAAAGCCTGTGAGCAAGCCGGTCTGATGCTGCGCCACGGCGTGCAGTTTCACTGGAACAATCAAGCCCCCATGCGTGCTGCGCTGCCCCCCGACGGAGCGCATTTCGTCTTGGGGCGGCCGGGCGGCGAAACCCAGCGCTATGGGAATTTTGAAGATTTCCTGGCCTCCCTGTCACAGGAAAAGCGCAAGAAAATCCGCCAGGAGCGGCGCAAGGTGGCCGATGCGGGTGTGACATTTCGCAGCGCTGTTGGCGCCGCCATCACAGCGACAGACTGGGAATTCTTCTATCGCTGCTACGAGCGGACCTATCTGGAGCACGGCAACGCGCCCTACCTAAACCAGGAGTTCTTTCGCATCATGGCTGGCTCGATGCCTGAAAACTGGCTGTTGTTCATCGCTCGGCGGCAAGGTCAGGACATCGCTGCCAGCCTGATTGCCATTGATGCCAGTGGCACCATGCCAGTTGCCTACGGTCGTTACTGGGGCGCACTGGAGCGCGTCGACTGCCTGCATTTTGAAGCCTGCTATTACCAGCCACTGCAATGGTGCATTACGCAGGGCTACCAGCGCTTTGAAGGGGGTGCCCAAGGCGAACACAAAATGGCGCGAGCCCTGCTACCCATCATGACAGGCAGCGCGCACTGGCTGGCGCATCCAGAATTCGCCGCTGCGGTAGAGCGATTTCTGGAGCGCGAAGATCAGGGAATCGGCCGCTACCTCGAAGACCTGGGTCGGCGTAGCCCCTTCAGGATGTCATCCGAGTAAAGTTAAACTGCAGGCCGACATACTCCAATCGGCAGAGCACTGTTACAGAACTGGGAAAGCATGGCGACAAAAGCAAAAAGCGAAATTGAAAGTCATCAACCCGCGCCCAGCCCATGGCTGATTGCCATGGAATTTCGGGCTTTCTGGGAGTTCGGCGCTATCTTGCCAGCCTGGCCGATCCTGCGCAATGCGCCAGCGGGCGACGGACACCCAGTGATCGTCTTCCCCGGACTTTCGGCCAGCGATGGTTCAACCATGCCGATGCGTGGCTTTCTGGAAAGCCTGGGTCACGACATGTCGGGCTGGAACCAGGGCTACAACTTTGGTCCGCGTGCCGGTGTTCTGCAGGCCGCCAAACAGCAGGTGATCGACACGTGTCAAGTGACAGGAAAGAAGGTCAGTCTGATCGGCTGGAGTCTGGGCGGAATTTATGCCCGGGAACTGGCCAAGGAACTGCCCGATTGCGTGCGCAGTGTACTCACCATGGGCACGCCCTTTGCCGGTTCGCACCACAGCACCAACGCCTGGCGTCTGTACGAACTCACCAGCGGACGCGACATCCATGCCGAAGTTGCACAATTTGACTTGCCGGCCGCGCCACCCGTACCCACAACCTCGATTTACTCGCGCACCGATGGCATCGTCGCCTGGCCTGCCAGCATTCAACTGCCCAGTCGCAGCAACCCTTTGACAGAAAATCTTGAAGTACTCGCCAGTCACATTGGCCTGGGGCTGAACCCCAGCACCTGGTGGGCTGTCGCAGACCGGCTCTCACAGCCCGAGGGCCAGTGGAGGCCCTTTGAGCGCAAGCGTGGCCTGCATGGCATGATCTTTCCGGATCCGGCGCGCTGATTGAGTCGCAAGGGTGTGCGACCTGCCCTTAGGGATGCAACTTCTTGTAATTAGCGATGCCGTCCATGATTTCAGCATGAGCCGACTCGGGCCCTTCCCAACCCAGAATTTGTACCCATTTGTTGACTTCAAGGTCCTTGTAATGCTCGAAGAAGTGTGCGATGGTTTTCAGGCGCACCGGGCTCAGGTCTTCGGGTTTCTGCCAGCGTGTGTAGAGCGACAAAATCTTGTCGATGGGCACCGCCAGCACCTTGCCGTCCATACCGGCTTCGTCTTCCATCTTCAGGATGCCGATGGCGCGGCATGTCACCACCACGCCCGGAATCAGCGGTACCGGCGTGATGACGAGCACGTCCACCGGGTCGCCATCGCCTGAAATCGTTTTCGGCACATAACCATAGTTGGTCGGGTAGTGCATGGCCGTGCTCATGAAGCGGTCGACAAAGATGGCGCTGCTTTCCTTGTCCACCTCGTACTTGACGGGGTCGGCGTTCATCGGGATTTCGATGATCACATTGAAGGATTCGGGTACGTTTTTGCCGGGTGTGACATTGTCTAGAGACATGGCGAATCCTCAGTAGTAGTTTGTATTGAGTTAAATCAGTGCTGCTAAGTATTAACCCTGATTTTACTGACTGCCACCTTGCCGCAGCCCGAAATCGGTAATTTTCACGGTACAGTCCAGCGGTTGGCCAATCGCCTGCATCAAGACCTTGTTGTTTGATGTTTCGCGGCGAGGAAGCAACGCAGCGGAGGTGCCGATTGCGCTGCACCCCTACTTAGCGAACCAACGACAGGAGATTTTTATATGACAGGCAACTCAGCGCTCATTCTGGCGCTTATTTGTGGCTTTATTGCCGTGGCTTACGGCTTTTGGGCCCGCAGCTGGATTCTTTCTCAGGACGCCGGCAACGCGCGGATGCAAGAAATTGCTGCAGCCATTCAAACCGGTGCAGCCGCCTATCTGGCGCGCCAATACAAAACCATCGCCATTGTTGGTGTGGTACTGGCTATTCTGATCGCAGTCTTTCTCGATCAATTGAGCGCAGTGGGCTTTGTGATTGGTGCGGTGCTGTCAGGCGCTTGCGGCTTCATCGGCATGAACGTCTCGGTGCGCGCCAATGTGCGTACCGCGCAGGCCGCCACCAAAGGCATCGGCCCGGCACTTGATGTAGCCTTCCGCGGCGGCGCCATCACTGGCATGCTGGTGGTCGGTCTGGGTTTGCTGGGTGTAACTGGTTTTTTCTGGTTCCTCACCGGCAACGGCAATGCAACGCCTGACAAGAACCTGGCGCAATTGCTTAACCCGCTGATCGGCTTTGCCTTTGGTTCATCGCTGATTTCGATCTTCGCGCGTCTGGGTGGTGGCATTTTCACCAAGGGTGCTGACGTTGGTGCTGACCTGGTCGGCAAAGTTGAAGCCGGCATTCCTGAAGATGACCCACGCAACCCAGCCGTGATTGCCGATAACGTCGGTGACAACGTCGGTGACTGCGCCGGTATGGCAGCCGACCTGTTTGAAACTTATGCCGTCACGTTGATTGCGACCATGGTGCTGGGCGCCCTGTTGGTTACTGGAGCTGGCATGAGCGCCGTGGTCTATCCGCTGGCCCTGGGTGCCGTATCCATCGTGGCTTCCATCATCGGCTGCTTTTTCGTCAAGGCCACGCCGGGCATGAAGAATGTGATGCCTGCGCTGTACAAGGGTCTGGCCGTGGCCGGAGTCCTGTCGCTGATCGCCTTTTTCTTTGTCACGCAATGGTTGATTCCCGACAACGCCATCGCGGCCTCAGGTAGCCAGATGAAACTGTTCGGCGCCTGCGCCGTTGGTCTGATTCTGACCGCAGCACTGGTCTGGATCACGGAGTACTACACCGGCACGCAATACGCTCCGGTCAAGCACATCGCACAAGCTTCCACCACCGGCCACGGCACCAACATCATTGCCGGCCTGGGCGTCTCCATGCGCTCCACCGCCTGGCCAGTGATTTTTGTCTGCTGCGCCATCTACACCGCTTACGCACTGGCCGGCCTCTACGGCATTGCCATCGCTGCCACGTCCATGCTGAGCATGGCCGGCATTGTGGTGGCACTGGACGCCTACGGTCCCATCACGGACAACGCTGGCGGCATTGCCGAAATGTCGGAAATGCCAAAGTCGGTGCGTGACGTCACGGATCCGCTGGACGCCGTTGGCAACACCACCAAAGCCGTCACCAAAGGCTACGCCATAGGCTCAGCCGGTCTCGCTGCGCTGGTTCTGTTTGCTGACTACACGCACAAACTTGAAGCCTACGGCCGTCACATCACGTTTGATCTGAGCAATCCGATGGTCATCATTGGTCTGTTCATTGGCGGCCTGATTCCCTACCTCTTCGGCGCCATGGCGATGGAAGCGGTTGGCCGCGCTGCCGGCTCGGTTGTGGTTGAAGTGCGCCGACAGTTCAAGGAAATCAAGGGCATCATGGAAGGCACGGCCAAGCCCGAGTACGACACCGCAGTCGACATGCTGACCACCGCGGCCATCAAGGAAATGATGATTCCGTCACTGCTGCCCGTGGTGGTACCGATTCTGGTTGGCCTGGTGCTCGGCCCGGCTGCCCTGGGCGGTCTCCTGATGGGAACGATCGTGACCGGTCTGTTTGTGGCGATCTCCATGTGTACCGGCGGCGGCGCTTGGGACAATGCCAAGAAGTATATTGAGGACGGTCACTTTGGTGGCAAGGGTTCAGACACGCACAAGGCGGCTGTCACTGGTGACACGGTGGGAGATCCCTACAAGGACACGGCCGGCCCCGCCGTCAACCCCCTGATCAAGATCATCAACATTGTGGCGCTGCTGATTGTGCCGGTGATGATGAAGATCCACGGCGGCTGATTCCCTGCCACTGTCTTGCAAAAGGCCCGCCTCTGGCGGGCTTTTTTGATGGAAAATCACACTCATGCAATTCAACTTTATCGCCAACACGTCGGTATCTTCATCCTCCGGTCAAACCATAGCGGTGATAGACCCGTCCGATGGTCAGACCTACGACGAAATCCAGCGTAGCAACGCGTCCGACATAGACCGCGCTGTGCGCGCTGCAAGGCTGGGATTTGATTCGGTCTGGAGCAAACTCGGTGCTGCGGAGCGTGGTCGATTGCTGATGCGTCTTTCAGAAACAATCACGGCCCATGCTCAGGAGTTGACCGACATCGAGCAGCGTGATTGCGGCAAGCCAACCAGGCAGGCGCGCGCCGACGCAACCGCGCTGGCGCGCTATTTCGAGTTTTATGCCGGCGCTTGCGACAAGTTGCATGGTGAAACCATTCCTTACCTGGATGGCTACAGTGTGCTGACCTGGCGCGAACCGCATGGCGTCACCGGTCATATCGTGCCGTGGAACTACCCGATGCAGATCTTCGGCCGCAGCGTAGGCGGTGCCCTGGCTGCGGGCAATGTGTGCGTGGTCAAACCCGCGGAAGATGCCTGTCTGTCGCTAATTCGCGTGGCACAACTAGCCGCCGAGATTGGTTTCCCGGCGGGTGTGATCAACATCGTCACAGGCTACGGCCACGAAGTAGGCGACGCGCTGGCTCGTCACAGCGGCATCGATCACATCAGTTTCACCGGTAGTCCTGCAGTGGGCACGCTGATCCAGCAGGTCGCCGCCGCCCGTCATTGCCCGGTCACACTCGAACTCGGCGGCAAGAGTCCGCAGATTGTTTTTGCTGACGCCGATCTGGATGCTGCGGTTCCGGCCATCATCAACGCCATTGTGCAAAACGCCGGCCAGACCTGTTCGGCGGGTTCGCGCGTACTGATCGAGCAGGCCATTTATGAGCCGTTGCTGAAGCGTCTGGGCGAGGCTTTTCAGCGGTTGCGCGTTGGCCCGGCGACGCTGGACCTGGACGTTGGCCCCCTGATCCGTCAGAGTCAGAAGCAACGTGTACAGCAATTTTTGCGCGATGCAGAGGCTGCCAACATCGGCACGGTGGCGCAAGGTCAGGTAGTTGATGCTGCACCGGCATCGGGCTTTTACCAGGCACCAACGTTGCTACGCGACGTCCCGGTGACGCACCGCGTGGCGCAGGAGGAAGTGTTTGGCCCAGTACTCTGCGCGATGGCGTTTCGCGATGAAGACCACGCGATCGAACTCGCCAACGCGACACAGTTCGGCCTGGTGGCCGGCGTCTGGACGACCGACGGTGGGCGCCAATTCAGGATGGCCCGGCGTTTGCGCAGCGGCCAGGTGTTCATCAATAACTATGGCGCTGGTGGTGGTGTCGAGTTGCCTTTTGGTGGAGTCAAGTCCAGCGGCCACGGCCGCGAAAAGGGTTTTGAAGCTCTTTACGGTTTCACCACGCTCAAGACCGTCGCCATCAAGCACGGCTGAGATTCGCCCACACCATTACATCATCCATTCTTTGTGAGGTAGCAGACCATGCGCGTCAACAACAAATCCATCATCGTCACCGGCTCGGGCGGGGGCATAGGCGAGGGTATTGCCAAACGACTGGCCGCCGAGGGTGCCAACGTCATCGTGAACGATATATCCGCTGCGGCCGGTGAGAGAGTGGCGGCTGAAATTGTGGCCGCCGGTGGCACAGCATCGTTCTTTGCCGCGGACGTCACCCAATCAGAGCAGGTACGCGCCCTGGTCGCTGCCGCCGTTGAGCGCCACGGAACACTTGACGTGATGATCAACAATGCCGGATGGACGCACCGAAATCGCCCGGCGCTGGAAGTGAGCGAAGACGAATTTGACAAATGCTACGCGGTCAACATGAAGAGCATTTACCTTTCCACCGTTCACGCCACGCCGGTATTTCGCGCACACGGTGGCGGCAGCTTCATCAATATCGCCTCGACCGCGGGCGTGCGACCGCGTCCAGGTCTGACCTGGTACAACGGGTCCAAGGGCGCAGTCATCACCACGTCCAAGTCCCTCGCAGCCGAACTCGGTCCGGACAACATTCGCGTCAACTGCATCAACCCGGTGTTCAACCCCGACACCGGCCTGGCCACTGAATTTGCCGGTGGCCCCCTGACGGAAGAGCGCATGGCGAAGTTTCGCGCCACCATTCCGTTGGGCCGATTTTCGACCGCCCTTGACGTAGCCAATGCGGCGCTCTATCTGGCCAGTGACGAGGCCACTTTCATCAGCGGCGTCTGCATCGAAGTGGATGGCGCGCGCTGTGTTTGACCAACGTGGTCGGCCCATGCGCGATCTGCGCATCAGTGTGACCGACCGTTGCAACTTTCGCTGCAACTATTGCATGCCCAAGGAAGTCTTTGACAAGGACTACCAGTACTTGCCGCACAAGGCATTGCTGTCGTTCGAGGAAATCACACGGATTGCCAAGGTCTTTGCGGCACAGGGTGTGCAAAAAATTCGACTGACTGGTGGTGAGCCGCTGCTGCGCAAAGACCTTGAGCGCCTGATAGAGCAATTGGCGGCCCTGCGCACGCCCGAGGGCCTGCCGCTGGACCTGACGTTGACCACCAACGGCTCGCTGCTTGCGCGCAAGGCGCAGTCGCTCAAGGCAGCGGGTCTGCAACGCGTGACCGTCAGCCTGGACGGACTCGACGATGCGGTATTTCGCAGCATGAACGACGTGGATTTTCCCGTGGCCGACGTGCTCGAAGGCATTGAGGCAGCGCGCGCCGCCGGGCTCGGCCCGATCAAGATCAATATGGTTGTCAAACGCAGTACCAATGCGCATGAAATCATGCCGATGGCACGGCATTTCGTGGGTTCGGGCATGGTACTGCGCTTCATCGAGTACATGGATGTGGGCCACACCAACGGTTGGCGCATGAACGAAGTAATGCCGTCGAGTGAAGTAATCAAACTGATTCAAACCGAGTTGCCGCTCGTGCCGCTGGAACCATCGAGCCCGGGCGAAACAGCCCAGCGCTGGGCTTATGCCGATGCCTTCGGCCAACCCGATCCGGCACTCGGGGAAATCGGCGTCATCAGCAGCGTGACTCAGGCATTTTGTGGTGACTGCAACCGCGCCCGGCTGTCCACGGAAGGCCAGCTCTACCTGTGCCTGTTTGCGGTGCGCGGTCATGACCTGCGCACCATCATTCGCAGTGGTGGCTCCGACGTCGAATTGGCAACTTCCCTAAGTCAGATATGGCAAGCCCGCAGCGACAACTATTCGGAGCTGCGCAGCGCGCTACCCGCCGACACCGGAGTCCTTGTCCGTCGCGTTGAAATGAGCTACATCGGTGGATAACAATCGTCATGGCGAGACCTTCGCTTGTCATTGCGGGCCCCGACCCGCAATCCAGTGCGAGCGTATAACTGGAAACCGGATCAAGTCCGGGATGACAATGGCCGTGTTCGGGACGACAAAGCGGAGCAGGCTTGTAAATTGCAAAGGTCTGAACCATGATTGATCCGCAACACATCACGGCACTGATTCTTGCCGGCGGGCGCGGTTCGCGCATGGGTGGCGTGGACAAAGGTTTGCAGACCTTCAACGGTCTGCCACTGGCGCTGCATGCCTTGACGCGATTGCAAATGGGTGGCGCCGTCGCCCAGATCATGATCAATGCCAACCGCAACCTGGCAGCGTATGAATCATTCGGTGTCGCCGTTTGGCCCGATGTCCTGCCCGACTACGCCGGCCCTTTGGCCGGTTTTCTGACCGGTCTGGAACGCTGCGAGACCCCCTACATGGTGACGGTTCCCTGCGATACACCGCTGTTGCCACTGGATCTGGTCCCGCGATTGACGCAGGCCCTGATGGCACAGGACGCTGACATCGCGATGGTCAGCGCCCCTGAATTTGACAGCCAAGGTCGGTGCCAGGTTCGCAGCCAGCCGGTGTTTTGTCTGCTGCGCGTGCGACTGCTGGAAAGTCTGCAGAAATTCACGCAAGCCGGCGGCCGCAAAACCGACGCATGGACGGCATTGCACAAGACCGTCCTGGTACCGTTCGACCTGCCCACCGACGATGTCCTTGCCTTTCGCAACGCCAATTCACTCACTGAATTGCGCCAACTTGAAAACCTGCCCGCGTGAAGACACTGGACACCATTGCTGCCCAACTTGAGGGTTATGACCCGCAAGCCCTGCGCGCTGACCGTGTGAACGAATTCCTGTTGCGACTGGTGGAACCGGTCTTGGAGCGGGAGCAGGCGACCATTTTTCAGGCGCTAGGACGCGTACTCGCGGAGGACGTGATCTCGCCCATCAGCGTGCCGCCGCATGACAACTCGGCGATGGATGGCTACGCGTTTGACGGTGGGCAACTGCAGACAGGCAACCCAGATGGCGGTCCGTTGGTACTGCAGGTAGTCGGCACGGCATTGGCCGGCAAAGCCTGGCAAGGCATGGTCAAGCCTGGACAGTGCCTGAAGATCATGACGGGAGCGATCCTGCCGCAACAACTCGATACCGTGGTGCCGCAAGAATTGGTCACGGTTCTCCCCGCATCTGTAGATGGGAAGGCGGAATCCATTGCCATTCCACGTGGCCTGATGCGAGCGGGTGACAACCGCCGCCAACGCGGTGAGGATTTGATGCAGGGTGAGCCCGCCCTGCGAAAAGGCGCCCTGCTGACGCCTGCAGCATTGGGTTTGCTGGCAAGCCTGGGCATTGAACAGCTACCGGTGGTGCGCAAGCTGCGTGTCGCCTACTTTTCGACCGGCGACGAAATTCTGAGCCTGGGTGAAGCACCGCGTGAAGGAGCGGTTTATGACAGCAATCGCTATACCGTGTTCGGTCTGCTGACGCGCTTGGGTTGCGATGTTATTGATCTTGGCGTGGTGCCTGACGAGCCGACCCGGTTGGAAGCCGCATTCCAGCGCGCCGCTTCTAAATCCGACGCCATCATCACCAGCGGCGGGGTCAGTGTCGGAGAAGCCGACTACACCAAACTCATGATGAAGAAGCTGGGTGATGTTGCCTTCTGGAAGATCGCGATGCGGCCAGGCCGACCGATGGCAGTCGGCCGAATTGGCCAATCCATCCTGTTTGGCCTGCCTGGTAACCCCGTTGCTGTCATGGTCACGTTTCTGGCATTTGTACGCCCAGCCCTGCTCCGGATGATGGGCAGCACCGAAGCGGCAACACCGCTGCTCAAGGCACGCAGTCTGGCACCGCTACGCAAGAAGGCCGGGCGCACCGAATACCAGCGCGGTATCGTCAGCCAAACCAGCGAAGGAGGGTTGCAGGTCAGCGCGATTGGCAATCAGGGCTCCGGTGTGCTGAGTTCCATGGTACAGGCCAACGGTCTCATCGTGCTCCATCACAGCCAGGGTAATGTTGGCGCTGGCGACGAAGTCGATGTGATGATGTTCGACGGCGT
>CAIYMN010000384.1 GCA_903927295.1 uncultured beta proteobacterium | reverse complement strand
GGTCAAGGAAGGCGGCAATCTGCAGGCGCGCTCCGACATGATGATGTCCTCCATGATGGGCGCCATCGCCTTCCAGAAAGATCTTGGCGCGGTGCACTCATGCGCCCACGCGCTGGGTGCCGTCTGCGACCTGCACCATGGTCTGGCCAACGCGCTGATGATCGACACCGTGATGGCCTGGAATCAGGAAGCCGTGCCAGCCAAGTTCGACGAGTTGGCGCACGTCTGCAAGGTGGCGGGCGGCGGCAAGGCCTTCGTGCCCTGGCTCAAGCAACTCAAAGCCAGCGTCGGCATCAGCGGCGGTCTGGCTGCGCACGGCGTCAAGCCGGAGCACCTGCCGCGACTGGTGCAAATTGCCACGGCTGACGGCTGCCACCAAACCAATCCGAGGCCTTGCACTTCTGCGGATTTTGAAGCGCTGTTCAAAGCCGCCATGTAGATGAGTTGCAAGAATTCGCGTCATTGCGAGCCCGCAGGGCGTGGCAATCCATGCGATCAGGGGCCATGGATTGCTTCACTTCGTTCGCAATGACGAACAGGGACTCACGATGAAAGAACGTTTGAAGATAGGCATCAGCGCCTGCTTCCTGCACCCTGACCCAACCCGCGCAGTATTTGCGAAAAAGACGCTGCACTACATCGAACAGTCGATGGCGCACTGGGTCATGTCCTCTGGCGCCCTGCCGGTGATGATTCCGTCGCCGGCTGGCGACAGTGCGCACGGCGAACCGGAACTTGTGGACTACGCGGACTGGCTCGACGGTCTGGTGTTGCATGGCGGCGCCGATGTCTGGCCCGGCAGTTACGGCGAAACACCGCTGGAAGAACGCTGGAACGGTGACCGCTTGCGCGACGAATACGAGCAGGCGCTGGTGCGGGCTTTTGTCGCCGCCGGCAAACCCGTGTTTGGCGTGTGTCGCGGTCTGCAACTGATCAATGTAGCCTTTGGTGGCACGCTGTACCAGGACATAGGCACGCAACGACCGGATTCGCTTGTGCACCGCGACGCCGACATCTACGACCACAATTTTCATCAGCTTGAAATCGTCCCCCAGACGCGTCTGCAAAGCCTCTTGGCGGGCGCGCAAAGCTGCAAGATCAACAGCATCCACCACCAGGGCGTCAAACAGTTGGCCGAAGGTTTTGTGGTGGAGGCGCGCTGTCCGGACGACGGCATGATAGAAGCGATTCGCCACACCGGTCCCAGCTACATCGCCGCCGTGCAATGGCATCCTGAGTTCCACCGAAGAGAGCTCGACACGCTCGATGACACGCCACTACTCAAAGACTTTCTGGATGCGGCGCGTGCCGCCAAACTTGAAACGGAAAAATGACATGAACCAACTCGCCATTCACAACCCCGCCAACGGGACCCTGATCACCCAGGTGCCGGCCGATGACGCCAACTCCGTAGCAGCCAAGGCGGCCGCGGCACGTGCCGCGCAACAGGGCTGGCTGGCAGTGCCGCTGCTGGAGCGCAAGGCCTGCATCACGCGCTTTCGCACCGCTGTCGTCGCCGAGCTTGATACGCTGGCCGGCATCATGACCAGTGAGACCGGCAAGCCGATCAAGATGTCGCGCAACGAGCTCAACGGCCTGCTCGGGCGCATTGACTTTTTTCTGAAAGAAGTGGACGCACTGCTACAAACCGAGACCGTTTTCAACGAGGGCGGCATGACCGAGCAGATCGAGCACACGCCGCTGGGCGTGGTGGCCAATATCTCTGCCTGGAACTACCCCTGGTTTGTTGGCGGCAACGTCTTCATCCCGGCGCTGCTCACCGGCAACGCGGTGCTGTACAAGGCCTCCGAATTTGCGACCCTGACCGGGCTGGCCATGGCACGTCTGCTGCACGCCACGGGCATTCCGAAAGACGTTTTCATTGCCGTGGTGGGCGCTGGTGATGTCGGTGCTGCGCTGATGGCGCAGAAGATTGACGGCCTGTTCTTTACCGGCTCCTATGCCACCGGCGCCAGGATCGCTCAAGCACTCGGTCCGCGCATGGTGAAACTGCAACTCGAATTGGGTGGCAAGGATCCCACCTATGTCTGTGAAGACGCGAATCCGAAAACGGCGGCCGAGTCGCTCGCGGATGGTGCCATGTACAACACCGGGCAGAGCTGCTGCTCGGTCGAGCGCATCTATGTGCACGAGAAAATCCACGACGCCTTTGTGGCGGCATTCTTGCAAACGGTGCACGATTTCAAGGTCGGCGACCCGGCGGCCGAAGACACCTACATCGGCGCTCTCACGCGCGCGCAGCAACTCGACGTGCTGGACGCCCAGGTGGCAGACGCCAAGGCCAAAGGCGCCACCCTGCTGTGCGGCGGGCACCGCCTGAACGGCCCCGGCAACTGGTATGCACCGACCGTTTTCACGAACGTCAACCACAGCATGGAGCTGATGCGCGAGGAAAGCTTTGGCCCCATCATAGGCATCCAGAAAGTCTCGGGCGATGCCGAGGCGGTGCAGCTCATGAACGATACGCGCTACGGCCTCACCGCGGGTGTCTTCACACCCGACCAGACACGCGCCAGGGCGCTGCTAGTCCAAGTCAACGCAGGCAGCGTTTACTGGAACTGCTGCGACCGCGTCAGCCCGCGCCTACCCTGGAGCGGGCATGGCGACTCCGGCATCGGGCTGACCCTGTCCACCTATGGCATTCAGACCTTCACCCGGCCCAAGGCATGGCATCTGCGCCAGGCATGAGCGTGATGCATGCCGTCATTGCGAGCGCAGCGAAGCAATCCATGCGGCAGGGCTTCCGGGATTGCCGCGTCGCTGCGTTCCTCGCAATGACTAAGGTTGATTGATTGATGAAGCTCACACTTTTTGACCTGGACAACACATTGCTCAAG
>CAIYMN010000383.1 GCA_903927295.1 uncultured beta proteobacterium | reverse complement strand
TTCAGACCCTGCTCGCTGGTGTCGAGCAACTGGTTCATGCCGCTCGACAGGTTGGCAAAAAAACCACTCTTGCCTTCGAGCCCGAGCCGTTGACTGAAATCACCTTGTGCGGCACTTTCCACAATGGCAGCGATTTCGCTTTCAACGCCGACTTCGGCAGTGCGGTCATGCCATTCGACAACGGTACCTACCCGTTCGCCTTGCGCATCAAGGACCGGATTGGCAACAAACCCAAAGTGCAAAACGCCAACCTTGATTTGAGCCTTGTGCATGCCGCTCAGAGCTGACAGCATGCCGCGCTGGCGGGCCGGGTTCTGGTGAAACAGGTCAATGTTCTGGCCAATCAGTCTGGAGGCGTCAAACTGCGGCAAGGTCTTGCGCAGTTCCGCCTCGTTGCGCTGCATCATCTGGGTCACCGTCTGGTTCATGTAAACAATGTCGTGATCGGCATTGGCGATCATCACGTTAGTACTGCATTTGTCCAATGCGTCGCGAATGCGCAGGTTGCTCCTGGCGGCTTGAGCCGCCCCTTGCAATGTCTTCTGCACTTTGTCAATGGCCTCGCTGATGCGCGCTTTCTGGCCGGGCAGACGCTCCATTGCCAAGTCCAGTTGACCCTCCGAATAGGCCGTGACTACATCCACCACCTTGCGCGTGTCATCAATGTGGGCGCGTACCAAGTCGTTGACGCCCTGGGCCATCGACCGGTACGAGCCTTCAAGCTGCTGCACCGGCATGACGTAGTCCAGCATGCCCAGCTGGTGCTGGCGCGCCATCTCAACCTGAGAGGCCTCGAATGCGACCAGCGTTGACTGCATATCACCCATTGACTGCAACAACTGCCCCGTTTCGTCAAGGGCAGTGCTCGACACATCGTTGTCGAGCCGACCCAAAGACACCGCGCGGGCCACTGCCACCGCGCGGTCCAATGGGCGTGTGATGCTACGGGTGATCCACAGTGCCATCAAGGTGCTCAGCACAATAGCGGCTGCAATCACCGCGCCGGCCTGAACCAGAATAGTGGTGAAGGCAGCGCGCAAATCGTCCATGTACAGGCCCGAACCAAGCACCCAGCCCCAGGGCTTGAAAGCACTGACAAAAGACACTTTTTCTACCGGCTTGTCCTGGCCGGGTTTGGGCCACAAATAACTCAGGTAACCTGAGCCCTCTTTGCGCACGATCTCAACAAACTGGACAAAGATCGGGTTGCCATCGGGGTCTTTGTAGGAACTGAGTTCTTTGCCATTCATTTCCGGCTTGAACGGGTGCGTCACCATCACTGGAACCATGTCGTTGATCCAGAAATACTCCTTGCCCGCATAGCGCGCGTCATTGACCGCACGGATGGCCATCGCCTGCGCCTGCGGCCGCGTCAGTTGCCCGGACACCTCCTGCCGATAAGCCCAGTCAACAATCGAGACCGCAATTTCAACGCTTTGCCTGATGGCGATTTTGCGGCTCTCATAAGTAGACTGGTACTGCTGCCACAACAGGTACGAGGACAGCGACACCAACACCAGCGCACTGAACGCCGCCAGCGTCGCCAGCTTCGCCCTGATCGACAGGTTGTTCAGGCGGGAGGACGAAGAACCAGAATTCATAGCCTTGACTTTCATTGAGGTGGTAAGACCTTGCGGATGGTTGCGGCAAGTTCGCGTGGCACAAATTTCGCAACATAAGCGTCTGCGCCCACGGCCTTGACATGGTTTTCATTGGTCGCGCCTGTCAACGACGAGTGGATGACCACGGGAATCGACTTGAACCGCGGGTCCTGCTTGATGTTGCGCGTCAGGGTGAAGCCATCCATCTCCGGCATTTCGAGGTCAGTCAACACCACGGCGATCTTGTCGTGCGCAGTTTGACCGTCGGCAATCGCCTGGTCGGCAATGACCTGCAAGCGCTCCCAGGCTTCCTTTCCGGTCTTGGTCATGATGTAGGGTGCACCC
>CAIYMN010000382.1 GCA_903927295.1 uncultured beta proteobacterium | reverse complement strand
GTTCAGATTGGCACCGGCGGCGTTGGTGCGCAGATTGCCGCGCACGGCGCCATCCGGGTTCATGTTGGGCACTACATGGAAAACACACTTGGACAGCAGCACGCGCGACACCGGGTCATCGCCGTCGAGCAGACGCTCCAGAAAGCCTTCGACAAACCATTCTGCCATCGCCTCGCCCGGATGCTGACGCGCGATCAGCCAGACTTTTTTCTTCTGGGCGGCTGGCATGGCGCTGCTCTCATCGGTGATACGCAAGAGTGTCATGTCGCGCCCATCCAGAGTCTGCCCCAGATGCTGCACTTCAACGTGATCGGAGGCCGCAGCCGAACCGATCAAGTCCAGATGGCGCTCATGCGAATAGGGTTCGAAGTAGGCGAAGTAAACGCTGTGGGTCTCGGGCGTGATGTGAGCTTCCATCAGTTTGTCATCGAAGCGCGTGGCGACGCGAAACCAGTGAAGCCGGTCGTAACTTGCCACCACCCGGTAGCCGTCCCAGCCCTTGGGATAGGCGCTGACACCGGCGTTGAGAAACTTCAGCGTGACCGCCAGACCCGCAGCCCCCTGCAGGCAGAAGTGAAACCACTGCGCAAACTCGCTGGCGTTGTCACGCCGGATGTTGAGCTGGATGTCAGCGGGGTCCGTCAGGCTCAGCACCTCGATGGCACCAGAATCAAAAGCAGTGGAGATGTGCAGTGGGGTCATGAGAAGGTCTAGTAATGGGGCGGCAATTCATCCCGCAAGTTGCGGCTCGTGCCTACGCCGCCTTCGGCGACGGACTCGCGCAGGTGGGCGATTTCGCGAATCAGCTGGTCGATTTGTTGCTGCTGGCGAACAACGATCTGGTTCAACTCTTCAAGCAGATCCTCCTGGAAGCTGGCCTTGATCTCGAGATCCGTCAGGCGCTGCCCAGTGTTGTTTGCGTTTTCCATACCGCATTCTGCCAAGTAATTGGTTGTACCGATAATCGGGCATGACAACAAAGTTCGATTCGCTGGCCCTGAACCCGGCCACGCTGGCCAATCTGGTGCAACTCGGCTACCTGGAAATGACGCCGATCCAGGCCGCCAGTCTGCCCCCGGCCCTGCTTGGCAAAGACCTGATTGCGCAGGCCAAGACAGGCAGCGGCAAGACCGCAGCCTTTGCGCTGGCTTTACTGGACAAGCTCAACCCGCGCCGCTTCGCCGTGCAAGCGCTGGTACTGTGCCCGACGCGCGAACTGGCCGATCAGGTGAGCGTCGAGATACGGCGTCTGGCACGCGCCGAAGAAAACATCAAGGTGGTCACGCTATGCGGCGGCGTGGCGCTGCGCGGCCAGCGCGCATCGCTGGAGCACGGCGCGCACATCGTGGTGGGCACGCCGGGGCGTGTGATGGACCATCTGGAGCGCGGCTACCTGACACTGGACGCCCTCAACACGCTGGTGCTGGACGAAGCTGACCGCATGCTCGACATGGGTTTCTTTGACGACATTGCCACGGTGGCAAAACAGTGCCCGTCGACTCGGCAAACCCTGCTTTTTTCTGCCACGTATCCCGAAGGTATTGAAAAACTGGCAAGGCAGTTCATGCGCGAGCCGCAGACCATCAAGGTCGACGCGCAACACGCCAAGAGTCTGATCGAGCAACGCTTTTATGAAG
>CAIYMN010000381.1 GCA_903927295.1 uncultured beta proteobacterium | reverse complement strand
TGGCAGAAGGTCAGTGGGCGCAACGACTTGCCCTGGCAGCGCAAGCGCGACCCCTACCATGTCTGGTTGTCGGAGATCATGCTGCAGCAAACCCAGGTAGCAACGGTGCGCGACTATTTTGTGCGCTTCCTAGAACGCTTCCCGGACGTTGCGGCACTGGCGGCTGCGCCAATCGATGAAGTGCTGGGGCTCTGGAGCGGTTTGGGCTATTACAGCCGCGCGCGCAACCTGCATCTGTGTGCTGTTCAGGTGATGGAGCGCCACGGTGGCTCTTTTCCGCCAACAGCGCAATTGCTGCAGACCTTGCCAGGCATTGGGCCGTCCACGGCGGCTGCGATCGCAGCACTGTGCTTTGGCGAGCGCGTCGCCATTCTGGACGGTAATGTGCGGCGCGTGCTGACGCGTGTGCTCGGTTTTGATGGTGATCTTTCGCTCGCCGCCAACGAGCGGGAGCTCTGGCGACTGGCCAATGAGCTATTACCGCGACGCGATCTGATGGAGGCCATGCCGCGCTACACACAGGGTTTGATGGATCTGGGTGCCACGGTCTGCAAGGGCAAAGCGACTTGTGAGCTTTGTCCACTCGAAACCCTGTGCGTTGCCCGGCGGCTCGGTCAGCAGCAACGTTTTCCGGTCAAGACGCGCAAGGTCAAGCGCAGCGCGCAGTCGATCTGGTTGCTCTGGGCGCAAGCGCAAGATGACGCCATCTGGCTGAGCAAACGTCCGAGCCCCGGTGTCTGGGGTGGCCTCTACTGCTTCGCCCTGTTCGACGATCGCGCGGCACTGCAGGCGGCAGTGCCCAGAGACTATCGGGCGGCATTACACGACGCGCCCGCGCTGACGCATGTGCTGACCCACAAGGACCTGTACCTTCATCCGGTTCAAGTATTGTTGCCGAAATCGGCCAGACCCAGTTCAGAGGGGGCCTGGATTGCGGCGCCTGATTGGCCAGCCCTGGGATTGCCGGCCCCGGTCAGGAAGTTGCTGACACAAGTCAGCGGCTTTCCAGTTCACGATGGCGCTTCAAGGTGACCCACCTGCCTTGAAACAGATTGACCAGTTGTTCGACCAGATAGACCGAGCGGTGCTGGCCGCCGGTACAGCCAATGGCCACTGTGACGTAACTGCGGTGATCACGCGCCAGGGCGTCCAGCCAGTGATTCAGGAAGTCGTGAATCTGGTCCTGCATCTGCGTCACGTCGGCCTGGACCCGCAGGAAGGCAGCAACCGCTTCGTCCCTGCCGGTCAGGTGGCGCAACGCGGGTTCGTAGTGCGGATTGGGCAGCATGCGTACATCAAAGACGTAGTCGGCGTCGGTGGGGACACCGCGCTTGAAGGCAAAGGATTCGAAGACCAGCGTGAGCTGCTCTCCGGCGGTTGTAATCAGCGACTTCACATAGCCCTGCAGCTGCGACGAACGGATGATGCTGGTGTCGATGATGTGCGCGTGCTCGCGCAGGGGGGTCAGCAGTTCACGTTCGATTTCAATCGCATGCACCAGCACGCGGCGCATGTTTGTTTCCGACGGGTCCGATTCTGTCTGCGACAAGGGATGCTTGCGCCGGGTCTCCGAATAGCGGCGCACCAGTGTTTCGGTGGTTGCGTCCAGGAAAAGCGACTTGATAGTGATGCCTTGCTCCTTCAGGAGCGCAAATTGTGTCGGCAACAGGTGCAGCGAATTGGCGTTGCGCGCATCCATCGCGATGGCGACCCGACTCGCGTTCTGCTGTCGCTCCAACGTGAAAAACGGCAACAACAACTCTGGTGGAAGATTGTCGACACAAAAGAAGCCTGCGTCCTCCAGCGCATGCAGCGCCACCGACTTGCCGGAACCGGACATGCCGGTGATCAGGACAAGCTGCAAACTGGACGGTTCAATATGCATGACCTTACCCCAGTCCTTGTAACATTTCCCTGGCGTGCGCCAGCGTCGTTTCCGACAGGTGCTCGCCGCCGAGCATGCGTGCCACCTCGGCCACTCGCTGCTCACCCTGAACCGTGACCACCGAACTGAGGGTCGTCTGCCCCTGCGTCTGTTTGGCCACCAACAGGTGCTGGTCCGCGCTGGCGGCCACCTGCGGCAAGTGGGTTACAGCCAGCACTTGCCGGTCGATTCCCAGGCGCTTCATCAAGCGCCCGACGGTTTGCGCCACCGCGCCGCCAACACCGGCGTCGATTTCGTCAAATATCAGGGTTTGCGCCGTGCCCAGCGCACTGGTCGTGACGGCAATGGCCAGTGCCATGCGCGAGAGCTCGCCCCCGGAGGCCACCTTGTTGACCGGGCGCGGGGTACTGCCGGCATGACCAGCCACCAAAAAGCTGACATCCTCCAGACCGTGCTGCATGGGCTGCACTGCCTTTTGCAGTGCCACTTCAAACTGCCCGCCCTGCATGCCCAGACCCTGCATTGCCTGCGTGATGGCGCTGGCGAGCATTGGCGCTGCCTTCGCACGCGCCCCAGAGATCCGTCTTGCCTCAAGCATGTAGGCTTGTTCCGCAGCATTCTGCTTTGCCTGCAGACCCGCCAGATCGGTCGCCGCTCCAAGCTTGTCGAGATCGAGTTTCCAACTGCCCAGCAACTTGGGCAGGTCGGCCGGCGCACGCTTGTAACGTCGCGCGAGCGCCAGCCACTGGGCCATGCGGTCATCGAGTTCGGCCAGACGCTGCGGGTCTGGTTCGGTATTGCGCAGGTAGGCGCGCAATCCATGGACGCTGTCCTGCACCTGTGCCAGACTGGACGAGAGCAGTTCTGCAAGTTCACGGAAACCGGGTTCAAGATGCTCGTGCTGCTGCAGCGTCTGGTGCGCGGCATGAAGCGTGCTGCGCGCACAGACGTCATCGTCGTCCAGTGTCTGCAGTGCGCTGTGGGCTGCATCGATCAGGGCCTGCGCGTTGGACAGTCGACCCTGCTCGGTGTTGAGTTCCTCCCATTCGTCGGGCAAGGGTGCGAGCTTCTCCACTTCGGCCATTTGCCAGACCAGGCGTTCGTGATCGTTTTGCAGGGACGCTTGCGCGGCCTGCGCCTGGGCCAACTCGCTCTGTGCCTGGCGCCAGTTTTGCCAAAGGATGCCGATCGCCACTGGTGAAACTTGCCCATAGGCATCAAGCAGCGCACGCACTGCGTCGGGTCGGGTCAGACTCTGCCAGGCATGCTGGCCGTGAATGTCGAGCAACAGTTCACCGATCTCTCGCAACTGCGTGGCGGTGGCCGGGCTGCCGTTGACCCAGGCGCGACTCTTGCCTTGCAGGTCGAGCGTGCGCCGCAGCAGCAGCGTCTCGCCAGGTTCAAAGCCACCCGCCTCAAGCACGGGCGTCAGCGCGGGTGCTGCGTCAAACTCGGCGCTGACCTCGGTTTTGTCAGTGCCTTCACGGATCAGCCCCACGTCGGCGCGCCCGCCCGTGGCCAGCTGCAGCGCATCGATCAGGATCGATTTGCCGGCGCCGGTCTCACCTGTCAGAACCGTGAAGCCGCGCTCCAGATCGAGATCGAGCTCACTGACGATCACAAAGTTGCGCAGAACAATCCGGCGCAGCGCCACGATCAGGCCACTCCCTCATTCCAGTGCAGCTTCTGGCGCAGCGTGTCAAAGTAAGACCAGCCCTTGGGATGCAGGAAACGCACATGGTGATCTGATCGCGTCACCACGATGCGGTCGCCGTGCAGCAGCGAGGCCAGCGACTGCGTGTCAAAACTGGCACTGGCATCGCGCCCGGCCACCACTTCGATGGCAATCTCGGTTGCGTTGGCCAGCACGATGGGGCGATTGGACAGCGTGTGCGGCGCAATTGGCACCAACACCCAGCCCGGAATCGAGGGGTGCAGTATGGGACCGCCGGCGGACAGCGCATAGGCGGTGGCGCCGGTGGGCGTGGCAATGATCAGGCCGTCGGCGCGCTGACTCGCCACAAAACGGCCGTCCACCTCGACCCGCAACTCGACCATGCCCGAAGTGGCGCCGCGGTTCACCACCACGTCGTTCATGGCCAGCGCGTCGAAAACGCAATGCCCGTCGCGCAGCACGCGGGCATGAATCAGGCTGCGGTGGTCTTCTTCAAATTGGCCCTGCAGCATGGGTGCCAGTGTGGTCCTGAAACTGCCCAGCGGGATGTCGGTAATAAAACCCAGCCGCCCCTGGTTGATGCCGATCAGTGGTACGCCAAACGGAGCGAGCTGGCGGCCAATACCCAGCATGGTGCCGTCGCCACCTACCACCAGTGCCAGATCACATTGCTTGCCAATGGCCTGCAGACCGAGCACAGGGTAGCCCGAGATACCCATGTTGAGCGCCGTGTCATGCTCAAAAATGACGTCACAACCCTGCGCGTGCAAGAACTGGGCAATGTCTTCGAGCACATTGCGCGAGGACGCGCCCGACGCGCCTGACGCAACG
>CAIYMN010000380.1 GCA_903927295.1 uncultured beta proteobacterium | reverse complement strand
GCAATTATTACCAGTTGATTGTTGACAAGAAGCCACTCGGAGGAACCGGTGTTGCCGGCGACCCGCTGCTATTTCAAACGGTGAATATCGACAGCGCAAGAATTCACGGCTTCGAGTTCAAGGCGCTAGTGGCGTGGGGTGCGATCGGCGGCATGGTCGTGAGCACGCCATGCTTCTATGGGCAGACACGCGGCGTGGATCGGTCGACTGGTCTGCCGCTGAACTCGATCGACCCAGCCAAATCCGGCTGCGGTCTGAAATTGGAAAGGACCGAGTGGGAACTCCGGCTGGACGCAACCCACCACGCGGCCAAATCCGTGGATGATCTGGAAAGTCCTTACTTGCCCAAGCCGGCGAGTCCGCCGCGCATTGAGCAGTTGACGCTTCCTGCGGTGACGACACTGGACCTGCACGGGCAATGGCGTGTGCGCAGGGGACTGCGGATCAATCTTGCGATCGTCAACCTGAACAACGAAAAATACTGGCGCTGGTCCGATGTACAGGGACTGGCCGCGAACTCCAGCGTGGTGGACGCCTACAGCCAGCCTGGAAGACACCTGAATTTGTCCGTGGTGACGGATTTTTAGTGCATGCGTTCAGCAACACGCTGCTTGTGAGCGCCCGCGCGCCCATGACCGCCAGGTCCTGTGCCGTGCTGATTGGAAGAATGCCGCTGAGGTGGCATCGCGCGTGGCGCCAGCAACAAGGAAATTGCCAGAGAACATGGAATCGCCGATACGACGGTCAAGATCCACGTGCAGCATATTCATCGCAAACTCGACTCAGCTCCCGCGTTCATGTTGCCGTCATGGCGACCGAGAGTGGTCTCCTGTAGAGCCTGTCATCTTGTAGCCTCATCGCCGGGTGTAAAGAAGTTCGTAGTCAGCAACTCCTTGTCCCAAGTCATTGCCAGCATCAATAATTGCGGCCAGTATCGGACTTGCACCAGCCGGCAGCTCTGTGGATATTGGAGTCCGGCCTATGAACGTGGGGTCTCATGGCTAAATTTGCCTATCTGTCCAGGTTGCGATGGACGCACTTTGCAGTAGCCATTGCGGTAGTGACTGGCGCTTACACCGGGATGAACTGGTGGTTGGGACCTCAGGTTCCGGTCGAGTCAGTGATCAAGCGTGACTTTATTCAAACGGTTGTTGCCAGCGGCCACGTCGAGAGCCCGCACCGGGTCGATATCGGTGCGCAAATCACGTCCACAGTTACCAGAATTCCTGTCAATGAGGGCGACGACGTCAAGGCGCAGGACGTACTGATTGAACTTGCTGCCACGGAGCTGCAAGCCACTGAAAGACAGGCCGATATTGTCGTCACCCAAGCCCAGGCCAGAATCCGTCAGCTCAAAGAATTGCAGGCACCTGTAGCCGAACAGACGCTGCGCCAGGCAAAGAGCAATTTGCAAAACGCCCAATCAGCATTGACGCGCAACCAGAGTCTGTTCAAGCAGGGCTTTATTGGCGAAGCCGCATTGGACGATTCTCGCAAAGCGGTTGAACTCGCGGATGCTCAAGTCAACTCTGCACAGAAACAGCTTGAAACAACCCGGTCAACGGGCAGCGACTACGCGATGGCAGAAAGCGCTGTGAGCGAAGCCAGGGCTGCTGCCGATGCGGCACACGCCCGTGCCAAATACGCCGTGATCAGGGCACCCATGCAAGGCACACTGATAGGCCGCAACGTCGAGGTTGGTGACGTGGTCCAACCCGGCAAAGTGCTTATGACACTTTCACCCAAAGGCAAGACGCAGTTGGTGCTTGCGATCGATGAAAAGAATTTGCGCCTCATCGCACTGGGGCAAAAGGCCATCGTGTCCGCCGATGCCTATCCACTGCAGAAATTTGACGCAACGCTGGTTTACATCAATCCAGGAGTCAATGCACAGACTGGAGCAGTTGAGGTCAAGCTCGATATTGACAAGCCGCCAGCCTTTCTGCGGCAGGACATGACGGTATCGGTCGACATTGAAGTCGCGCGACGACTGCAGACACTGCTGCTTCCGGCGGCGGCTGTGCATGATGCGGACGGCCCTTCCCCGTGGGTAGCACGGGTTGAGAACGGACACATCGCAAAAGTTCTGCTGATGGCAGGTTTGCGCAGTGGTGGTTTTGTGGAGGTATTGCGGGGCCTGAATGAGGGGGACATGGTGGTTTCAGGTGCACCTGCAGCGCCCATCGGTGCACGGGTAAGGACCCGGGTGCCGTCACGCTGAACCGGGTACGCATGTTTACGACGTGGTTACCCTTTGAATGGATCGTGGCAATCCGGTTTCTGCGTGAAGGGCGTTTGCAAACGCTGTTCATCATTTCCGGCGTGGCCATCGGCGTTGCTGTGATCGTCTTCATGTCTGCCCTCCTGGCGGGATTGCAATCGAATTTCATACGCCGCGTACTAACGACGCAGGCGCATATCCAGTTGCTGCAACCCCAGCAGATGACGCGCCAATTGCGCAGCGGTGCGGATGCTCCCAAAGGACAGGTTGAAGGTGCCATTGTCCAACCGCCCTTGCAGCAAACCAAGTCCATTGACCAGTGGCAGGCCATCGTTGAGCAAGTGCGCGCGATGCCAGCCATCAAAGTAGTCTCGCCAGTGACCAGTGGCCCGGTATTGGTGGTGCGCGGTAGCGCTACGCGCGCCGTAACGATCTCAGGCATCGAACCCGAAACCTACTTTCGCATTGTTGACTTTAGCGACAAGATCCTGCGTGGTACTTCGCGCCTGGCTGGATCCGACATCCTGATTGGCAGCGAGCTCAGCAACGATTTGGGGGTCGATGTGGGCGACAAGCTTCACGTCACTGCAGCCAATGGCGGCACCGGCGTGCTGACGATCGTTGGTGTTTTTGACCTGGGCAACAAAGGCGCCAATCAACGCAACACCTTTACCGTCCTGCACACCGCGCAAAGTCTTCTTGATCTCCCGGGTGGAGTTACCAGTATCGAAGTAACGGTGCAGGACATCTACCAAGCGGAAGCGATTGCACAACGCATCGCGGCCGCCACTGGCGTGGAGGCAGACAGCTGGATCAAGAACAGCGCGCAATTCTTTGCTGCGGTGAGCGCGCAGACAACTGCCAACACCGCCATCCGCTTCTTTGTCGGTTTGTCCGTCGCTTTCGGCATTGCGAGTGTGCTTGTTGTCTCGGTGGTGCAGAAATCGCGGGAAATTGGCATCCTGCGTGCCATGGGTATTTCGAGGGGACAAATACTGCGACTCTTTCTGCTGCAGGGTGGATTGCTTGGCTTTGGCGGATCCCTGGTGGGGTGCGGAATTGGCGCATTCGCACTGTGGCTTTGGCAGCGATTGGCCCGCAATGCAGATGGAACACAGTTGTTTCCACTGGAGTTTGACTCCACCATGTTCGCAATCGCGCTCGTGCTCGCGACCATCACGGGCCTGCTCGCCGCCTTGGCTCCGGCCGTGCGTGCTGCCCGCCTTGACCCCGTGGTGGCTATCCGTGGATAACAACATTGTTGTTCAGCTGCGTGGGGTGCGCAAAGCATTCAACCTCGGCACACCCTTCGAGACGGAGGTTTTGCATGGCATAGATCTGACCCTGCACCGTGGCGACTTTTGCGCGGTCATGGGACCCTCGGGCTCCGGCAAGAGCACTTTGTTGAACATTGTGGGATTACTTGATCGCCCCACTTCAGGCACCTTGCTGATTTGCTCCGAGGAAACCACCACGCTCGATGACAAGAATTTAACGCGTCTGCGCGGGCACAACATTGGCTTTGTTTTTCAGTACCACCACCTGATCACGGCCTTTACCGCACTTGAAAATGTGATGATTCCCATGCTGGGCGCGGCGGGATTTCCCAATGCGCAAATGCGTGAGCGTGCAGAACAGTTGATCGAGAGCGTTGGGTTGACGACATGGAAGGACAACCTCGCCGGCAACATGAGCGGTGGCCAGCAGCAGCGTGTGGCTATTGCCCGAGCATTAGCCATGAATCCTGCCGTGCTGTTGGCAGATGAGCCAACGGGAAACCTTGATACGAAAAGCGCTGACGCGGTCTTCGCCTTGTTGCGAAAGGTCAACCAGGAACATGGAACAACCATCCTGTTTGTAACGCATAACCCAAACCTGGCTAATTCGTGCGACAAGACAATTCAGGTCATTGACGGGCTCTTGACGCAGTGATGAAACGAAGAGCCATGCAATGCGACAGTCAAGTCAGAGCGCCTGATACCTTGCCACGCCGCTGGCATCGATCTCGCGGCGGACTTCACCGCGGTGCACCAGATAGTTGAGGCAGGCCACACTCTCGCCCGTGGCGAGATTGAGCAGCCCGGTATCGGTCTCGTCGATGGCGCGGCCAAAGAGGGCGGCAAACACATCGATGACACGCCGCGGTTCCTGCAGCGTCTTGCGCAGCCGGTCCAGCGTGCGCTGCTGGGACGCAGCCAGGTAGTCCAGGCGCGCGTGCAGTCCGCGAAAGCACTCGTTGTGCGAAGGCAGCACCAGCACGTC
>CAIYMN010000379.1 GCA_903927295.1 uncultured beta proteobacterium | reverse complement strand
CGCTCTACCGTGGCACCACCGATGATGGTGCCGGGGAAGAACGACGTGGAATGATGGGCCGGGTTGTTGGTGTCGCCCCACGGTATGCCATCGAAGGTGATGTTGTATTGGTCGTCACTGAAGCCGCGCAGGGTTTCCTTGGTTTCACCCAGGCCAGGTCCATTGGCTGCCTCGCCCGACATGCTCGGGGCGATGTTGACAATGCGGCTGTATTCGGTGGTGGGCGCGACGGACAGGTCCATGAAGTCGCGCGTGATGATGGACTGGGGCTGCGTCGCATCCAGACTGGCCTGTGACGGCGCAATAGACGAGGCGGTTCCCTTGGCGGCCGTGCCATAAGCACCGGCTTGCACCGTGACGCTGACCGGTGCCAGTTCTACCATCGCCACTTGCTGGGCGTAAGCCGTTTGAATGCAGAGGGCCAAAGTGCTCAGGGCGAATGCTATCTGGACGCACGGTTTGCGCGCAACGTAGGAGATGGTGGACATGGTTGAATGAAAGTTGGTTACAAAACGGCTACTGTCATACATGAATGTGTCACACCGATGACATGCAACTTTCTCATCAGAGAGTTGCGCCAAATCAACGGTCGTTGACATTTCGGCCTGTTCAACCCGCATGGAATGGTTGATACTTCCCCGCTCGTTGAGGAAACTATGATGTCAAGAGACTTGAATAACATCAGGCGATTGTTCGCCAAGCTACAACTACGCTATGGCGATGATGACGAACTGGTCATGCAGTTGAAGAAAGAACTCGATACACGCGAGGCATTGAACCAGGAGCGCAAGCAGTGGTCGGTTCCTTACCGGGAATTCATCAAGCTTGTGGCCAGCCGTCCGGCGGCAACGCAAGCTGGTCCCCGGACCTCTGTGCATCAATGAATTGATGAAAGCAGTCCCCGGAATTCAGAGCCCGCAGGAAATAGAACTCAAACTGGCTCTGCCGGGCGCTGATCCGTTAACGCTGGCCAGGCGGCTGGCCCAAATCCCCATCCTCGCAAGACGCAAGAACACGCGCCTGCACTTGCACAACATCTATTTCGATACACCCGATTCAGCGTTGCGGCAACAGCGGGTTGCACTGAGACTGCGGCGCGTGGGTGATGCAGAAAAGCCGAAGTGGCTGCAAACGCTCAAGACCGCTGGCCGATCCGACTCAGCGCTAAGTCAGCGTGGCGAATGGGAGACTCCGTTAAGCAGTGCCAGCTTGTCGCTCAAGAGCTTGCAAGCTACGCCGTGGTCAGACCTGGATCCAGACGGGAAACTGTTCCGGACCTTGGCACCGGTCTTTGAAACCAGCTTCGAGCGCACCGTCTGGCTGCTGCGCCGACCGGATGCCGGCGTGGTCGAAGTGGCGCTCGACATCGGGCAGATCGTTCACGGCGAGCGCTCCACACCGATTTGCGAACTCGAACTTGAGCTTAAAGCCGGACCGGCAGCCGCCCTATTTGAAGTTGCTAGCCAGATCGCTGCCAGCATTGCCGTGCTGCCAGCCTCTGCCAGCAAAGCAGAGCGCGGTTACGCGATGGCGCAAGGAGCCACCCATGCGCCATTGCGCGCCCGACCCCAGCGCTTGTCTGCCAAGCTGCCTCGCACCGAGGTGGCGCAGCGCGTGATGCAGGAGATGTTTTCTCAATTTACTGGCAACCTGAACAGTTTGCTGGTTTCGGACGAGCCGGAGCTAGTGCATCAGGCCCGTGTCGGCTGGCGGCGTTTCAAGAGCGCCAGGCGTCTCTTCGCACCATTGCTGGAGCCGCAGAGTGCACAGTCCTGGCAGGCCTTACAGGCACTGTTGACCTGTCTGGGTAGGCTCCGTGATCTGGACGTGGCCCGCGTCGAAACCCTACCGGCTCTTGCTGATGCTTACATTGCGCGAGACCCGCGCCGCGCCGAAATCTGGCTAGCCATGACGCAGGCCATGCTGCACAGCGCAAACTTGCAGCGAAAAGCCGTGCGCTACGCGATGCAGGATCCATCCGTGGGCGCTTGTCTGTTGGGTACGACGCAATGGCTGGAGGCATTGCACGCGTCAGGCGCAGTGGATGGGGCGCAGCCCGAAGTGAAAGGATCCCTGCGCCGCTGGACTCAGAGTCGAATCAAGCGATTGCACGAGCAGTTGAAACTGGCACGCCAGAGCACCAGCGAGCCCGAGCAGGAACACCGTGAGCGCATTCTTGCCAAGAGACTGCGTTACAACCTGGAAGCGCTTGAAAGCCTGCTGCCAGAGAAGCAGACGCAGCGCTGGCACGCACAGGCCAGCCGTTTGCAGGCCGGCCTGGGGGCCAAGCGGGATGCCATCCGGGCGGCGAGCCTCGTGGCCGAACTGGAGATCGATCGAGGTCTGGCCGAGTTCCTGCGGGGTCTATCCCATGGGCGCGAACTGTAGCGCCACAAAAACCATAAATTTGTCTGTTGGCTACCACAGCCTGATCATCAATTTGTCTTCCAACTGTCATAATTAGACGCTAGATTAGTGGCTGTTGGTGCCGGCGCGAGTTCATCTCCGGCGAACAGGGCATCAGTGCGAAATGACGTAATGCTACCAACGCCAAATCCAATGTCGAGCCATACCAGCCAAAGGGAAACACGGTGCGAATTTGTATCGCTCAAGCAGCGCTTGCCGGGAGGCAGTTCACTCAATGAGTTCCCTTGCCCTGGACTATCGCTACCAGCCCCGGGACCCGGCGCGACGGTTGCAAGGCATCGTCCTGGTGGTGGCTCTGCACGCATTCCTGGGCTACGCACTCGTCTCCGGGATGGCACGCAAAGGACTCAATTTCATCAAGAAGCCATTGGAAGCTGTGGTGATTCAGGAAGTCATCATCCCGCCACCGCCACCTCCGCCGCCCAAAGAAATCAAGCCGCGCGACCTCACGGTGCCTCGGGACAACGCCCCACCGCCAATCCAGCAGGAAGTTCCTCCGCCGCCCGTCGTCAGGGCAGTGGAACTGCCGCTGCGCGATCCAACGCAGCCGATCTCTGCCAATACGGTGGTCATCGCCGCGCCGCAGCCGGTGGACAACAGCAAAGCCATCGCCGCCTCGATGGAAAGTGAATACGCCGCCAAGCTCAGAGCCATGCTCAACAGCACCAAGCGCTACCCGACCGGGCGCGCTGCGAGCCAGCAGCGCCCGCAGGGCAAGGTCAAGGTCTGGTTCACACTTGCCAGAGGCGGCTCACTGCTGGATGCCGGTATTCTTGAATCGTCCAACTCCAATTTGCTCGACGATGCGGCCATAGCCACGGTGCGCCGCGGCGTTTACCCCGCTTTCCCGCGTGAGACCTGGGTCGGCCAGGAACAGCACAAATTCAGCGCCGAAATTGAATTTACCCCACCGAGTTCCTGATAATATTTTGCTCATCATTCCACCCCGCCCTCCAACCACTTCCCTGATAGAAAGCATAGCTCTTATGAAAACCTTCAAACCAACCCCCATCGCGCTGCTGGTCGGCGCCCTGTGCAGCGCCCCGGCCCTGTGGGCCCAACAAGCGCCTACGGACATCGGCCGAATCTCGGTTGAAGGACAAGGGACAGGCACCGGTCTGCTGGTTCAGGAAGACACGCCCAAGGCGCGCAGCTCGGTGAACCGGGCGCACCTGGAAACACTCAGCCCGTCGAGCAATCCCTACCAGGCCATCGAAATGCTGCCCGGCGTGAACACCTTCAGCTATGACGGCACTGGCCTCTTTGGCGGTGGCTTGCGTGTGCGTGGTGCCAACAGCGATCAAATGGGTTTCACGATCAATGGCGCGCCGGTCAATGACTCGGGCAACTTTGCTGTTTATCCGCAGGAATACAGCGACGTTGACAATCTGTGTGAAGTGTTCGTGACGCAAGGCTCCACCGATACCGAAGCACCCCATGTGGGCGCTTCCGGAGGCAATGTCGGCATGGTGACCTGCTCGCCGGAGGACAAGTTCCGGATTCGACTGGCGCAGTCGCTGGGCATGCTCAATTTCTCCAAGACTTTTGTTCGTCTTGACACTGGCAAATTTGCCGACGGCAAGGCCAAGGCCTTTATTTCCTATTCCAAGTCCAAGGTCGACAAGTTCAAAGGCGAAGGCGGTGCCGACAAGGATCACATTGATTTCGGTGCTGAATTCAAGCCCAGCGACAGTGTCCTTTTCTCGACCAGCCTGCTCTACAACAAGGCACTCAACAACAACTTCCTCACCCTGTCCAAGGCCAACATTGCGGCCTCGGGCACTCAACTGGACTTCAGCACGACGGTGCCAGTGCACGTAACGCCAGTGGCCGGCACGGCCCAGTCCGACGTGCTGCCCGGCGCACCCGACACCTACTACGGCTTCAATTTGAATCCGTTCAAGAATTATCTGTGGACCGGCAAAGCGGAGTTCAAGGTCAACAAGGACGTTTCCTTCTCCGCTGAACCCTACTTCTGGTACGGCTTTGGCACGGGCGGTCAGGAGGAGCAACTGCTTAGCGAATCCAAAGCCACAACCATTCGCGGTGGCGGTCTGGCTGATATCAATGGCGATGGCGACACGCTGGACAAAGTACTGGTCTACCGCGGTTCGCTGACACAGACCTACCGCCCGGGTGTCACCTTCAAGACCAATATCCGTTTGGACAACAACAACATTCTGGCCGGCTATTGGGTTGAGCGTGCGCGCCACATCCAGACTCAACCGGCAGTCAAAGTTGACAGTCTTGGCAATGCAACAGATCCCTGGCTGCAGGATGAGAGCCTGTACTTGCGCCGTCAGGACGGCACTGCGTACCAGGGCCGCAACCAGATCACCATCAGTTCCGCCTCTTCCCTGTTTGTGCAGGACAGCATCAACCTGATGCAGGACAAGCTCAATCTGCAGTTGGGCCTGCGCAACTCGGAGATCAAGCGCGATTTCAGCAACTTTGCCAATGAAGGTTCCGGCCAGGGCGCCGATTACAACCTGACCAAGACCTACAGCAAGGTTCTGCCCAGTGTCGGCGTGCGCTACACGCTGGACGCCGAGCGCCAGGTGTTTGCCAATATTGCCGGCAACATGAAGGCACCTGGCAACTTCAGCTACCAGTCATTGCTTAGCGGCGGCACGACCGTCAACGGTCTGTTGACCGGGGCCACGCTGCGTGACCCGGCGGTGGAGATGGAGACATCAACCAACCTTGACTTTGGCTACCGCTATGCAGGCAAGGACTGGACCTTCTCCGGTTCGGTCTACTACATCAGCTTCGCCAATCGCATTGCCCGCGCTTATGACCCGATAAATTCCTTGTCAACCGATTTCAACGTGGGCGACGTGATCACGCGTGGCTTTGAACTGGAGTCAGGCTACAAGCTGAACAATAACTGGTCCCTCTATGGCTCCCTGTCCTACACCGACAGCAAGATGCAAAGCGATTTGAGAACCAGCGCAACCGCCTATGAAGCCACTACTGGCAAGCAGATGCCCGATACACCACAGTGGCTGGGTGGCCTGCGCCTGGGCTACAAGAGCGGCAGCTGGTATGGCAATGCTGACCTGAAATACACGGGAACCGCCTACTCCACTCTGGTCAACGACGAGTCGATCGATGCAGCTACGCTGGTCAATGTCAGCCTTGGCTATCGCTTTGCTGATACGACCTTGCTGAAGAAGCCATCGATTCAGTTGAATGTGAACAACCTGTTCGACCAGAGCTATCTGCGCATCAATTCCGGCAGCGGCAGCAACTTCACCACGCGTGCGATTGGCGCCGGTGGCAGCACACCGTTCTACTACGTCGGAAGCCCGCGCTTTGTCTCTGTTACGCTGCGCACCGACTTCTAAGCGTTTGGCCAGTGTCTGCCTGTGGGTAGCACTGGCCGGTGTCTCATGTCTGACCTTTGCTGCCGAACCGGCAGCAAAGGAGCCGATAACGCTGTCGCTGATCGCCCTGAACGACTTTCACGGCAACATTCTGCCGCCAGCCGGAACCGTGCTGGTGCCAGACCGAAGCAACGATGCCGGCGCCCGCGTATCAGCCGGTGGCGCAGCCTACCTTTCAACGCTGGTACACAGTCTCAAGCAGCTCAACCCACAGCGGACTCTGGTTGTTGCCGCCGGTGACATGGTGGGTGCGTCACAGCTGACATCAGGCCTGTTTCACGATGAGCCGACGATCGACATTCTGAGCCAGATCGGACTTGAAATTACGAGCGTCGGCAACCACGAATTCGACAAGGGACGCAGCGAACTGCTGCGCATGCAAAAGGGTGGCTGTTTCCCGAAAACAGCGGATGGGACAGCCGGTGTGGTTGGTGTGGACACCTGCATGAACCAGGGTCAGTTCAAGGGTGCGAGCTTTCAGTACCTGGCGGCCAACGTGACGGATCAGAAAACCGGAGAAACGCTGTTCCCGCCTTACGCAATTCGCACGCTCGGCGGCGTCAAGATCGGCTTCATTGGGCTGACTCTGAAAGAGACGCCCAGCATGGTCGCTCCGGCGGGTGTGGCGGGTTTGCAGTTTGGCGACGAAGTTGAGACCATCAATCGGCTGGTGCCGGAACTCAAGAGCAAGGGAGTCAACGTCATCGTCGTGTTGATTCACCAGGGCGGGGAGACACGTGCCAAAACGCTGCTCGACAAATCCTGTCCTGGTTTCAGCGGCGAGATCATCAAACTGGCTGACCGCATGGACCCTGCGGTCGATCTTGTGCTCAGTGGTCATACACATCAGGAATACGTGTGTTTCAGGCCAGATGGCAAACTCATCACGCAGTCGGGCTCTTACGGTCGACTGGTCACCAAGGTCGATTTGACGCTGGACGCCGTGACGAGGAAGGTGATTGCCAAAGACGCGAACAACAAGCTGGTGCTGAACGATCTGGCTATCAAGGACAGCACAGGCAAGCTACTTGCGGTGCCGGCCGAGTACAGCACGCTGCAGCGCGACCCGGCGATTGACCAGATCGTGCGCCGCTATGGCGACCTGACAGCCACCATAGCCGATGTGGTGGTGGGTCGCATCTCCTCTGTGCTGGATCGCAAAACCAATGCCGCCGGTGAAAACACGCTGGGCGCGGTGATTGCCGACGCCTTTCTGGCGGGTACTTCGGACAGCAGCTATGGTGCCAAAGCGGCGCAAATTGCACTGACCAACAAGGGCGGCATCCGTAGCGACCTGAGCAGCAGCCTGACGGTCACTTTTGGCCAGCTCTTCAATGTCATGCCCTTCAATAACAACCTGATCACCATGGACCTGACGGGCGAGCAGTTGTTGCGTCTACTGGAGCAGCAATGGGAAAAGCCGCAGCCCCCAGGGGGACGCATCATGTCGGTATCCCAGGGCTTCAGCTACACCTGGGATGCCAGTCAACCCGAGGGTGCGGCACCGGGAACCGGACATCGCGTCGTGCCAGGGTCGATGAAGCTCCATGGCGAGCCGATCGAAATGAACAAGACGTATCGCATCACCGTCAGCGATTTCATGGCCAGTGGTGGCGACAGTTACAACCTTCTGAAGCAGGGCCGCAATCTGCAGACGGGTGAACTTGACTCCGTCGTTGCCAAGCTGTACTTTCGCGTCAAGGGCGTCGTCAATGCGCCGGTATTGGACCGGATTTCGCGTTTGAACTGACGAATGCCTTAGAGCACTTCGGGTGACTGGACGGTCACCACTACCGTCTGCGCGTGCTCTGCACGCTCACGGTTGCGAAGCCACCAGACCGCGCCCTTTTTCACGGAGCATTCGCTCTCACTCAGACCCATCAAGTGCGAAATAGTCTGTCCGAGTGTCGGTTGATGCCCCACCACGAGCACGGTGCCTTTGGCGTTCGGCCATTGCACCAGTTCAAGCAACTGCCGCACCGTGCAACCAGGGGCAAGCTCGACCTTGACCTTGTATTTTCGGCCCAGCGCCTGCACGGTTTGTTCGCTGCGCCGCGCCGGACTCACCAGAATCCGGGCGGTGTCGGGAATTTGACGATCCACCCATTTGGCCATGCGGGCTGCCTGCTTTTCGCCACGCGCCGTCAATGTGCGGGCCATGTCGTCACAGCCTTCGACCCAATCCTGGGCTTCTGCATGGCGCCACAAGACCAGATCCATGTCAGTCACGCCCCGCGTCGTCTTGTCCGTGGTAGCGCCCCATCAAAGCGGCTTGCGCACCATGCGCCGCACGCCTTGTGCCGGGTTCGACCCGCGCGTAACTGCCGTCAGGCAACAAATCCCAGGCGTCAACCCCATCGTGCAGATAAGCGATGAGATCTTCGTCGATGATGCGCTGACGCAGCACGGCGTCTGTCACGGGCCAGGCCAGTTCAACCCGACGCATCATGTTGCGGTTCATCCAGTCGGCGCTGGAAAGATAGAGCTCTTCCAAGCCATTGCGGCGAAAATAGAAAACGCGCGAATGCTCCAGAAAGCGCCCGATGACCGAGCGCACACGGATGTTGTCCGTCAGTCCGGGCAACTGCGCTGGCAACATACAGGCACCACGCACGATCAGGTCAATCTTGACACCCATCTGTCCGGCCCGGATCAAGGCGTAGATGATGTTCTCGTCGGTCAAGGCGTTCATCTTCGCGACAACTCTGGCCTCGCCTCCACTTGCCGCAACCTGCGCCAAATCGTTGATTTTCTCGACCAGTTTCGAGTGAAGGTAAAAAGGTGCCAGCAGGACCCGGTTCAATTTCGGCAGGCGACTGTGACTGGCCAGGTGGACGAATATATTTTCTACATCCGCCGTCAACAGTGGATCGGCGGTAAGGTGGCTCCAGTCTGTGTACAGGCGCGCTGTTCTGGGGTTGTAATTGCCTGTGGACAGGTGAGCGTAACGTTTGAGCTGCTTTCCTTCACGACGCGTGATGAGCATCATCTTGGCATGCGTCTTGAGGCCCACCACGCCGTACAGGACCTGCGCGCCAATCGACTCCAGCATCTCGGACCAGTTGATATTGGCCTCTTCGTCAAACCGGGCTTTCAACTCCACCACCACCGTGACTTCCTTGCCGCGTCGTACGGCCTCGCGCAGCAGATCCATCAGTTCTGAGTCACTGCCGGTTCGGTAAATCGTCTGTTTGATGGCGAGCACCTGTGGGTCGTTGACGGCCTCGCGCAGGAAGCCCAGCACCGCATCAAAACTCTCGAACGGCTGATGCAGCACGACATCACCTGTCCTGAGTTTTTCAAAGAACGAGACGCCGGGGGACAGTTGTGCCGGGTAACACGACTGGTAGGTCGGAAAGCAGAGCATGGGCGCATCCAGCAGGTCGATCAGTTGCGTCAAGCGCACCAGATTGACGGGGCCCGGCACCCGGTACAGTGCACCTTCAGGAAGTTCAAACTGCTTGAGCAGAAAATCCGAAAGATGGACTGAACAGCCGGCGGACACTTCGAGCCGCACCGCCTGCCCATAGTGACGATGCTGCAAGCCATGACGCAAAGCAGTTCGCAGGTTTTTGACATCCTCTTCGTCCACTGCCAGGTCGGAGTGACGTGTCACGCGGAACTGCGAAAACTGCCCGACATCACGACCTGGAAACAACTCGGCCAGATTGCCCCGAATCACGCTCGAAAGCGATACAAAGTAGTTGCGCTGCCCGGAAACTTTGTCCGGCATGCGAATCATGCGCGGCAATACCCGTGGCACCTTGACGATGGCGATCTCGTTTTCCCGCCCGAAGGCATCGCGTCCGCCAAGGCGAACGATGAAATTGAGCGACTTGTTCGCAACCTCCGGGAACGGATGCGAAGGGTCCAGCCCGACTGGCAGCAACAAGGGTTTAACTTCGCGCTCGAAATACTGCCTGACCCAGCGCCGCTGGGCCGCATTGCGGTCACCATGGGAAACGATTTTGATGCCCTGCGCTTCCAGTGCAGGCATCAGTTCGTCGTTGTACAGCGCGTACTGGCGCTTCACCAGTGCATGCGCTGTTTGCGAAAGGCGATTGAATGAGGCTACCGAGAACAAACCTTTGTCGTCCTTGCGCTGACAGGCAACCAGATGCGGTTCTGCACGGACTTCAAAAAACTCGTCGAGATTGGAAGACACGATGCACAGGTAACGCAAGCGCTCCAGCAAGGGAACGTCCTTGCGATGGGCCCAGTCAAACACGCGCTCATTGAACGCGAGAATGCTCTGATCCCGATCCAGTAGCGTCACTTTCGGCGAAGTTGCAGCTATTTTCGACTGACGAGATGAAGAAGACATACTGTCTTGCGCCCATTTGTTTCAATTACGTGACGGATTATTGAATTGTTAAATGACAGCAGTGTGACAAACCCAATCAGAGCCGGCTCGACATTGTCATTGCCGGCCCATTCTTTGTCATTGCGGGCTTGACCCGCAATCCAGTGGTGGCGTGCACTGGATCCCGGATCAAGTCCGGGATGACAGGTACTGGTTGCGGGATGACAGGCACTGACATGGGAACTGCGATTGCACCCTTGCCCTGTAGCGCAGGCCAATGCAGCAACGCAAGACTTCCGTCAAAGTGCTCAACCAGCGCCGTGCGGCTTTCAACCCAGTCGCCATCGTTGCAATACAGCGTGCCGTTGATCTCGCGCATCTCGGCCCGATGAATATGTCCACAGACGACACCCTGATGGCCGCGCCGCTTGGCCTCATGTGCCACAGCGACTTCGAACTGCGTAACGTAGTTCAACGCCTTCTTGACCTTGTGCTTGAGGTAAGCCGACAACGACCAGTAAGGCAAGCCCATGCGAGCCCGAATGTAGTTGAGGTGGCGATTGAGCTTGAGCGTTAATTCGTAAAGGTTGTCGCCGAGATAGGCCAACCACTTGGCGCATTGAATGACGCCATCGAAATAATCGCCGTGCGTTATCCATAAATCGCGACCATCCGCAGTGCGATGAACCGCATCTTCAACCACGTCAACACCGCCGAATTGGTGCCCTATGAAGCCCCTTGCAAATTCATCGTGGTTGCCCGGCACAAAGATGACACGGCAGCCTTTGCGAGCGCGGCGCAGCAGCTTCTGCACTACATCATTGTGCGACTGCGGCCAATACCAGCGCCGGCGAAGTTGCCAGCCGTCCACAATGTCACCAACCAGGTAGAGAAAATCACTCGGGTGCGCCTTCATGAAATCCAGCAAGGCATCGGCCTGGCAACCCGGCGTGCCCAGATGCAAGTCAGAAATAAAGATGGCGCGGTAGCGTTGACCTGTCGATTCCTCGTCCGAATCCTGGACAGACGCTGGCTGGCTCCAACCCACAGATGGCGTCATGAAGTCGAGCGCCAGGCGCATCAGGCCCCCAGGAAATGCTTGCGATAGCGGCTTGGCAAATCCTGAATGCGCATCATCATGGGCAGATCAGCAGTGTTGAAATCAGGGTCCCAGGCAGGCGCGCCGAGAACCTTGGCACCCAGACGGAGATAGCCTTTGATCAGGGCCGGTGGTTCCACCTCCAGAGAACTGTTCAGGCGCTCAACCGGTAGCGGCAGGCGTGGGCGCACGTGGTGTTCAATCGGTGCCAGGTGCGTTGTCCTGAGTTGTTGCCAGATGCTGGCTGCCACATCCCCACTGACAATGCCGTTGTGCAACATCGGAATACTCGCGCAGCCAATCATCGTGTCCAGTTTGTTGCGCACCATGAATTCGGCCAACGCGCCCCACAGCGTCATGATGACGCCGCCATGCCGGTAGTCCGGATGCACGCAACTGCGACCAAGCTCCACCATGCGCTCACGCAGACTGCGCAGGCGCGTGAGGTCAAATTCCGTATCGCTGTAAGTGCTGCCAACGCGCTGCGCCTGCGCTGGCGTGAGAAGCCGGTAGGTTCCTACCACTTCCCGGGTGACCTGATCGCGCACCAGCAGATGTTCGCAATAGTTGTCGAACAGGTCCACGTCGTGCCCCGGCACCGTGGTGTTCAATCGCGCACCCATCTCGTCGGCAAAAACCCGAAACCGCAGGCGCTGTGCCTGACGAATTTCGTCGCCGTGCTTGGCCCATGAAACGCTCAGCGCACCATGCTCAACAGGTGCCACCGGAGTCGGACTGGAGCCGGAAAATAATGAAAGAGTTCGTTGGCGCAAGCCCTTGGGCAAAGATACCGGTGACAAGGCAAAAGTGGGGTTGGGCAACTCTCTCACATCATTCTCCTGGTTGTTTCATCCCCCTATGGTGGCGTCTCTTCATGACGACTTGGTGGCATCTTCGTGGCAATTTGATGACGTCGCTTTTTCGTCATAGCCACGCTACTTTGGCAGTGTTGCGAGCTTGCGGCAGCGACTCTTGCCGCGTGCAATGGCGCACTCAATAAGCGGTACGCCATGGATGCTGTACTCGGTCAACTTCCAGTCGCCTCCGAGCTTCGGGTCGACCCGGTCAAGCGTTGCAAATCCGTACTCGGATCGTGCTGCGTAGTCTTCGACTTCTGCGCCTGGGTACAGCGTGACGCCTGGTGCAAGGACTTCCGGAACCAGCCCTTCAATGGCAGATCCTGAATTACCTAGAACCAGTGAAAGTGGATGCGCGCTCTTGAAGCTGATCGCTTCAAACAAGTGCACATGGCCATGCATGGCAACCGACACGCCCGGTGGAAAAAGTCGCTGCGGGTACAGGACGCTGAAGACCGACTGCAAGCCTTCGGTGCCGCCAGGTTTGAATCGGTTGATGTCTTTCACCGGGGCCACAGCCAGCAAGGGGTGATGACTCATGAAGAAATTCTCTGGCTTTAGCTGAGCCAGCTGCGCCACCTGTTGCATCTGCTGCAGGTACTTCCCGTAGGCCACGTCTTTGGCCGTCATTGGCTTGCCCTGCGTCCTTGAGGAATCGAAAACAAGCAGTTGCGTGTCAACCGTCAGCGGCACGGCATACGGTGCCGAATAATCAGCCTGCTCGTCAAGGGCCGGGTCATTGCAGGAGCGCTCCTCCTGCCAGATTTGCGTATCGATGAACCTGAACCAGCCCTGTCCAGCCCGATAGCATGACTCGTGGTTGCCGCGCACGAAGACCCAGGGAGCCGCTGCCAGCAAGGGTTTGGCTGGCTCAAACAAATCAGCCTGCCAGGCATCAAAACCATAGCCCCAAGGACTGTTGGCACAACCCGCATTGCCGGTGGGACAAGGGCTTTCCCGATAGTGAATGTCGCCCACATGAATCACCAGATCGGGGTGCAGTGCTGCGGCACTTTGTGCAACCTGGGCAAAGGGCCACTTGAGAGAGTCGTTGCATGGCTGAAAGGCATTCTCGGATGCCTTCATTCGACAACCGGTATCGCCAATCAGGACAATGCGCTTGATCTGGGCACGCGGTGCTGGCACGTCCTGGCCAGCGACGCGCCCACGCTTTGCGCGCTTGGGCCACTTGGCTTCACACGTCAACACGTCAAAGACCGCAACCTTGCTGTCCTTTTGCGCGTTGTCGCCGCGCGGTGGTGGTGTGGCCGCGGCGGCGCGCAGATCCATGCTGAGGCTCGCCTGACCGTCCCACGAGACGGCCGGGCATGTCGCGGCCCGAGTCAACACACGCACAGTGGCGTTCTGACCCTCCGCCTGCACCGTGAAGACAAACTCCGGTGCGACCTCGGGCATGCTCTGCGCAAAACAGACGGAATGTGTCAAGGCCGCCGCGCCGGCCAAAAACCCGGTCCAGCAAACGGGAAACGTTACCTTGATCAGATTGGCAAGCCGGGTTGCGGGCACGAAGTAAATCCAAAATGCTTTGGCCGTGAAACCCGGCCGAACGAAGCATTTTCCTTGCACCATATGACAATACCGTGAATGTCACGGGCAGCGTTGTTTATAAGTGGCGGCTCAGCGCGGCTTTGCCTTGACGGTCCGCTTCTCGAAATGTTTCAACGCCACATATGTGGCGACGCCCATCAGGCTCGAAAACGTCAAAAATGCGCCATAGGCCAAAGGCCAGGGGATGCCCTGCGTCATCATCGAAAACTCCGACATGCCGCCCATACCCGCGAGGATGTTGATCGGCATGAAGACAACGCCGAAAACGGTGAGCTGATTGATGCGCCGGTTCTGGTTGATGTTGATGAAACCGATGGTGGCGTCCATCAGGAAATTGATCTTGTCAAACAGAAAGGAGGTGTGACTGTTGAGCGACTCGATGTTGCGCAAGACCTGCTTGGCATCGTCAAACTGGGTCGGTGACCAGATCTTGCTTCGCATCAGGAAGTTGATGGCACGTTGGGTATCGAGAATATTGCTGCGGATGCGACCGTTCAGATCTTCCTCTTCAGCAATGTCACCCAAAATGCCGGCTGCTTCCGTGTCGCTGATGGTTTCGCTCAAGACCTGGCGCCCAACCTTGCCCAGAGTGGAATAGATGTCTTCCAGAGAATCGGCAGAGTACTCAACATCTGATCCATAAAGATCAAGCAAGACATCGGTGCAATCGCTCACATAGCCGGCCTGTGTTCGGGCCCGACGACGCTGCAGGCGAAACACCGGGAGTTCCTCGTTTCGCAGGGAGAACAGAACGCCTTGGTGCAGGATAAATGCAACAGGAACGCTGCGTGAATTGCCCTCGCGATCCAGCAGAAAATTGGACAGCAGGTGAATTTCACCGTTGTCCTCTATACGGTATCGCGAACTGACTTCCAGATCTGCCACATCGCCGGGGTCGGGAAGGGTAAGCCCAAAATGCGCACCGACATAGGCCCGTTCGGCCTTGGTGGCACCCAGTAAATCGATCCAGATCGGCTTGATGCCTTCAAGATTCTTGCGGCTCTCGATCTGTATCTGTCGCAGGCGTCCGTCCTGCAACTCAAAGGCATTCATCTGACTTTCATCAAACACAGGCTCCCGAGCGCCAACCAATTGCTCGCGAAGCTGATCAGAAACTTCCCACAGCACTTCGTTTTCCTGGGCGGCCGGAATCTGCTCCCACATCAGCTTCGCGTCTTCCGCAGGTAGTGCTTCAAGAATGCTGCCAATTTCTTCAGCCGGCAACTGGGCGATCAAATTCTCCAACTCAACCAGATGCTGACGTTGCACAAGCGTCTCAACAATATCCTGGGCGATGTCCCGTTCGTAGTTGAAGGTTGAAGTTGGTGGTTGAAGCCGTCAGGCCCTACAGAATATGGGTTCTGACTTCAACAACCGCAAAGCCAAGAAAGCTCAACCACCATGGCAAAGTCTAAAGCCAAACTCCATG
>CAIYMN010000378.1 GCA_903927295.1 uncultured beta proteobacterium | reverse complement strand
CATGGAGTTTGGCTTTAGACTTTGCCATGGTGGTTGAGCTTTCTTGGCTTTGCGGTTGTTGAAGTCAGAACCCATATTCTGTAGGGCCTGACGGCTTCAACCACCAACTTCAACCTTCAACTACGAACGGGACATCGCCCCAAAACTGAGCGTCAGGTATGGAGAAAAGCCTGGGCCAGCAGTGCAGCGAGTCCAGACGTTCACGACAGGCAGCTAGTCGGAAGTTCAATTGGTACTCTTGGGCTACGCTGCACACTGCGGTCCATCGCTTGGTAGGATGACACTTTTCCCGGTAAGCCTCATCCAAATGCAAAAGAGTCGTCTCGAAGCCTTTTCTGATGGTGTCATTGCCATCATTCTCACGATCATGGTGCTGGACTTGAAGGTCCCGAAGGAAGCAACTGTGGAGAGCATGGCTGTCTTGTGGCCGACCTGGGTGGCGTACACGCTTTCCTACTACAACGTTTTGTCGGTCTGGCTCAATCACCACGACGTCTTCGCAAGCGTCTATGTAATCAATCGGCGCATCTTGGTGCTCAACGGATCGCTCTTGTTCTGCATGTCACTGATTCCGTTCGCAACAGCCTTCGCAGGCGAAACTCACTGGGCCGCACCACTGTCTGTTGGCGTCTATGGTTTGGTGATGGCCGCTGTTTCTTTCTTGTTTGTGCGGCTACGGCTGGCGGTTTCTGATCATGTGAAGGAAGAACAGGCTTTGGCGCAAAACCGGTTTGAAGTGAGGCTTAGTTCTGGGCTGACCTTGTTATTTTTAGCTGGCTCAGCCCTGGGCTGGTTTTATCCTCGACTAGCTCTTGCACTGTTTATGGCAACACCAGTCCTCAAGCGACTTGCACGCCTGCGTAGTAGCGTGACCAGTGTCCGTAATTAACCTTCGGATTCGTCAGTATTCTTCGACTTGCAAATCCGTACGGCAGGGGTGGAGCGACACGGAATTCAGCATTGCAGCGAAAGCATGAATAGGCGACCGGAAGTTTCACGGCGATCCAGTTGCAAGCCCTGAACTCACCGCGCAGTTGTGCCATGTGGTCCTCTAAAATCGTACGACTATCCAACACCTCAAGCCAAGGCTTGACCAGGGATCATAGGTTGACTTTTGGGAGCCAATTTGACAGCATCATGCACCGGCGCCGTTGACACTGGCTTCGCCTCATTGGACTATCTCCAGATCGGCTTTCTGGGCGTTGTCCAGGGCGTCACGGAGTTGCTGCCTGTTTCATCCACGGCGCACATGCGTGTGATACCTGCCCTGCTTGGCTGGCCTGATCCGGGTTCTGCCTTTTCAGCGGCCATGCAACTGGCGGCCCTGGCCGCGGTCCTGAGCTACTTCTGGCGTGATTTGCGTGGCGTGATCGAGGGAAGTTTGACGGCAATACGGCGGCGTGACTTCCAGAGTTCTTCTTTCAGGCTGGCCGTTGGGATCTTCCTTGCCACCATACCGATCGGGCTTGCCGGGATTGCGTTGTCTTCGCTGCTCAACGCCTGCAATTCGCCGCTGCGGGGCTTGATGGTCATCGGTGTTTCTTGTGTCGTTATGGCCATCCTGATGGGCATTTCCGAGTTGACTTGCAGCCATCGCCGCAGCATGGGGGAGATGCGTCTGCGGGATGCGCTGATCGTCGGGCTAGCGCAAGTCGGCGCACTCATCCCAGGGGTTTCGCGCTCGGGATCAACTTTGACCGGTGCATTGTTCTTGAACTTCAAGCGCGAAGAGGCTGCGCAATTTTCGTTCTTGCTGGGTTTGCCAGCCATCACCCTGGCTGGCTTTAAGGAACTTTGGGTTTTATCTCAAGCGCATATTGATGCCGTGGCATGGTTGCATTTGATGGTCGGCCTCCTGGTGGCGAGCATTTCTGCGTTCCTGGCGATTTGGGGATTGATGAATTTTCTGGAGAAATTCTCTACCTGGCCTTTCGCAATTTACCGAGCTGGACTTGGCATCTTTCTCATTGCCGCGGTCAGTCTTGGGCGACTGGGCTAAGACATTGGCGCCCGCAGAAACTTCACCCTTGGGCTAGACGACATGCAAATCGGGTCCCGTCTCAGATGCAGCTTTTTCGCCGCGATCGGGATTTTCTTCGGTGTCATAACGGTGGCAGCGACTGGCGCCACATTGGAGACCTACGGTCAGGGCGATCAGGTCGTAGATGCCTGCCTACTGAATTTGTCCCAAGACACGGTGCGAATGTTCTGGCGCGGCCCCGATGGTTCTGTGCTGGGGACTTTTGACCGATTGAAGACATCCCTGACAGCCCAAGATGAAAGGCTGGTTTGCGGCAGCAACGCCGGCATTTATGGCACTGACCTGCACCCAATTGGCCTGTACATCGAAGCGGGCAAGGTGTTGCGCAAACTCAATACAAGGAAAGAAGCTTACGGGAATTTCTATTTGCAACCGAACGGTGTCTTTCTCCTGGCAGACGATGAAGCAGTGATCTTGACTACCGATGAAATGGCTGCCGAATGGGGCACTCGATTGCCGTTCATCCGCTACGCCACACAGTCAGGCCCAATTCTGCTGCGCAATGGGCAAATCAATCCACTGTTTAAGCAAGGGTCAGATAATCGTGTCGTACGAAATGCAGCATGCACTTTGGCGGCAGGAACCTTTGCTTTGGTGAAAAGCAGGTTCCCCATCAATTTCTATGACTTCGCCCGACAACTGCATGACACACTGAAGTGCCGGGACGCACTGTATCTCGACGGTTCCATTTCCCAACTTTATCCCTTTGAGAGCGGCAGCCGCAATCAACATTTTGGCGTCATCATCGGCGCAACTGTCTTGACGAAGAGCGTTGGGCGCTGAGGTTGTTTCGTGATCACCTCGGCTTATATCCGCAGATGCTAAATCACGTGCCAAGGTGACTGGACCATTGACTTTGTTACATGCCGGGAATGTACTTTCCGACCACAAGAAGAATCAAGGTCAGAACAAAAATGACTGTGATTACCCAGCGCACAATTTTCAAGAAATAGACCTCATGAGGAGCAAGAGCTTGCGGCGATTTTAGCTAGCCAATATCGTTGCATTGGTATGTGCTGGAAAACTGCCAATGTCAATGTCCGGTACTGGGCGACTTATTCAAATCCTCGTGCAGCTGGCTTGTATCTTTGACCGCGACTGAGTTTCATCCGAAGCTGACGATGAAGAGCGAATGTCAAGTCTAGAGAAAGTTGTGGAGCCCGGTTGCAGCGTTAAGAGGCTGTCACCACGGGCCGCTTGACCAGCGAGATGGTGATCAAGTCGGCGCTGATGGGTGTTCCCATTGTCGTGTCACGCAGCGGCATCACGCAAATGGGTCATGAGGTTGCCGCGCAGTTGGGCCTGTGCGCCATCGGCCGTGCCACGAATAAGCGCATTCTTTGCTACACGGGTTTTGAGCGGCTACAACCGCAGCCTCAGGTTTGAGCTGTGATGCGGCCCTTGCGTGTCGCATTCCTGAAACAGTTTTCGGCCTTTACTTTAGCTTTGCGCTCAGGTTTACAAAGATACGCCTACAAATTTTCCGGGATTGGAGCACACTGACTCTGCTGCGCTCCGAGACATCGCAGAGGAACATAAAAATGTCAATTAGAACAATCCAAGTGCAAAACGTGTTGCGTCCGGTTTATGTTTTGCTCGTGGGGCTCACGGCGGCCGGGATCAGTTTGTTGCCGCTGGACGCACTTGCACTGCCAGCCTTCGCACGACAAACTGGTCAGAACTGCGTCGCCTGCCATGCTGGTGGTCAGTTCCCCGAGCTCACGCCCTTTGGTCGGATGTTCAAGCTGACCGGCTACACCATGGGCGCGCGCGCATTGCCGCTCTCAGTCATGGGTGTCATCAATGCGGCCAGCGTGGCAGACACCAGCAAGAGCGATGACCCGGCTGCCGATTTCCAGAAAAACGGTTCTGTGGTCTTCGCGTCGGGTAGCCTCTTTATTGCCGGCAAGATTACCGACAACATTGGTTTGTTCTCACAGATCACCTACGATAACTACGCCACGCAGGATGCCAACGGGCAGTTTCACGGACATACCTCGGTCGACAACGTGGATTTGCGCTACGCGGATCGCTTTATCAACGCCAGTCGTGACTTGATTGTCGGCCTGTCGATCAACAACAATCCATCCGTAACCGATCCCTGGAATACGGCTGCCGCCTGGATGCAGTACGTTCCTGCGGCGAGTCTGACAAGCCATCAGTTTGCGGATGCCAGCACACCGTTTCCGAGCTTTGACGTGCACAGCAGTGCTTTGGCTGGAGTCAACGCCTACGCCTACTGGAACCGGACGCTCTACGGTGAACTGGGTTTTTATGGCACGGCCAAGGGAGCGCTCTCCGTCATGGCCACCGGCACTGCGGACGCGGATTTACAGAGGCTAAGTGGAATCAATCCCTACTGGCGACTGGCACTGACCCGCGAGTGGGGTCCGCACAATCTGATGCTCGGTACGACCGGCATGTTGGCTCGCGCCTACGATCTTGGTTCCGACACGACCGACCCCGACAACATCGGTCGCTTCAAGAATATTGGAGTGGATGCGCAGTACCAGTACCTGCTGGACCCGCATACGGTTACTGCGCAATTCGCGTTCATGCGCCAGACACAGGAGTATTCGGCCAATGCCATTGCAGCAGCAGAATCGCCCTATTTTCTGGCCGACGGTGTGACACCGGTAGCTGCGCCGAACCCGTCCGATACGACCAATATCTTCCGCGCCAAGTTGTCCTACATCTACCAGGCAAAGTACGGTGGCAGTCTGGCATTTTTCAACAAAACCGGGACCACCAACACACTTAATCAGACGTCCGGTTACGACAGCTTGCAGCAGATTACGCCGGACGATCCCAACGGCACCGGCATCAAATCAACCCGCGTCAATGGAAATCTGTCGGGCAATCCCGGTACGCGCGGTCTGACCTACGAACTGTTCTGGATGCCGCTGCAGAACGTGCGCATTGGGGCCCAGTACACCGCCTATAGCCGGTTCAACGGCGCTTCGGTCAACTACGACGGTTTTGGTCGCGACGCCAAGGACAACAACACTTTGTTCGGCTATATCTGGTTCGCCTACTGAGCACGGGTGGGACTTATGCAAACATCTTCCCAGACCGGCGTCAAGGCGTCGCACAACGGACTATTCGGAGACGCAAAAATGAAGTCTGTTTCATGGTGGTCGTTGCTGGCAGTGCTGACACTGTTCAGTGGCTGTTCGAATCTTGAGCGCTCGCGTGACCTCGCCAATCCGGCGGTTGCGCCGGCTGTGACGGCAGTGCAGGTCTGCTCCATCTGCCATGGCATCGACGGCAATTCGGTGTCGCCGAATTTTCCTCGGCTGGCGGCACAGCCAGCGGGCTATCTGGTCGCGCAGCTGGAGAACTTCAGAAGCCATCAGCGCTCGGACCCGCCCGGCTTTGAATACATGTGGGGCATCAGTCACCATCTCACAGATGACCAGATCAAGGGCTTGGCGGAGTATTTCGCGAGCCAGCTTGCGCAACCCAATGCCGCTGTTGACCCGCAACAAATGGCTGCGGGCAAAGTCATTTTTGAAAACGGCGTACCGGAAAAGGAAGCAGCCCCTTGCATGGCCTGCCATGGACCCAAGGCACAGGGCCTGGCCTCCTTTCCGCGACTGGCCGGACAACATCAGGATTACCTGGTGAAACAACTTCATGTTTTCCAGGAAACAGAAGGGCGTCCCGGTACCCCCATGAAGCAGATTACGCACTTGTTGTCGGACCAGGAAATTCAGGCCGTTGCCGCTTACCTGCAAGCGTTTCCCGGCGAGCAGTGAGTTGATGGCAAAGACACATCCCTTCGGAGGTTTCATGAACAACAGACTTGCTCTTGCCATCGTGTTGAGCGCCATGACGGGCCCGGTTTTGGCGGCTGACACCTACATCATTGATCCGGCGCATGCACCGGCGCAATTCGACATCGCGCGCGTCGGCTTTTCCGCGCAAAGAGGCAGTTTCAAGAAGACCCATGGCAAGGTCACGCTGGATCTGGCCAACAAGAGCGGCAGCGTTGATTTCACGGTACAGACCAACTCTGTCGATATGGGTTCGACTGCCTGGACTAGTCACCTGTCTGACGAAGGCCTATTCAATGTGAAGAAGTTCCCGACCATGCACTTCAAATCCGACAAGCTCATTTTTGAGGGTGATAAGGTGGTCGCGGCGGAGGGGCAGTTCACCATGCTGGGTGTGACCAAGCCCCTGACCGTCAAAGTCAACGGTTTTCAATGCGGGGTCAGTCCGCTGGATAAGCGAAAACTGTGTTCCGGCAATATATCGGCCAATCTGAAACGGTCCGACTTTGGCCTGACAAAATACATTCCAGTGGTCAGTGATGAGGTCGTCATCACGGTTCCGGTGGACGCCTACAAGAGCTGACTGCGTCGGCACCAAGAGGCGGCCTATCCCGAAGTGGGTTAAGGTTAGGGCCATGACTATTTCCTTTTGGCGCCTGGGTTGGCGCTCTTTGTGGCGTGATTTGCGTTCCGGCGACCTGCGTTTGCTCATCGTGGCGGTCACGCTGGCTGGAGCCTGTGTCCGCGCCGATTGAATATTGACCCACCCTGCCGATTTAAATTTGACCCAGGACGAGCAGTTGCTTTTTGAATTTGCAACTGTGGATAAGTGTACT
>CAIYMN010000377.1 GCA_903927295.1 uncultured beta proteobacterium | reverse complement strand
GCTCGATAACTTGCCGAATGACCGCGTACCGGTCTGCCTCTTTCAAACTCATCTGCACCACCTCGACCATGATCGCCCCTAAACGTGAAAGGGGACATTTGAATCTGGTCAAAAGGGGACATTACGACTTTGCGCTGTCAGGGTTGATGTCGCACTTGAAGAATAAGCGGTTTAAGCGCAAACTGTTGATGGCATTGCTGGGTGAGATTGTCTCGAGCGCTGCATTTGGCCAGACCGCCATCAATATCAATGTACCGGGCGGTCCGTATTCGTTTGGCAATCTGGCTCAGACCGATACCGCCGTGCAGAACAACACGACGGTTCACACCTTGTCCGTAAATGGTTCCTCGACCTGGGCTGGCTCGGGCTTTTACGGCTTGTTCAATTCTGGCGGCCATACCATCGACACCGGTGGATTTGTGGTCAACACAAGCTCCACCGTCTTTGGAGGTATTGCCGGGATTTACAACGCTGCTGGTTCCGCAATTAGCGCAAACTCCGCTGCTTCCATCTCAAACAGCGGCACCATCGGCAAATTGGGCGCGTTGTATTCCACCGACGGCATATACAACGACGGCACGCTCTCAAACTCGACATCGAACCCTGTCATCAACAATGCCGGCACCATTACCGGTTCAAATTCCGGCATCCTGAACTCCGCCACCGGAACCATGAGCAATAGCTCTGATGGACTTTTGATTTCGAACGCGTCGGGCAAGACGATCGGTGGCAGCGGTTCCACATACGGGGTCTTGAACCAGGGAACGATGAGCGGCACGAGCGGCGCAGTTATAGATAACGTTGGCACTATGACAGGCAGCACTGCGGGTTTTTACAACGCTGCAACGGGCAATCTCACAAGCGGTAATTTGTATTACACGATAAGAAACGCTGGCACGATGGGCGGTGCCTCCAGTCAGTACGGCATTTATAACGCCGGAACGATTACAAATTCCTACGCGGGACTTGGAGCCAGCGTGGGTATTGCGAACATGTCGGGCGGCACGATTCAAGGCACGACCGCTGGCATTTATAACGCGGTGGGCGCGGAGATGTCCGTGACTAGTGCAGGCAGTGTGGCGATCGCCAACCTCGGCACGAGCACCATCACCTCAATCACAAACCTTGGCATGATCACTGGCGATTTGGCCGGCATTTCCAACCAATCCACTGCGACGATTGGCACCCTGAACAACGCGCAGGGCCAAGTAGCAGCCCTTGTCTATCGTAACAAGCTGCCGACCAACTACAACGTCATCATCAACAGCACGACAGACTACGGAAAGCTCAGACTTGTAACGCCGTCGGGCACAATGAATTTTGGAGTTACACCAACTTCAACGCTGGTGACCAACACCTATACAGGAATAATTAACGGGCTTACCTCGGCCTCCTTTGCCAACTTGGTCGGTAGCACCGTTACCGGCACGCTCAACGGCTTGAGTTGGACGTTGCAAGCTGAGAGCACACCAACCATCTGGGACCTGGTTGTCGGCCCTTCGCTGACGAATATCGTTGCCCCCGGTACATTTAGCATGAGCGACATTGGCGTGACAGCCAACCCGGTATTTGATGGCGGCACACTGAGCCTGAGCGCGGGCAGCAATTCGAGCCAGGCGTTCTCAATATTGGCAACTGGCGGCACTATCAGCACGCTCACAGGTGCGCCTGCGCAGTTGTCCGGTGCGCTGACGGGGCTTGGTAGTTTGTCGGTCAGCGGGCCTGGGACGCTGATACTGTCAGGTTCAAACAGTTACTCGGGTGGCACGACCGTAGCAGCGGGCACACTGCAGGGCAACACGACGAGCCTGCAAGGTGCGATTTCCAACAACTCTGCAGTCGTGTTTGACCAGAGCAGCACTGGCACCTACGCTGGCGTGATGTCAGGCACGGGTGGCCTGATCAAGCAGAACACGGGCACACTTGTGCTGACTGGGGCCAACAGCTACTCGGGTGGGACCAGCGTATCTGCGGGCATTGTCTCCGTCGGCGGTTCTTCACCTACGGGCAAGGGCACAGTGTTCGTTGCATCGGGGGCCACGCTGATGGGTAGTGGCACCATCAGCGGCGCTTTGACAGTGTCTGGCAAGCTCAAGCCGGGCAACTCACCTGGCTACCTGGCGGTGAGCGCGCCGGTCACGTTGAGCACAGGCAGCACCTACCAGCAGGACATCGCGGGTCATACACAGGCGAGCAGCGCCACGCCTACGGGCAGCACCGGCTACTACTCCTTCATGAAGATCACTGGCGGGCTGACTATTCAGTCTGGCGCCAACCTGAGTCTTGGCCTGCAAAATCTGTTTACGCCGTCAGAGCCGGGCTACGGCAGTGCACCCTATATGCCAGTTGCAGGCGACAAGTTCCGGATAATCACTGCGGACGGCGGTATCACCGGCAGGTTCTCAAAAATCTCGCAAGCTGCGGGACTGGCCTCGGGCACGCAGCTCATCGATTTCTACAATTACCAGGGAAGCAACAGCCTGGATCTGGCTGTGATTCCCTCGTCCTTTCAGACCGCGGTGTCCTCGGCACTGGGCAACACGAATGCCCAGTCCGTCGCCGCCGCGCTGGACAAGATGGTATCGGCCCACCAGTCAGGTAACGCCACCACTGCCCAGGACGAGTTACTGTACGGCGCCTCGGGGCAGTCGACGTCAAGCTTGCCGGGATACACGCAGAGTCTGGCCGGAGAAATTCATGGCGCCACGATGGCAGTAGTGCCGCTGGCAGCGCGTAATTTGCAGCAAATCGTGCTAGCGCGTCTGGGCGGAATCAATGAAGAAGCCTGGGGCGAAGTCTCCTATCGGCGCGGTCAACGCTCAAGTGACATCCATTCGGATGGTTGGACCAGCAACGGCGCACAGTTGGTTGTAGGCACAGACGCTTATTCCAAGGCCGGAACGCGCTTCGGTGGCGGTGTTTCAATGTCGAACACCAATGTGTCGGCTAATCAGGGCTCCGGCACCGTGCAACAGGCTTCAATCTTCCTGTACGGCAAGTTGCCAACGCGACAATTCGTGTTCGACGCTGTGGCTAGCTATGGCGCAAGCTCGGTCGGCAGCTCACGCAACGATGTCACGGGCCTGACGGGCGGTATGTCGTCAAAGGACGTCAAGGGCAATGATGCGATGGTTAGCCTTGGGCTGAACTTGCCACTTGAGCTGGACAACGCCACAGTGTCCCCTTATGCGCGGGCAACCTGGCAGAGGGTTGGGCAGTCGTCATTCAGTGAAGGTAGTGCATCGTCGGCGCTAAGCGTCAGCGACTATGACGGCAGTGGCACCCGCGTTGAATTTGGCTTGACTGCAAGCGCGAAGGCGAGCAATCCGCTAAGCGACAGGTACACGTATCGCGCCAATGTCGGTGTCGGTCTGGATTCGACCACGCTGTTACGTCCTACGCTCAATGCATCTTTGGTGGGTACGTCGACCCAGATTGTCACACCCAGCCCGAACGCAGCGTTCCTGCGCGCCGGCTTGCTCGGTACTGTCAAGCTGACGGACCGTGCTTACGCCTATGCTGATGTGATGACCGAGGCGAGCCGCGGCCAGACACTGGTCGGTTTCAATATTGGAGCAGTAGTTCGTTTTTGACACCTGTGACAGCCCTGATTCCTGTGGGAACGTACAGAATAACGGTCAGGAGACTTGGTTGAAAATCTCAACCGACTATCCTGGCGGGTTCGTTGATGTAGTGTTCGGCGGCGCGGCTACTTCGCAGTTTGTTTTGCGTAGATGGGCGTGCTGAACACGCAGTTCGGACTGTTCGACTAGTCTCGTGCTGTCATATTGGGTTCTATGCACTGAAACACGCCATTCTGTTTAGATCATTGTCGGGTAAGGGGCGATGTCCCGTTCGTAGTTGAAGGTTGAAGTTGGTGGTTGAAGCCGTCAGGCCCTACAGAATATGGGTTCTGACTTCAACAACCGCAAAGCCAAGAAAGCTCAACCACCATGGCAAAGTCTAAAGCCAAACTCCATG
>CAIYMN010000376.1 GCA_903927295.1 uncultured beta proteobacterium | reverse complement strand
CGTAAACGAAGAACCCGGTCAATATAGCTTATATTTCGTCGCTCCCCAAGACGACCGGCGCACCATGCTGCTTGACGGACACGACAGCCCCTTGTTTCGTTTCAACGCGCCTTTTGCAGACAGCGAAGACCAGTACTTGCGCCAAGATTTGTCCGACTGGGCGAACCAAACTCAAACCTTGCGTCTGACGCTTAAAAAAATAGCCGACTATATCAGGCAAGACTTCCGCCTTAGCGACGGCAGCAAGCGTAAGCGCCCGGACAAGTTCATCAACCTGGCCACTGCCTTGGCGGATACCTGCACCAATATGCCGGGGGCCATTATCGAAAAAGGCGTGGGACCTTTTCGCAGCCGTGATGCCGGACCCAAAATCTATGGCGGCTTGGCGACAAACCTGGCCGACCGTGCCGTGCAATTGGGGGCGGTCATCACTTGGTTGCAAGATGCTTGGGAGCAATCCAAAAAAATACCCAAGTTGTCGCCAGCCTGCATGGCCCGCGACCCGTTGGCAATATGGGACGGCTACCCCGCATTGAATGGCGAAAGAAATGCCGAAGTTGGCGCGATCAAACTATTCGACGATGCCTTTGAACAGGCCAGCAACATCGTCCAAGATTTTCAACAGAGCATCGACATGCGGCGTGAGGGTGGGCAGCAAGAACCCTTCCATGCGGCGGCGGCGTTGATTGAAAAGATTTTAAGGGACGCGATTATCAAACGCGGTGGGCCGGGCCGCAATGGCCGCATCGACGAAAATCAGCCGGTGTTGGGTCACAACGAAATCGCTTCGGCCCTGGTCCCGCTGCAAATCCAGTCCAATTTGAGAAATCACTACTCTTTACAACTCAACCTGACTAGGGTGCTGGATCATGGCAATAACCGCCAAGGCGACCCCGTTTCCGTGTTCAACGAATCCCATCCGGCGACCTTGGCCGGGGTGACCCACTACAACGTACCCAGCCCATGGGCGGCGGCCCATTTGAACGCATGGATTCAAACAGCAGGGTTTGATGCCAACAATCCGCAGCCTGTCTGGACCCGTGCCAAACTGCAACTGGAAGCGGTATTGTGGGGTATTTTCACCAAGCGATTGACCGTGTATTCCGTACCGTTCAAAGATTTGTCCAGGCTGGGCAAGATTCTCTCCGGTGCGCTGAAGGCAGAACTGTTTGGCTACAACGTCACTGCCGAATGGGTCAACATTGTCTATGCCACGGTTGTAGATGCGGATGGCAAAGAGCGGACGGTCGCCATCAACCATCCGGCCTGCGGCTGGTTCAGCGCGCCTGGCTTGACGGAAGAAGAAGCCAACTGGTGGTCTGCGCTGGGCATGGTGCTGCCGTCGCAACAAACCCCAAACAGCGATGGCAGTTTGGAAGGTGGTCAGTTGAAGGCGTTTCTCAACTTTTTGCAGCAGTTAATCGACAAATCCCATTCCGAAGACTCCCCTGAACAGGCAGGGTGGTATCGCGTGGTCGGGGCCTTGGTGGATGAATTACGCAGGCTCGTGCCAGAAAGCACAAGGCCATCGGCGACTGAGCCGCTAGGTAGCGGTTTTTACCTGATCGACCAGCACAATGAGAGTGTTTTCCAAGTCCCGCTGGTTTACTTGAGTAGCTCCATTCGGGAACTCATCGCCGAATACTGCGTAGCCGAGGTGGCCGTCGTCACCCTAGGGGCAGGCCACCGCCCAGCGGATACGCCGTTGAAATCGCAGTACCTCGG
>CAIYMN010000375.1 GCA_903927295.1 uncultured beta proteobacterium | reverse complement strand
ATCGCTTCGAGCGCCAGAACTGCCTTTGTAGGGGACGTGCACCACATCAATTCTGGCCATGCTTTTGAACAACTCGGCAGCCATGTGGTACGGCGTTCCAGGCCCTGATGATGCGTAGTTGAGCTTGCCGGGCTGTGCCTGAGCGCGCTTGATCAGATCAGCGACATTTTGAATTCCGGTGCCCGGATGGGTCACAAGCACCAGGTCGGAGTAGTTTATCGGGGCAACCGCGACGAAATCACGCATCAGCGCGTAGGGCTTGTTGGGAATCAGCGTTTCGTTCACCGTCTGGCTGTTGGACATCAGCAGCAGCGTGTAGCCATCAGGGTGTGACTTGGCGACAGCATCCGTACCGATAACGGAGCCTGCCCCCGGCTTGTTCTCCACCACAAAGGGCTGACCCAGCGCGTCGCCCAATCGCTGCCCGATAAAGCGAGCGTAGATGTCGGCAGGGCCTCCAGCCGCAAAAGGCACCACGATTTTGACGGGGCGCGTGGGGTAGGACTGGGCGATGACGCTGGAACTCAGTGCCAGCGCCGCCAGGACCAGAGCAGAAAAGAAACAGCGTCGCCGCAATGTCTGAGGCATAGGATTGCCCTTGTTATTCCACTTTGCCAATGCGCCGGACCACGTCCACCATCCGCTTGACGTCATCCTGCACATACTTTTCGAACTCCGGACTGTCCTGGTACAGCACAGGGCTGCCTGCGTTGTGAATCACATCACGAACCCTGGCGTCATTGGCCGCCACTCGCGCAGCGGCGCGCAGGCGCTGGGCAATGGGTTCCGGCGTGCTGGAAGGAATAAACATGCCAGACCACTGGGCATATTCCACATTGAATCCCTGCTCTTTCAAACTGACTACATCCGGCAATGACTCCAGCCGACCCTGACCCCAATGGCCCAGTACCCGCAACTTGCCCGCCTTCACATGCTGCAGCACGGTGGCCGGTCCGGTGGATACAGCGTCGATCTGGCCGCCAAGCAGGGCCAACACGGCCGGGCCTGCTCCGGTATAGGGAATATGCACAAAACGCACCCCACCGGTTTGCGCCAGCATTTCCATCGGCACATGCATGGTGCCGTAGGTGCCAGACGAGCCGTAGTTAATGGCGCCGGGACGCCGGCGGGCGTCGTCGATAAAGTCTTTCACCGATTTCCAGGGCGCGTCGGCGCGCACGGCCAGTACAGTGGGGTCGGCGGTGTAGCGGGCCAGTGGACGCAGGTCACTCAAAACAAACATGGGTGTGCGTCCCAGCACCATATCGGCTTCAGGAATCACGGAGTATGACGACAGCGCCATCAGCACCGTGTAGCCATCGGATTTGGCTTTCGCTGCAAACCCCATTCCAACGCCGCCGCCGGCCCCTGCTTTGTTCTCGATGATGACGGGCTGGCCGAGCTCACGACTCATGGCTTCGGCCACCGGCCGTGCCACCGTGTCTGCAAGCCCCCCGGGTGGGAACGGCACCACCATGGTGATGGTTCGAGTGGGGTAGGTGACGGGTTGCGACCAAACCGGCGCATTGCCGAGCGCAGTCAGAAAAAGTGCGTAAGCAATGGCTGCCAGCGCGGCATGACTGCGTGTCTTCATGGTGTCTCCTCGCATTTTGAAATTACTTTAACATGCTCTCCCATCATCCTCTTAGCGACGGAATATAGCCATGCGTATTGCAGCCTTTCTTTACCAGCAACAACCCCATGTCGGTTTCGTTTCTGACGACCTGCAGAGCGTTACTCCTTTTGACATGCCCCTGGCTCAGCGGGAACTTGGTGCGTTGCCGATTGTTGAAATGCTTGCGAGTGCGCAGCAATTGCCCCCGTCGCTCGCGGCCTTGCCTTTGAGTGCCGTGAGCTTGCGCGCACCCTTGCCGCATCCCCGGCGTAATATTTTTTGCGTTGGCAAAAATTACCATGCCCATGCCAAAGAGTTTGCACGCAGCGGGTTTGACAGCAGCGCCAAGGCCGGCGGTGAAATACCCGGTTTTCCCATCATTTTCACCAAAGTCCCCGAGTGTGTGATCGCCACCGGCGCTGCAATTGAAATGCCCGTTGGAGTGTCTAGCGCCATTGATTACGAAGCCGAACTGGCGGTGGTTATCGGGCGTGGCGGCAAAGGCATCAACAAGGCCAATGCGATGGAACATGTGTGGGGTTACACCATCGTCAACGATGTCACCGCACGCGACTGGCAAAACCGCCACATGCAGTGGCACATGGGCAAATCGTTTGACACCTTTTGTCCCATGGGGCCATGGCTGGTGAGCGCCGATCAGATGGATGCCACCAAAACACAGGTGCGCTGCTGGGTCAATGACGAAGAACGCCAGAATGCCTCCACCAAAGACCTGATTTTTGACATTCCCACGCTCATTGAAACTCTGAGCGCCGGCATCACGCTGCATCCCGGCGACGTGATTGCCACCGGCACGCCCGTCGGTGTTGGGATCGGCTTTACGCCTCCCAAATACCTGCAAAAAGGGGACGTGGTGCGCATTGCAATTGATGGCATCGGGGAAATTCAAAACCCGGTAGTGTGAGCAATCTCGCGGTGCACCCCCCTAAGCAGTGACAGCAGCCACTCGCCAAAGACCGGCCTCTGACGGCTTGGTGCCCAACAGCTGTCGGCCGTGACTTGGGCAGGAAGGTCAGCCATGGCCGATGAAGCCAATGGACTATGGGATGGGTCGGTTCTGCAGCAGCAATAGCTGACCTGTCGGTATGATCGATTCAATGACCGAACCTGTCGCTTTTTCTCTCGGCCCCCAGCGCATCGTCTGCATGACCGAAGAGACGACCGAGTGGCTGTACCTGCTTGGGCAGGAGCACCGCATTGTCGGAATTTCCGGTTACACCGTACGTCCGCGACGTGCTCGGGATGAAAAGCCACGGGTGAGTGCGTTCACCAGTGCCAAGATCGACAAAATCCTCGCATTGCAGCCGGACTGTGTGCTTGGGTTTTCCGATATGCAGGCTGACATTGCAGCGGCGCTGATTCGCCAGGGCGTTCAGGTTACGGTCTTTAACCAGCGCAGCATCGACGAAATCTTCTCCATGATGTACCAGGTCGCAGCCATGGTCGGGCAGAGCGCGCTTGGTCTCGAGAAGATTGGAATCATGCAGCAGCAACTCGCGGACATCGCCGAAGCAGCAACAGGACTTGCACGCCGGCCCAAAATCTTCTTCGAGGAATGGGACGAGCCGCACATCAGCGCAATTCGCTGGGTGTCTGAGCTGATCGGCATTGCCGGGGGCGACGACTGTTTTCCCGAACTCGCCGTTCAATCCTTGGGAAGGAATCGCATCATTGCCGATTCGGCGGAGATCGCACGCCGCAATCCCGACATCATCATCGGTTCCTGGTGCGGCAAGAAATTCCGGCCCGAAAAAGTGGCCGCACGCCCAGGCTGGGAAAACGTGAACGCCGTCAAGTACCAGCAGTTGTTTGAAATCAAGTCTGCCGACATCCTGCAACCCGGCCCGGCAGCTTTGACCGATGGCGTATCCCAGTTGCATCGTATTGTCACGGACTGGAACAAGAGCCAGTGATCCACTTCATCAATATTTCAAACTGCCCTCCTGAAACTTGCCGCTGAAATATCAAACGACTAGCCAGGTCGGCCAGCTGCTCCCATACGCTGCGCCATGTCTTCAGGCATGCCAAAGGGCATCTGCCGCTCAAAGTGCAATGCATCCTGCCAGCTGCGCTCGCCAGCCGCTGCCACCAAAGCTTTGGCAATGCGATTGCTTCCGCGGGAATTGGCCAGTATCTCCGCCGCAAGGCGCGCCACAGCCGCATCCAGTTCGACGTCCGCCACGCAGTAGTCCACCAGGCCGATGGCCGCTGCGGTGGCTCCGCTGATGCGTCGACTGGTAAACATCAACTCCTTGGCGCGCGGCACCCCGACCCGGCGCGGCAGCCGCACCGACAAACCCCATATTGGAGCCAGTCCCCACTGCCCGTGGGTGTCGCCCAGTCGGGTTGACTCGTTGGCCATCAGAATGTCACAACCCAGTGCCAGCTCCAGCCCGCCGGTAAAGCAATGACCATGCAGGCGCGCGATGGTCGGCTGTGGCAAGGCTTCAAGGGCATCAATGGTCTCGGCTTCAAAGTGCGCACTCGGTGCAGGCGTGTGATCGGCAATGGCCGCCAGATCATGGCCCGCACAAAACGAACGCCCCGAGCCCATCAGGACCACACATCCCACTGCGGGGTCTGCCGCAATGGCATCGAGGTGCGCACGCAAGGCAACAAAGACGGCCGGCGTCAGGGCATTGAGCTTGTCGGGGCGGTTCAGAGTCAGGGTTGTTACCCCGGCCGAATCGCTGCGGATAACCAGGTCGCTTGTCATGGGCATCTCCAGGTTGATGCGTCAAAATGAAAACATAATAGCGCTTGACGGAACATCACATGCCGTCCTCACAGAGGCAACAGACATGGGTTACGCAATCGGACAGATACGCCAGGGTTTGGTGAGCGTGCTGCTGGCAAGCACTTGCATGGTCTGTTACGGGGCGAACGACAGAACGCGCCCGAACATTGTTGTGTTAGTGGCGGACGATTGGGGTTTTACCGACGTGGGTGCCTACGGCAGCGAGATCGCCACACCCAATCTGGACGAAATGGCCAGGCACGGCGCCAGGTTTTCCAACTTTCATGCGGCCGCCGTTTGCTCGCCAACGCGCTCCATGCTGCTGACCGGTGTCGACAACCATCGCAATGGCGTGGGCAACATGCCCGAGACCATGCCTGCCGAGCATGAGGGAAAACCGGGCTATGCCGGCACCCTCAACGACAACGCGGTCACACTGGCCACCATGCTCAAGGACAACGGATACCACACCTACATCACCGGCAAGTGGCACCTGGGCAAGACGCCAGACAAGCTGCCCGGCAAGCGTGGATTTGAGCGCTCTTTCATTCAAGCCGACAGCGGTTCGGACAATTGGGAGAAGCGAAGCTACATGATGCTGTACGACAAGGCCTACTGGTTCGAGCAGGGCCAGGAAGCCGAGTTGCCAGCGGACTATTACTCGTCGAAATTCTTTGTTGACAAGGCCATCGAGTACATCGCCAGCAACGACAAGGACACAAAGCCATTCTTTGCCTACATCGGTTTTCAGGCCAACCACATTCCACTGCAGGCTCCAGCCGAGTTCGTCCAAAAGTACCGTGGCCGCTACGACCAGGGCTGGACCGCCCTGCGCAAGGCGCGGCGGGACCGCGCCGCTGCCCTGGATTTGATTCCCACCGGGACTGAGATGGTTGCCCTGGCTAGCACGACCGACTGGGACCAACTGAGCGTGGACAAAAAGCGTCAGCAAGCGCGCCACATGGAGGTTTACGCCGGTATGGCTGAGGCGATGGACTTCCAGGTGGGCCGTTTGGTGGCGCACCTCAAAGCCAGTGCCCAGTACGACAACACGGTCTTTGTATTTCTGTCGGACAACGGCTCCGATCCGGCCGATCCCTTGAATATTCCCGTCTCCAGTACCTGGGTGCGCATGAGCTACGACACGGACGCCGATCCGCCCGGGGGCAGAGGCACGTTTTCGGCGAACGGACCAAGCTGGGCCAGCGCCACCACCTCGCCCTTGAGCGGCTACAAGTACTTTGCCGGCGAAGGTGGTCTGCGCGTTCCACTGATCATCTCGGGCGTGCCTGGCATGCCCGTTTCGCGCACGATCACGGCGCTGACCCATGTGAACGACATTGTTCCGACTTTGCTCGATGCCGCTGGAATCAGGCCTCATGACGGAATCTACCTCGGAAACAAGGTCGAACCCTTGAGTGGGCACAGCATGTTGCCCTTGTTGTTGGGCCGGGCAGATTATGTTCATGCTCCCGACGAGGCGCTTGGCTATGAGTTGGCAGGGTCCGCGGCACTGTTCAAGAGCGATTACAAACTCGTGAAGAACATTGCGCCCCTGGGCGATGGCAACTGGCGTCTCTACGATCTCAAGACGGATCCGGGGGAGGTGCACGATCTGGGCAGTAGCCAGCCAGAACGCTTCAAAACGATGATCGCCGATTACGACGACTACGCGCGAGCGAACGGTGTGCTACCCGTCCCGCAAGGGTACGACCTGCAAAAGACAGCGATGCGCTATGCGTTTTGGCATTTTCTCGTGCCCAAACTCAAAGCGGCCTTGCCATGGAGCCTTGGTGGTCTGGCGTTGTTGTTCGGCGGAGTCCTGCTGGCACGGCGGCGACGCGTGCCAAAACAAGGCGCTTGATCTTGCGCAGTCCGCCCCAGCAGTATTCAATGAGGGACTACTTCGATGACAAACACGACTGAACCGACGCAACCCCACATCCTGTGGGGCACGCCGCACTCGCTCTACACAGGCAAGGCGCGTTCCTGCCTGATCAAGAAAGGGCTTGCGTTCGTGGAGCGCTGTCCGTCGCACCCGGACTACAAAGCGCGCGTGCGCCCGGCGGTCGGGCTTGTGACTTTTCCGGTACTCGAAACTCCGGATGGTCAATTCATCCAGGACTCCACGGACATCGTCACTTATCTGGATGCGCTCGCCCCTTCTGCGCCAGGCAAGGCCATGACGCCGTCCACACCGGTTCAACTGGCGGTGGCCAGGCTGATCGACGGTTTTGGTCTGGAAGGCATGTTGCAGGTGGCCATGCACTACCGCTGGAGCTACCGCGACGAGCAGGAGCTGTTTTTGCAGACCGAGTTTGGGCGCGGACTCTATGCTGGCGCCGACCGTGAAGCGCGGCGCAGCGCCGGGCGGCGCGTCATGGACTTCTTCAGCTCCAGTCTGCCTGCGTTGGGAATCACGCCGCAGACCATTCCAGCCATCGAGGCTGCATACGAAGAACTGCTCGAAGCTCTTGACGTTCACTTCCAGATCTACCCTTATGTGATGGGTTGGCGCGTCAGTATTGCCGACCTGGGACTGATTGCGCCGATGTATGCGCACCTCGGACGCGATCCCTACCCGACAGCGCTGATGAAGAAACGCGCGCCCAACGTTGCTCGATGGGTAGAGCGTATGCAACTGCCCAACACACCGGATGGTGAATATTCACCTCACGTTGCCGACTGGCTTGCCGATGACGCTATCCCCGCCACGCTGGAGCCGGTGCTGGCCTTGGTGTTCAAGGACTGGGGGCCACAGCTTGCCGTCGATGCTGCCTGCTACCAGCAATGGCTGGACGCCCAACCCCACTTGGAGACGGGGCATTTGGTGAACAGGAGCGACAGCCGCCTGGTGCATCCGACGCTCGGCATGGTGAGCTACACATGGCGCGGCGTGCAGGTGCAACGCGCGAGCGCCATGCATGGACTGTGGCTGTTTCAAATGGCGCAAAGCGCGGCGAAAGCAATGCCTGCTGACGCTCGCTTGCAATTTGACGCATTGATGCAGCGAACCCTGGGTAAGGATGCGCTGGCCTTGCGCCTGTCGCGCTCAATGGAACGACGCAACAACGTACTGGTTCTTCGGTAGCGCGGCAGCCGAGGGCATCATCCCGGCATCAAGAACTTGAATTCCTGCGCTGTCATGGCACCGCCATGATGGGAATAACTACCCGTGGCCTGGATGCTTTCCTGGCTGCGCGGGTTGCGGTCTTGCGTTGCCCCGGAAAGGCCAGCGCTTCAGTCAGCAGATAAGCGGCCTGTGCATACGAAGTTGGACACAGCGCAAAGCATTCCTGGCAGTCCCAGCATTCGTCTTTGGCGACTTCGGGGACGAAGCTGATCTGGCGCACGGAGCCGTTGTCGAAGAAGCTCACCGCGTTCTTTTTCTTCACTTCGTTGCAATAGCGCACGCACAGTCCGCACACCACGCAGAACGAGGCCGTCTTCTCGAAACGGTTGCGGTCGGCGCCGTACTCCTCGGCCAGCTTCACCAGTTCAGGGGCGTCGGGCGCGTGGGCCAGCAGTTCCTCGACAAGTACCTTGCGGATCTTGTCCACTTTCTCCGAGCGGGTGCGCACGACGATGTCCTTGGCGACCGGATAAAGGCAGGACACGACGTAGCTGGTCCAGCCGCGCGACTCCACCTCGACCATGCACAGGCGACAGCCGCCAAAGGCTTCGAGCTTTTCGTGATGGCACAGGGTGGGGATGTCAATGCCTTCACGGCGCGCGGCATCCAGCACGGTCATGCCTGCGTCGGCTTTGACTTGCCGGCCATCGATGGTCAGATTGATCTCGTTCATGTGGCCTCACTCCCGCTGCCAATGCGCGCTTCGTACTCGGACTTGAAATAGCGGAACATGCTTTTCAGCGGGTCGCCTGAGGTCTTGCCCAGCGCGCACAGGCTGGCCACGCCGGTCACCTCGATCAGGTCCTGCAGGCGCTCAATGTCACCAGCCTTGCCTTGACCCTCCGTGATGCGCGTCAGGATCTGCAACATCTGCTTCATGCCCTCGCGACATGGCACACACTTGCCGCAGGATTCCTTGGTCAGGAAGTCCATCAGGTAGCGTGCCACTTCCACCATGTCGGTGTCTTCGTCCATCAGCAGCAGGCCGCCGGCGCCAATCGGCGCGCCGAGCTTGGACATCCCGTCAAAGTCCAGAGGGGCGTCGATCAGGTCCGCCGGGATCGAGCCGCCCATGGCGCCACCGAAGTGGATCGCCTTGAGCGTCTTGCCGTCGCGTACACCGCCGCCGATGTCGTGAACAAGCGTGCGCAGCGGGGTACCCATCGGTACTTCCACGATGCCGCTGTTCACCACATGGCCCGACAGCGAGACCAGCTTCGTGCCCTTGCTCTTTTCCGAGCCGATGCTGGTGAACCAGTCGGCACCCTTTTCAATGATCTGCGGCACGTTGGCCCAGGTCTCGACGTTGTTCAGGTTGCTTGGCTTGTCCCAGATGCCCGACACCGAGGTGCGAATGTACTTCGGCCGTGGCTCGGGCGGATTGCCTTCGATCGAGCGCATCAGTGCGCTCGATTCACCGGAGACGAAGATGCCGACGTCAAAGTGCAGCTCGCATTCGAAGTCGAAGCCGCTGCCCAGGATGTTCTTGCCCAGCAGGCCATACTCCGCCGCCTGGGCCAGCGCGTTGCGTACATGCTTTTCCAGGAGTGGCATGTCGTGGCGCGTGTACATGAAGCCCTTTTGCGCACCGATGGCGTAGGCACCGATGATCAGGCCCTCGAGGATCTTGTGCGGGTTGCCGGTCAGCATGGCGCGGTCCATGAAGGCGGCGGATTCACCTTCGTGGCCGTTGACGATGACGTACTTGGTTTTCTCCGGCGCGTTGCGGGTGGTCTCCCATTTCATTCCGGCCGGAAATCCGCCACCGCCACGGCCGCGCAGATTGGCCTTCTTGACTTCATCCAGCACCTGCTCGGGGCTCATGGTGCTCAAAGCCTTGACCAGCGCAGCGTAGCCGCCCACGGCCAGATAGTCGTCGATCTTCATCGGGTCTATCTTCGGGTTGTCGCCGATCAAAAGCCGCGTCTGGTGCTTGTAGAACGGCACCTCCTGCATGTGCACCGCCTTGACGCCCGTCTTCGGATCCTTGTAGACCAGACGCTCGACGACTTCGCCTTTCAGTGTGGCTTCGATGACGTCCGGCACGTCGGCAGGGCTGACCTCGAAGTAGCAGATGTCTCCGGGGGTGACAACGACGTTCGGTCCCTTCTCGCAGTAGCCGTGGCAGCCGGTGGTTCTGACCTCGAGTTTGTCGCCGAGCGGGGCGGCTGCGGCTTTGAAGGCAGCCGCGACCGCCGCCGAGTCCAGACCGTCGCACGCCGCACCGGCACAGACGGCGATGCAGGGTTTGGTGCTGGAGCGCTTGGCCAGGAGTTCTGCCCTGAATTTTTCCAGCTCAGCGGCTGATTGCAACTTTGGCATGTGATGACCTACTCGTATTGTTTCAGGACGTCTTCGATTCTGTCCGGCGTCATCCGGCCATAGTGCTTGCCGTCGACGATCAGCTCGGGGGCGATGCTGCAACTGCCCAAACAGGCACCAGTTGCAAAAGTAAATTTCGCATCGGCATCGGTCTGCCCGTCCTTCAGGCCGGTCAGCTCCTCCACCTTGGCCTGCAGCTTGGCGGCGCCGCGCAGGTGGCAGGTCATGCCGGTGCACACATGCACTTCGTGGCGTCCTTTCGGCGTCAGGCTGAAAGTCTTGTAGAAGCTGGCAATCTGCATCACCTGGGCGAAGGGCACCTGCAGTGCGTCAGCGACCTGGTGCATCACCTCGCGGGGCAGCCAGTGGTTCGCGTGCTGGATTTCCACCAGAGCGTGGATCAGCGAACTCGGCTGGCCGCGGTATTTCTCGATGATGGCGTTGACTGTTTCTTCGCTCATGGTAGGGTTCGACCTCTGTTTTCTTGTAGGTGTCAGGCAGCGACGGCGACCTGGGCCTGATTGCCGTTCAGACGGACGATGCCCT